>JAKLLO010000083.1 GCA_023150095.1 Zoogloea sp. | reverse complement strand
TCTGGGAAAGCGAGATCGACATCCAGAAGGACGCCAAGGGCCAGATCACCGGCGCCACGCTCAAGAAGGACGGCACGGTGCTCGAGCACGAGCTCACCACCATGTCCAAGTCCAAGAACAACGGCGTGGACCCGCAGGCCCTGATCGAGCAGTACGGCGCAGACACCGCGCGCTTCTTCATGATGTTCGCCGCCCCGCCCGAGCAGACCCTCGAATGGTCCGACGCCGGCGTCGAAGGCGCCTACCGCTTCCTGCGCCGGGTCTGGAGCTTCGGCCACGTCTTCGGCAGCGAGATCCGTCCGCAGATCGGCGCCCAGCGCCAGCTCGCCGGCACCAAGCTGCCGGAAGCCCTGGCCGCCTTCCGCCGCGAGATCCACCTGCTCCTCAAGCAGGCCAACTACGACCTGGGCAAGCAGCAGTTCAACACCGTGGCCTCCGCCACCATGAAGATGCTCAACGCCCTCGAGAAGGCCCCGCGTGAAGGCGCCCTCGCCGCCGAGGTGATCGAGGAATGCTTCGGCATCCTGCTGCGCGTGCTCTCGCCGCTCACCCCGCACATCAGCCACGCCCTGTGGGCCGAGCTGGGCTACGGCGACGACATCCTGGCCGCTGCCTGGCCCGAGCCCCTCGAAGCCGCGCTGGTGCAGGACGAGGTCGAGCTGATGCTCCAGGTGAACGGCAAGCTGCGCGGCGCCGTGCGCGTGGCCGCCGATGCGCCGAAGGACGTCATCGAGGCCGCTGCCCTCGCCAACGAGGCCGCGGTAAAGTTCCTGGAAGGCCGCCCGGCGAAGAAGGTCATCGTCGTGCCCGGCCGTCTCGTCAATATCGTCGGCTGATCGAACGGAGGTTTCGCGTGATGCGCATCCAAGCCTGCCTGCTGCTCGCCCTGCTCGCCGCGGGCTGCTCCAACACCCCCGGAGACCGCACCTGGTACCAAAGCCTGGCCAACGAGAACGCCCGGCGCCAGTACGAACCCGGCCGCGACATCAACCGCGAACCTCCGCCGCCCAGCTTCGACGCCTACGAGCAGGAACGCCGGCGCCTGAGAGAGAACCAAGCCAAATGAACGCGCCCCACTCCGCCGGCCGCCGCCGGACCCTGCTCGCCCTCGGCGGCGCCACGCTCCTGGCCGGCTGCGGCTTCCAGCTGCGCGGCGCCCGCCCGCTGCCCTTCGACTCGATCTACCTGAGCATGTACCAGTACTCGGAGCTGGCCGCCGCCATCCGGCGCCAGATCCGGGCCAACGGCAACACCATCGTCGCCGACAAGGCAGAAGACGCCCAGGTGCGTCTCGAAGTGCAGGCCGACGTCAAGGACAAGGTGATCCTGGCCCTCAACACCCAGGGCCGCGTCCGCGAATACCAGCTGCGCCAGCGCTTCATCTTCCGGCTGGTCGGCAAGAACGGGCAGGAGATCATGCCCTCCAGCGAGATCTTCCTGCGCCGTGACCTGGCCTTCGACGACACCCAGCTCCTCGCCAAACAGCAGGAAGAAACCCTGCTCTACCGCGACATGCAGAACGACCTCGTCCAGCAGCTGATGCGCCGCCTCGCCGCCGCCAAGATGCCGGAAGCACCGCCCGCGGCCGCCCCCGCACCGGCGCCCACCGTCAAGCCGTGAACCTGCGCCCCGAGCAACTCGCCGCACACCTCGACAAGCCCCTCGCCCCGCTCTACGTCCTGCACGGCAACGAGCCGCTGCTGGTCCTCGAGGCGGGAGACGCGATCCGCGCCGCCGCCCGCAAGCAGGGCTACGCAGAGCGCGAGGTGCTGGTGGCCGGCCAGGGCTTCAAATGGACCGAACTGCAATCCGCCGCCGGCAACCTGTCGCTGTTCGGCGCCAGCAAGCTCGTCGATCTGCGCATCCCCAACGGCAAGCCCGGGCGCGATGGCGGCGAAGCCCTGCAGCGCTACGCCAGGAGCCTCGACGACGGCGTCGTCACCCTCGTCACCCTGCCCGAGCTCGACTGGGCGACCCGCAAGGCCGCGTGGTTCGTCGCCCTGTGCGAAGCCGGCGTGGCCGTCGAGACCAACGCCCCGGAGCGCGACCGCCTGCCCGACTGGATCGCCCAGCGCCTCGCCCGCCAGCAGCAGAAGGCCGGCTCCGAGGCCCTCGCCTTCATCGCCGACCACGTGGAGGGCAACCTCCTCGCCGCCCATCAAGAGATCCTCAAACTCGGCCTGCTCCACCCGCCGGGCGAGCTCTCGTTCGACGCGGTGCGCGAAGCCATCCTCAACGTCGCCCGCTACAACGTCGACTCCCTCCGCCAGGCCATGCTCGAAGGCGACGCCGCCCGCTGCGCGCGCCTCCTCGAAGGCCTCAAGGGCGAAGGCGAGGCCCCACCGCTCATCCTGTGGGCGCTCGCCAACGAGATCCGCACCCTCGCCAACCTGCGCCAGGGTCTCGACGAAGGCCAGCCCCTGCAAGGCCTGATGAAGGCTGAGCGGATCTTCGACGACCGGCGCCGCCAGGCGATCCAGCGCGCCCTGCCGCGCCTCGACGGCGGCCCGCTGCGCACCGCGATCTTGCACGCAGCCCGGATTGACCGGATGATCAAGGGTCTGGTCGGCGGCGACGTGTGGGACGAATTCCTCCAGCTGTGCCTGCGCCTCACGCGCGGCGCCACGCCGGCACGGCGCTGACCCGCCGGCAATCGATTCAAAGCGAGAAAAGATGGACATCAAGACCTACATGCAGACCGTCGGCCGCCAGGCCCGCGCCGCCAGCCGCGCTGTCGCCGCCGCCTCCACCGACGCCAAGAACACCGCCCTCCTGGCCATGGCCGCCGAAATCCGCGCCCGCAAGGCCCAGCTCCTCGACGCCAACGCGCAGGATCTCGCCGAAGCCCGCGCCAACGGCCTCGAACCGGCGATGATCGACCGCCTCACCCTGTCCGAAAAAGGCATCGAATCGATGGCCCAGGGCCTGGAGCAGGTCGCCGCGCTGCCCGATCCGGTCGGCGAGATGACCGACCTCAAGCGCCGTCCCTCCGGCATCACCGTCGGCAAGATGCGCGTGCCGCTGGGCGTCATCGGCATCATCTACGAAGCCCGCCCCAACGTGACCGCCGACGCCGCCGCCCTGTGCCTCAAGTCCGGCAACGCCGCCATCCTGCGCGGCGGCAAGGAAGCCCTGCACTCCAACCAGGCCATCGCCGCCTGCGTGCGCGCCGGGCTGGCTGCAGCCGGCCTGCCCGAGATGTCGATCCAGGTGGTCGAGACCACCGACCGTGCCGCCGTCGGCGAGCTCATCACCATGCCCCAGTTCGTGGACGTGATCGTCCCCCGCGGCGGCAAGGGCCTCATCGAGCGCATTTCCAACGACGCCCGCGTGCCGGTCATCAAGCACCTGGACGGCAACTGCCACGTGTACGTGGACGAACGCGCCGATCCCGCCAAGGCCCTCGCCATCGTCGAGAACTCCAAGACCCAGCGCTACGGCACCTGCAACACCACCGAGTCGCTGCTGGTGGATACCGCCATCGCCCGCGCCCAACTGCCCGCCATCGGCACGATGCTGGCCGGCAAGGGCGTCGAACTGCGCGCCTGCCCGGCGTCGCTGGCCATCCTGCGCGAAGCCGGCATCCCCGAAGCCCAGCTCAAGGCCGCCGTCGAATCCGACTGGACCGAGGAATTCCTCGCCCCGATCATCGCCATCAAGGTCGTCGCCGGCCTCGACGAAGCCATCGAGCACATCAACACCTGCTCGTCCCAACACACCGAATCCATCGTCACCGAGGACTACACCCGGGCGATGCGCTTCCTGCGCGAGGTCGATTCGGCGTCGGTGATGATCAACGCCTCGACGCGCTTCGCCGACGGCTTCGAATACGGCCTCGGCGCCGAGATCGGCATCTCCACCGACAAGATCCACGCCCGCGGCCCGGTCGGCCTCGAAGGCCTCACCAGCCAGAAGTGGATCGTCTTCGGCAACGGGGACGTGCGCGCCTGAGATCCGCCCGACGCACGTCGCGCCTTCCCTGCCGGAAGTCTTCCGGTTAAGATTCAAACGCCCGTTCGAAATCGAGTAGAAACTCGATGAACGGGCGTTTGCCCATCAAAACCAAGGAGACAGCCATGCAACCCATCCTGCGCCGCGCATTCGCCGCAGCCAGCCTCGCCACCGCCCTGTTCGCCGCCGTGCCAGCCCACGCAGCCGACGTGGCCGGCGTGCGCTTCGACGACCGGACCACCGTCGCCGGCACCGACCTCGCCCTCAATGGCGCCGGCCTGCGCACCCGCTTCATGCTCAAGGTGTACGCCATGGGCCTCTACCTGCCCCGCCGCGCCGACACCCCCGACGCCATCGCCACCGTGGCCGGCCCCAAGCGCATCCAGATCGTCACCCTGCGCGAACTCACCGCCGAGCAATTCGCCGACGCCCTCGTGGACGGCCTCAAGAAGAATCACAGCGAGGCCGAATTCGCCAGGCTCCAGGCCCGCAGCGACGAATTGCGCAGCGCATTGCTGGCCCTCAAGGCCGCTCCCGCCGGCACCCAGATCCGCCTCGAATGGCTGCCCGGAAGCGGCACCCGCCTTTCGGTCGGCAACGACGCCCGCGGCAAGGACATTCCCGGCGAAGACTTCTATCGCGCCCTGCTGCGCATCTGGCTGGGCGACAAACCCGTCGACGCCGACCTGAAAAACGCCCTGCTCGGCAAAGGCTGAACACCTTGCCCGGGCCGTGCCGCAGGCGCAGAATTCCGGCATGGCCCCCTTGTTCAAGCCCGCCGCCACCGATCGGCCGCCTTCCGCCTTTCCGGCCTTTTCCGCAGTGATGCCAGCGCCATTCGGCGCCATCGGCATCCTCAGCGACGATCAATTGATCCAGACAATCGAATTCCTGCCCCCGGGCCAGCCGGAGATATCCCCGGCCAATCGGCTCGCCGAAAAGGCCATCGGGCAGCTGGCCAATTACCTGGCGGATCCGGATTTCCCCTTTGATCTCCCGCTGGCCGGCCGCGGCACGCCCTTCCGGCGCCGCATCTGGGCTGCGATTGCAGCGATTCCTCGGGGCACCACCCGCAGCTACGGCCAACTCGCCCGCGACGCCGGCAGCATCGCCCGGGCTGTCGGCCAGGCCTGCGGCGACAATCCCTTTCCGCTCGTCATTCCCTGTCACCGGGTCGTCGCCGCCGCCGGGCTGGGCGGATTCGCCCATGAGAATAACGGCCACCTAATTGACACCAAACGCTGGCTATTACGCCACGAAGGGGCGATCTGACTTTCCGGCAATACGCCGTATCCCGCCCTCAGTTTCGCCAGACATTCACATTCTGCCAATCACCATCATGTCCCGTCCCGACCAGCACGCGCCAGAAACCCCGGCCACCCGCTTCCTGCGGCAAAACCAGATTCCCTTCTCCACCCACCTCTACGCATACGAGGATCACGGCGGAACGAAAGTCTCGTCGCGGGAGCTCAATGTGTCGGAGCATGCCGTCGTCAAGACACTGGTGATGGAGAATGAAAGCCGCCAGCCGCTGATCATCCTGATGCACGGCGACCGCAAGGTGTCCACCAAGGAGCTCGCCCGCCAGGCCGGGCACAAGCAGATCAGCCCCTGCGACCCCGCCGTCGCCCAACGCCACACGGGCTACATGGTCGGCGGCACCTCGCCCTTCGGCACCCGCAAGGCGATGCCCTTATTCATGGAGCGCAGCATCCTCGACCTGCCGCTGATTTACATCAATGGCGGGAAAAGGGGCTTTCTGGTCGGCGTCCATCCCCACGACATTCTGCGGATACTCAAGCCGACGGTCGTCACCGTCGCGATTGAATGAATAACAAAAAGACTTGCCCGACCGTCAAATAAAAGTGGCAGAATAAGCGCTTGAATAAGGGCTGAAAAAAAGCCCCCAGTGGCGATTGGCCATCCAGCCGCCACATCCACCTCAAACGCTGATCACACTCAGAACGTCACGCCGAAGGACAACACCGCCATGGATATCTCCTCCCTCTCCCTTGCCGAATTGCGCCGCCTCCAAACCAAAGTCGAGACCGAAATCCGGCGCCGTTCCGATACGGCCAAGAAGGATCTGCTCAAGCGCATGCAGAAGCTCGCAGCCGAACACGGCATGAGCCTCACCGACGTGATCGGCGGCCAGGAAGCCACCGAGAAGGCCGCCCCCGCGCCCAAGAAGGCCGCGGCCAAGCCCGCCGCAAAGAAGGCCGCCAAGCCCGCCTCGGTGATCAAGTTCCGTCACCCGGAAAACGCCGCCATCGGCTGGACCGGCCACGGCCGCAAGCCCCAGTGGGTGATCGACTGGCTCGCCCAGGGCAAGGCCCTCGACGACCTGCGCGCCGCCAGCGCCGAAGCCTGATTCAGCGCATCCCCACGCCCCTGTCGGGTTCAGCCCGGCAGGCCGGCGGTGGGTGCATGGGCTGGGGGTTCGGCGCCGTTTCGACCGCGCTCGATGAATACGCCAACCCGCCGCACATCCTTCATCACGCCAATCTTGGCAATCGCCAGCTTCACCCAAGGGGCGCCAAATTCGTCGAATAACAATTTGACGATGAATTCCCCCAGCGTTTCGATCAGATTGAATTGACGCACCGCCAGCTCGGCACGAATCCGCTCGATCACCTTGGCGTAATCGATCGTATCCGCAATGTCGTCATGCTCGGCGGCCGCATCCGGCACACCGAAAGTCAGGTTGAGCTCAAGCGGCTGATCGGCAACCTGCTCCCGCGGATAGATACCCACCCGCGACTTGACCCGCAGCGCTTCGATAAAAATGAAATCCATCGTGTGTCCCAGCTAAAATCGCGCACATTCTAGCCCGTACGCCTCCAAAAGCACTCACGCCAAAATGCATTTCGTCCTTTTGCTCATCGCGGCCTACCTGATCGGCTCCATTCCCTTCGCGGTTGTCGTCAGCCGCGTCTTCGGCATGGCCGACCCCCGCTCCTACGGTTCCGGCAACCCGGGCGCCACCAATGTGCTGCGCAGCGGCAACAAGCTCGCCGCCGCGCTCACCCTGGTGGGCGACGCCTTCAAGGGCTGGCTTGCCGTGTGGCTCGCCGAAAGTTTTGCGCCGGGCTTCGGGATCGGCGCCATCGCCGCGCCGGCCGCCGGCCTCGCGGCCTTCTTCGGCCACCTCTTTCCGGTGTTTCTCGGTTTCAAGGGCGGCAAGGGCGTAGCCACCGCCGCCGGCGTGCTGATCGGCGCCAAGGGCCTGCTCGGGCTGGCGGTGCTGGGTGTGTGGCTGGGCGTGGCCTTCACCCTGCGCTACTCGTCCCTCGCAGCCCTGTGCGCTGCGCTGGCCGCGCCGGCGCTGGCCTACCTGTTCGATCTTGGCCCCAACTGGATCACCGCCATCGCCGTGATGTCGGCACTGCTCGTGTGGCGCCACAAGGACAACATCAAACGTCTCGTCGCCGGCCAGGAAAGCCGCATCGGCAGCAAGAAAAAGGCCGGCTGAAGCGCCGGCCCGGTCACCACACCACTCAATCCGCCCGCCCGACCACCACGGGCGGGCGGATGTCCTGCAGACTCCAGCGCGGCCGTACCGCAAACCGCCCCGCCGCAGGCTCGACCGTCTCGCCGGCGGCAAAACGCAGCGCGCCTGCAAAGGCGATCATCGCACCGTTGTCGGTACACAGCTCCAGCTCAGGATAGAACACCCGCGCCTTGCGCTTGACCGCCGCCGCATCGAGCTGGGCCCGTAGCGCGAGATTCGCGCCCACGCCCCCCGCCACCACCAGCTGCTTCAGCCCCGTGTGCTTGAGCGCCGCCATCGACTTGGCCACCAGCACTTCGACCACCGCCGCCTGAAACTCCGCCGCCAGATCGGCCCTATCCTCCGGCACGAAATCCGGCGCCGACGCGGCGGTGAGCACCGCCGTCTTCAGGCCGCTGAAACTGAAATCGAAATCCTTGCTGTGCAGCATCGGCCGCGGCAGCTTGAAGCGCCCCGGCCTGCCCTGCTGGGCCAGCTTCGCCAGCGCCGGGCCACCCGGATAACCCAGGCCGATCAGCTTGGCGGTCTTGTCGAAGGCTTCGCCGGCGGCGTCGTCCACGGTCTCGCCGAGCAGCGTGTAATCACCAACGCCAGCCACCCGCATCAGCTGGGTGTGGCCACCCGACACCAGCAGCGCCACGAACGGAAAGCTCGGCGGCGTGGCCGAAAGCAGCGGCGACAGCAGATGCCCTTCCAGGTGATGCACCGGCAGCACCGGCACATCCAGGGCCACGCCAAGGGATTCGGCCACGCTGGCGCCCACCAGCAGCGCACCGGCCAGCCCCGGCCCGGCCGTATAGGCCACCGCGTCGATGTCGCCCATCGCAAGCCCGGTGACTTCCAGCGTCTCGCGCAGCAGCAGCGGCAGGCGGCGGATGTGATCGCGGGAGGCCAGCTCCGGCACCACTCCGCCGTAGGCAGCGTGCAGGTCGATCTGGGAGTGGAGACGATGGCCCAGCAGGCCCCGGCCTGTCTCGTAGATGGCCACGCCGGTCTCGTCGCAGGAGGTTTCGATGCCCAGAACGCGCATGGATCAGCCCGAAGAAAAAACGCGATTTTACCCTTCCCGGCACCAGCCCCACACGCAAAACTGAAAATTGGGCTTGGTGGACCCGAACGACTTGGTTATACTCTTCGTTTTTCCGTCCAAAGAATTTTCGAGGAAGCACGCAATGCCGGGTATTCGCGTCAAAGAAAACGAGCCGTTCGAAGTAGCCATCCGTCGCTTCAAGCGCACCATTGAAAAAGTGGGCCTCCTGCCCGAACTCCGCTCCCGCGAGTTCTACGAAAAGCCGACCGCCGAACGCAAGCGCAAGCTGGCCGCCGCCGTCAAGCGCCACCACAAGCGCCTGCGCAGCCAGACCCTGCCCCCGAAGATGTACTAAGCAACACCCCGAGTACACGCTTCCCGCTTCGCCACGCGATACGCGCTTCAGCGCGAACGCGTGGCGTTTGCCTTTTGGTTCGCCAGCCCGCGGCAATGCCCTGTCGGGCCTGCGTCGCGTCGCCCACCCTTTCGCCAGGAATCTCTTTCGTGTCCCTCAAAGCCCAGATCAACGAAGACATGAAGGCCGCCATGCGTGCCAAGGAAACCGCCCGCCTGTCGGCGCTGCGCCTGCTGCTGGCCGCCATCAAGCAAAAGGAAGTGGACGAACGCATCGAGCTGGATGACGCCGCGGTCATCACCGTGCTGGACAAGATGCTCAAGCAACGTCGCGACTCCGTCGCCCAGTACGAAGGCGCCCAGCGTTTCGATCTGGCCAGCGCCGAGCGCTTCGAGATCGACGTACTCACCGCCTACAAGCCCGCCGGACTCACCCCCGAACAGATCGCCGCCGAGGTGGATGCCGCCATCGCCTCGACCGGTGCCGCCAGCGCTGCCGACATGGGCAAGCTGATGGCCGTCCTCAAGCCGAAGCTCGCCGGCAAGGCCGACATGGCCGAGGTTTCCAAACTGGTGAAATCCCGCCTCAGCAACTAGGATTCATGAAGATGGCGCCGTAGCGGCACCGCCGCCGGCGCCGGCTGGCCATCATGATTCCGCAATCCTTCATCCAGGATCTGCTCGCCCGCATCGACATCGTCGAGGTGATCGAACGCTATCTGCCGCTCAAGAAGGGCGGCGCGAACTATTTCGCCTGCTGCCCCTTCCACGGCGAGAAATCCGCGTCCTTCTCGGTGAGCCCCACCAAGCAGTTCTACCACTGCTTCGGCTGCGGCGCCCACGGCAGCGCCATCAGCTTCCTGATGGAGTACAGCGGCCTCGGCTTCATCGATGCGGTAAAGGAACTCGCCAGCAGTGTCGGGATGGAAGTTCCTCAGGATGACTTCACACCCAACCGCGACCGCGTCCGCGAGCAGTCCCTCACCGAACTCATGGCCCAGGCGGCGCGCTTCTACAAAGAACAGCTCAAGCGCAGCCCGGTCGCCATCGACTACCTCAAGGGCCGCGGCCTGACCGGCGAGATCGCCGCCCGCTACGGCCTGGGCTACGCGCCCGAAGGCTGGCAGGCGCTGCAGGCCGCCTTCCCCGACTACTCCGCCGCCAGCCTGCTCGAATGCGGGCTGGTGCTCGAGAACGAACAGGGCCGCCGCTACGACCGCTTCCGCGACCGCATCATGTTCCCGATCCAGGACCAGCGCGGCAACGTGATCGGCTTTGGCGGCCGCGTCCTCGGCAAGGGCGAGCCAAAGTACCTCAACTCGCCCGAGACCCCGATCTTCGAGAAGGGCCGCGAGCTCTACGGCCTCGTCCAGGCCCGCCAGGCCGTCCGCGACCAGGAATGCGTGCTGGTCGTCGAAGGTTACATGGACGTGGTCGGGCTTGCCCAGTTTGGGGTTGGCAACGCCGTGGCCACCCTCGGCACCGCCGCCACGCCGCACCACATCCAGAAGCTCCTGCGCCTCACCGACCGCGTCGTGTTCTGCTTCGACGGCGACGCCGCCGGCCGCCGCGCCGCCGGTCGGGCGCTGGAGGTCAGCCTCGAACACCTGGCCGACAACAAGACCCTCACCTTCCTGTTCCTGCCCGAAGAGCACGACCCGGACAGCTTCGTCCGCGCCGAAGGCCCGGACGCCTTCCGCGCCGCCATGAGCCGCGCCCAGCCCCTGGCCGAATTCCTCCTCGCCGAACTGAAGAAGGACGTGGATCTCGCCACCGCCGAAGGCTGCGCGAGGCTCGTCCACGAAGCCAAGCCGCTGGTCACCCGGATCGGCGCGCCGCTGCTGCGCCTGCAGGTCATCAAGATGCTGGCCGAGACCGCCGGCTTCACCCAGGCCGAGATCGAGCAGTCCTTCGGCCTCAAGAACGCCTCGGCCATGCCCCGCCGGAACGACGAGCCGCCGCCCTTCGACGACTTCGGGCGAGGCAACTTCGATCGCGGCGGCTTTGGCAACCGGGGCGATTTTGGTGGCAACAATGGCTTCGGCGGCAACGGCGGATTCCGTGGCAAGCGCCGCCAGGGCCTGCCGCGCCTCCCGCCGCGCCAGGCGCCCCAGTCACCGATCGAGACGCTCCTCAAGCTGGTCGTCCAGCACCCCGTGTGGGCCGCCCGCCTGCCCATCGATCTGCTGCCCAGCGACACCCCGGAAGGCCTCGCCCTGATCGCCATCGTCGATGCGATGAGCGTCGGCGACCTGCCCACCCACGGGCTGGGCGCCCTGATCGAGCATTACCGCGACACGCCCCACGCCGCCGCGCTGTCCCGCGCGGCCGGACAACTGGCCGACGAGACCATCGACGACACGACCATTGAACGCCTTTTCAACGACACGCTCTACAAGCTTGAAGCGGATCTGATCGAGAAGGAAATCGTCGGCCTCAACGCCAGAGCCCGCGAGACGAGCCTGAACACGGCCGAAAAACAGCGCCTCAAGGAGCTGATTTCCGCCAAACAGAGACTTAAGCCACGCCCAAAAGCATCGGATTCGTAATATAATTTTCGGTTTCGCGCAAAACGCGCCGCCGAGACAACCGTCCATCAATCGGACGACAAATCGAGGACCGCCATGACCACGGACAAGCCCAAACAACCTCGCAAGGCCCCGGCCAAGCCGCGCGCCGCGAAGGTCAAGGACAAACTCGCCCCGATGATCGCCGAGGCTCCCTCGGCAGAAGAGGCTGAAGTCCGCCGCACGCGGCTCAAGACCCTGATCGCCCTCGGCAAGGAACGGGGCTACCTGACCTACGCCGAGATCAACGACCACCTGCCGGACGACCTCGTCGACGCCGAGCAGATCGAGTCGATCATCAGCACCTTCAACGACATGGGCATCCAGGTGTTCGACGTGGCCCCGGCCGCCGAAGACCTGCTGATGTCCGAAGTCGCGCCCACGGTCGTTGATGACGAGCAGGCCGAAGCCGAAGCCGAGCAGACCCTGTCCGCCGTGGATTCCGAGTTCGGCCGCACCACCGACCCCGTCCGCATGTACATGCGCGAGATGGGCACCGTGGAGCTCCTCACCCGCGAAGGCGAAATCGAGATCGCCAAGCGGATCGAGGAAGGCCTCAAGCACATGATCCAGGCGATCTCCGCCTGCCCGACCACCATCGCCGACATCCTCGAGTCCGCCGACAAGATCTCCCGCGACGAGATGCGCATCGACGAGCTCATCGACGGCCTGATCGACCCGAACGCCGTCGAGGACATCGAAGCCCTCGCCGAGACCGAGGATCTCGAGGTCGACGACGCCGAAGATGACGAAGAGGAAGACGGCGACGGCGCCAGCGGCGCCCAGTCCGCGTCCCTCATCAAGATGAAGGCCGAAGCCCTCGAGCGCTTCGCCAACCTGCGCAGCCTCTACGAAAAGATGGCCGCCGCCCTCCAGAAGAAGGGCTACCAGGACAAGAACTACCTGAAGCTCCAGGAGCAGGTCTCCACCGAGCTGATGAACATCCGCTTCACCGCCCGCACCACCGAGCGCCTGTGCGACGCCGTGCGCCACATGGTCGACCAGGCGCGCGCCCACGAGCGCAAGATCCTGCATCTCTGCGTCGACAAGGCCAGCATGCCGCGTCCGCACTTCATCAAGAGCTTCCCGGGCAACGAGACCAACCTCGACTGGCTGAAGGCCGAGATCGCCGCCGGCCCGAACAACGCGCCGGTGCTGATGCGCATGCAGCCCGCCGTGCTCGAAGAGCAGCAGAAGCTCATCGACCTGCAGGAGCGCATCGGCATTCCGCTGAAGGAACTCAAGGACATCAACAAGCAGATGTCCACCGGCGAAGCCAAGGCCCGCCGCGCCAAGCGCGAGATGACCGAGGCCAACCTGCGTCTGGTGATCTCCATCGCCAAGAAGTACACCAACCGCGGCCTGCAGTTCCTCGACCTGATCCAGGAAGGCAACATCGGCCTGATGAAGGCCGTGGACAAGTTCGAATACCGTCGCGGCTACAAGTTCTCCACGTACGCCACGTGGTGGATCCGTCAGGCCATCACCCGCTCGATCGCCGACCAGGCGCGCACCATCCGTATCCCGGTGCACATGATCGAGACGATCAACAAGATGAACCGCATCTCCCGTCAGATCCTGCAGGAAACCGGCAACGAGCCCGATCCGCAGACCCTGGCCGAGAAGATGGAAATGCCCGAGGAGAAGATCCGCAAGATCCTCAAGATCTCCAAGGAACCCATCTCGATGGAAACCCCCATCGGCGACGACGACGACTCCCACCTGGGCGATTTCATCGAAGACAACGCCACCCTGGCCCCGGCCGAAGCGGCGCTGTACTCCAGCCTGCGCGACGCCACCAAGGAAGTCCTGGACTCCCTCACCCCGAGGGAAGCCAAGGTGCTGCGCATGCGCTTCGGTATCGAGATGAACACCGACCACACCCTGGAAGAAGTCGGCAAGCAGTTCGACGTGACCCGCGAACGCATCCGCCAGATCGAAGCCAAGGCCCTGCGCAAACTGCGTCACCCGAGCCGCTCGGAACGCCTGCGCAGCTTCCTCGACAACGAAGCCTGACCCGTCCGCAACCCGTTTTGACGGGCCCATAGCTCAGTTGGTTAGAGCAGGCGACTCATAATCGCTTGGTCACAGGTTCAAGTCCTGTTGGGCCCACCAGCAACATCAAGCACTTAGGCCAGCCTCACGAGGGCTGGCCTTTTGCTTTTTTGGGGAGCTTCTGCGCCGCCACGCCGACCAAGCGGAGCCGCGCTGGTTATCATCTGCCTTTCGACCACGAGGCCCTGCCATGCTGCTGCTCGCCATTGCCGACAACATCGGCACCATCACCCTCGACCGCGACCACCGGCGCAACGCCTTCTGCGAGGAGATGGTCCACGGATTCACCGCGGCGCTGGGATCCTTCCGCTCGGCGGGGGTGCGTTGCGTGGTGCTGCGGGCGAAGCCGGGCAGCAAGGTGTGGTCGGCGGGGCACGACATCGACGAGCTGCCGGCCGCCGGGCTCGACCCGCTGGCCTGGCGCGATCCGATGCGCAAGCTGATCCGCGAGATCGAGCTGTTTCCGGCGCCGGTGATCGCGATGATCGAAGGCAGCGTGTGGGGCGGCGCCTGCGAAACCGTGTTCGCCTGCGACCTGATCGTGGCGGCCAGCGACGCCACCTTCGCCGCCACGCCGGCCCGCCTCAACGTGCCCTACAACGTGGGCGGCCTGCTCACCTTCCTCAACGCCGCGCCGCTCAACATCGCCAAGGAGATGCTGTTTACCGCCGATCCGCTGTCGGTGGAGCGTCTGTGCAGCCTGGGCGTGATCAACAAGGTGGTGGACAAGGCCGAGCTCGAGGCCGTCACCTACGCCATGGCCCACCGCATCGCCGCCAACGCACCGCTGTCCATCGCGGTGATGAAGGAGCAGCTGCGCATCCTGGCCGGCGCCCACACCATGTCGCCGGAGGACTTCGAGCGCATCCAGGGCCTGCGTCGGGTGGTGTACAACAGCCGCGATTACGCCGAGGGCGTGCAGGCCTTCCGGGAGAAGCGCAAGCCGGTGTTCAGGGGCGAATAGCCCCCGCCCGCCACGTGAGCAAGCGTACGGCGGCGCGGGCCTGATCGGCGTAGAGTCAAGGCTTGACCAGGGCTCTTCCGATGAAGCCATCGCGCCTGCGTGCCCATTTCGTCTCCCGCCTGCAACGGCGTCGTGCCGCGCGGCACTTCCTGCGCCATTTCAGTTTCGAGCTGTTCCGCCACGCGCCGGTCAGCAAGACGGTGCCGCCGGATCTGGCGCGCACCCTCACCGCCGCCGCCACCGAAGCGCCGGATCGGCTGCTCGCCCGCCTGCACAGCCACCCGGACGGGCTGGACGCCCAGCAGGCGGCCCGCATCCGCCGGCGCACCGGCGAGAACGTGGTCCTCCACGAGAAGCCCCTGCCCGCCTGGCTGCACCTGTGCCACTGCTACGTCGATCCCTTCAATCTGCTGCTGTCGGTGCTCGCCACGGCATCGTGGTATTCGGGCGACCTGAAGGCGACCACGGTGATCGGCTGCATGGTGGTGCTGTCCACGCTGATCCGCTTTGTCCAGGAGCGACGCTCCAGCCGCGCCGCCGACGCCCTGAAGGCGATGGTGAGCAGCACGGCCACGGTGCTGCGACGGCAGACTGACAACCCCGCCGCCCCGGTCGAGACGCGCCACGTGGAGGTGGCAGGGCGCAACGTGCGCTGCGTCGAGATCGCCCCCCGCGAGCTGGTGCCCGGCGACATCGTGGTGCTGTCGGCGGGGGATCTGGTGCCCGCCGACCTGCGCCTGCTGTCGGCCCGGGATCTCTTCGTGGGCCAGGGCGCGATGACCGGGGAAGCCCTGCCGGTCGAGAAGTTCGCCACCCCACGCCGCACCACCGCCGCCAGCCCGCTGGAGATGGACAGTCTCGCCTTCATGGGCACCACCGTGCTCAGCGGCTCGGCCACCGGCGTGGTGCTCGCCACCGGCGCCCGGACTTACTTCGGCACCCTGGCCGACCGGGTCGCCGCGGTCGAGCCCACCCCCACCGCCTTCCAGGCCGGCGTGAACAAGGTGAGCTGGCTGCTGATCCGCTTCATGGCGGTGATGGCGCCAGTGGTCTTCATCATCAACGGCGTGACCAAAGGCGACTGGCTGGAGGCCGCCCTGTTTGCCATGTCGGTGGCGATCGGCCTCACCCCGGAGATGCTGCCGATGGTGGTCACCTCGACCCTCGCCAAGGGCGCGGTGCTCCTGTCGCGGCGCAAGGTGATCGTCAAACGGCTGGACGCGATCCAGAACTTCGGCGCGATGGACGTGCTGTGCACCGACAAGACCGGCACCCTCACCCAGGATCACATCGTCCTGCAGCGCCACACCGACATCGACGGGCAGGATTCCCTTGAAGTGCTGGAATACGCCTGGCTCAACAGCCACTACCAGACCGGCCTGAAGAACCTCCTCGACGTGGCCGTGCTGGCCCGGGGCGACGAGCTGCGCGGGATCGACCCGACTCGGGATTACCGCGAGGTGGACGAGATCCCCTTCGACTTCCAGCGCCGCCGCATGTCGGTGGTGGTGGCCCGGCAGGATGGCGGCGACCCGCAGCACCAGCTGATCTGCAAGGGCGCCATCGAGGAGATGCTGGCCGCCTGCAGCGCAGTGCGCCGCGGCGATGCCACCGAGCCCCTGACGCCCGAGCTGCTCGCCCACATCCGCGCACAGACCGACACCCTCAACGCCGACGGCCTGCGCGTGGTGGGCGTGGCGAGCAAGCTCCTGCCCCCGGGCCAGGATCGCTGCAGCGTGGCCGACGAAGCCGGCCTCACCCTCGCTGGCTACGTGGCCTTCCTCGACCCGCCCAAGGACAGCGCCGCGCCGGCCCTCGCCAGCCTGCGGGCCAACGGCATCACCGCCAAGGTGCTCACCGGCGACAACGCGCTCGTCACCGCGCGGGTGTGCCGGGAGGTCGGGCTGACGATCACCGGCACCCTGCTGGGCCATCAGGTGGAGGAGATGGACGACGCCGCGCTACGCAGCGCCGTCGAGGCAAACACCGTCTTCGCCAAGCTGTCGCCCCTCGACAAGGAGCGCGTGGTGCGGGCGCTGCGGGCCAACGGGCACGTGGTGGGCTTTCTCGGCGACGGCATCAACGACGCGCCGGCGCTGCACGCGGCGGACATCGGCATTTCGGTGGATAGCGCTGCCGACATCGCCAAGGAGACCGCCGACATCATCCTGCTCGAGAAAAGCCTGATGGTGCTGGCCGACGGCGTGCGCGAAGGCCGCAAGACCTTCGCCAACATGCTCAAGTACATCCGGATGACGGCCAGCTCCAACTTCGGCAACGTGTTCTCGGTGCTGGTGGCGAGCGTCTTCCTGCCCTTCCTGCCGATGCTGCCCATGCACCTGCTGCTGCAGAACCTGCTTTACGACATCTCCCAGACCGGCATCCCCTTCGACAACGTGGACGAGGAATCCCTGCGCACGCCCCAGCACTGGAACGTGGAGGGGCTGGCGCGCTTCATGGCCTGCTTCGGGCCGATCAGCTCGATCTTCGATCTGCTCACCTTCGGGTTGATGTGGTTCGTCTTTCATGCCACCACGCCGGCGGCCCAGACGCTGTTCCAGTCCGGCTGGTTCGTCGAGGGGCTGCTCTCCCAGACGCTGGTGGTGCACATGATCCGCACCCGCAAGCTGCCCTTCGTCGAGAGCCGCCCCGCCCTGCCCCTGGCTGCGATGACCGCCGCCACGGTGCTCACCGGCGTCGCCATCGTGATGGGGCCGCTGGCGCCCTACTTCAAGCTCGCGCCCCTGCCCGGCAGCTACTTCGGCTGGCTGGCGGCGATCCTGCTGGGCTACGCGGCGCTGATCCAGGCGATGAAGGGCTGGTACGGCCGGCGCTTCGGGTGGTGAGCGGATCGGCATGAAAAAAGCCAGGCGCTGGCCTGGCTTTTTTGTATTGCAGCGGAAGACGATCAGCCGCGCCCGGCCAGCCGTTTGAGGAAATCCGAAAAGCCGCTCATCTCGGCCTCGAACTCCAGCGCGTGGATGCGCTCGCCGTCCAGGAAGCGCGGCAGGTAGGAGACATCGCGGCCCGTCGCCGTGTCGATCAGCCCCGGCAGACAGGTGGTGGCGGACTTGACGCCGATCTCCTGCAGCGCGGTGTGGGCGTTGTGATCGTAGTCGCCGCTGGGGTAGCAGTAGTGGCGCGGCTCCGGCAGGCCCTGGCCGCGGATCACGCTCGCGCAGGCGGCGAGGTCGTCCTTCAGGCGCTGGGGCACGCCCGCCGGGTAAAGATGCACGTGGCCGTGGAGCTCGATGGTGCAGCCCAGGCCCGGGATGCGGGCGAGTTCGTCGGGCGTCACGTAGTCGAAGCGGCGCGAGCCGAGATCGAGCTCGGCGGCGCTCACGCCCACCGCAGCAGCAAAACGTTCGACCAGCGCCCGGTTGGCGGCGGGCTCGGCGATGGCTTCGAGCTGCTCGACCAGCGCCTCCACCAGCCTGCGGGTAGCGGGACGATCGGCCAGAACATGGTGGCCGTCGATGCCGGGGCCGAAGCCGGCCAGGTCGATCTCGGATTTGCCGGACTTCCACAGAACGTAGTTGAGCACCACCGGCGGAATCGGGTTGCCGCGCTCGAAATACTGGGTACACAGGTAGAGCGTGGACGGCACGCCGTGGCGGGACAGCACCGGCAGCAGCGCCGAATAGGTGGAGTACCAGCCGTCGTCGAAGGTCAGCACCACCGGCAGCGCCGGGCGGGCTTGCGGCGTGGCAAGGCCATCCACCGCCGCATCCAGCGGCACCACGGTGAAGCCCTTGTCCTTCAGCCAGCGCACGCGGGCATCCAGATGCTCGGCCGAGCAGAACAGCAGCGGGTTGAACTGGCGTTCGTCGCCGATGTTGCCCCCGTGGTAGCACAGGATGCGCAGCTTCGAGCGGGTGAGGCGACGGGAGAGGCCGAACAGGCCCAGCGCGCGCGCGAGCCACAGCACAGAGAGTTTGAGCGTCTTTTTCATGCGGATCGATTGACCATCACGCCGGCCTGGGCCAGCGACGGCGCACTGTAGCAGAGTCTCGCGGGCAGCCGGGTGCGCCACGACACGCGGCCATGCAGATCAGGTGTTAAATGATGAACATCCGCGGCAGGATCTGCCGGATGGCGCGGCCCGATGGGGAGGGATGAAAAAAGGAGGCGGAAAGAAGAAAAGTGCGACCGCCGGAAGAGGGATGCTGCCTGGAGGCCTCCCCGGCGGTCAGCGCAAACCCGATACGGGTATGGAGGAGTCATCCCCTTAACGACGGATGAATCCGATTTCTTTAGCCGTCTGAAATAAAAATTTTCGTGTCACGACCGGAGGACCCTGCGCGCCCCGGAGGCTGGCGGCCCTCCGGGCCTTGGCGTAGAGTTGGAAGGATGAAAGGACAAGGATTCCTGCGCCGCTTTGGCTATGCCCGCAGCGGCATCGTCGTGGCCTTCCGGCGCGAGCGCAGCATGCGTACCCACGGCGCGGCCGTGGTGGCGGTCATCATCTTCCTCGCCATCACCGATGCCCCGGCCGTGTGGTGGGCATTGATCGCGCTGGCGATCGGGCTGGTGCTGGTGGCCGAGATGGCCAACACAGCCCTCGA
>JAKLLO010000082.1 GCA_023150095.1 Zoogloea sp. | reverse complement strand
GCCATCTCCGACATCGAAGCCTACCGCCTCGACAAGGCCGGCTTCGAGCACATCATCCGCGCCCGCCCCGAACTCGCCGAAGGCATCTCCACCATCCTCAACCGGCGCCTGTCCCGCTTCGACGACCTTGAAAGAGGCCACGCCAACGACAAGCCGGACACCGAATCACCCCGCTCATCCGAAGTTGCCGTCCTGCGCAAGAAGATCCGCGACTTCTTCGGCCTCTGAACCCCACCTGCCGCAACCTGATGCCCGCCAACCTCACCGCAGCCCTCGCCCGCGCCCTCGACGCCCGGCGCGATCTCCTCGCCCGCCTGGCCTCGGATCACACCGACGCCTTCCGGCTCTTCCACGGCACCGTCGAAGGCCACTCCGGCCTCACCGTCGACCGCTACGGCAGCATCCTCCTCGCCCAGAGCTTCCACGACCCGCTCTCGCCCGCCGAGCTCGAAGCCCTCGAAACCTTCTACGCCGCAGCCTTTCCGGGCCTCGAGCTGTTCTACAACGACCGCAGCCACGCCAACTCGCGCATCGCCAACCCGCTGCCACCCGAGCGCCAGCAGCAGGCCGAAACCCGCCGGGAGTTCTCGGAGCTGGGCGTCAAATATTGGGTGCAAGCCCGCCACGCCGGGCAGGACCCGTGGCTGTTCCTCGACCTGCGCGCCGCCCGCCGCCGGGTGATGGCGGAAGCCGTCGGCAAGTCGCTGCTCAACGTGTTCGCCTACACCTGCGGCGTGGGCGTGGCGGCAGCCAAGGCCGGTGCGAGCCATGTGGTGAATGTGGATTTCGCCGAATCCAGCCTCGCCGTGGGCAAGGACAACGCCCGCCTCAACGACCTGCCGATCCGCGTGCGCTTCGTGAAGAGCGACGCCTTCGCCGCCCTGCGCCAGTTCTCCGGCATCGGCCAGCCCAAGATGGTGCGCGGCAAGCGCCTGCCGCCCTTCCCCGAGCTGGCGCCCCACCAGTTCGACGTGGTCTTCCTCGACCCGCCCCGCTACGCCAAGAGCGCCTTCGGCGTGGTCGATCTCATCAACGACTACCCCGCGCTCTTCAAGCCGGCGCTGCTGTGCACCAAGCCTGGCGGCACGCTGATCTGCTGCAACAACGTGGCCCAGGTGGACCGCGACGCCTGGGCCGAGCAGCTCACCCGCAGCGCTGCCAAGGCCGGCCGACCGATCCGCGAGATGGAATGGATCACCCCGGAAGAAGACTTCCCCAGCCTCGACGGCAAGCCGCCGCTGAAGATCCTGCTGATGCGGGTGTGAGGCGGCGCACAGTCACCCATCGCATCTGAAATGGCACGACCTGATTCAGCCTCCGCGGGCCCCTACAAAGGGCAGAGGCGCGGAAAACGCCCGCCACAAGCCTCAGCCTGTAGGGGCGACTTCAGTCGCCCACGGAGGTGAAACACGGGGCTGCCTGTGTTCCGGGTGCGATGGGCGAATGAATTCGCCCCTACAGAATCAGGCTTCCGCGTCCGGCGCGTCGGGCGCGTTGGCGTCCACCTCGCCGGCCGCCTTGGCCGCCGCCTTCGCCGCCATCTCGGCCGCGTGCGCCTCCAGCATCAGCTTGCGGGTTTCCGGCGACTCCAGGCTCACCCGGCCGATGGCGCCGTCGCGGTAATCCTGCAGCAGGATCAGCGAGGCCTTCTCGATGTCCAGCCCGCCGCCCTTGAGCAGGCAGCCACGACGGCGGGCGATGGCTTCCACCAGCCCCGGGCCGTCCAGCCCATCCACCGACAGCTTGTAGCGCGCCGCCACCAGCGCCGGATAGCGCGCCAGCAGCACGTCGCCCAGGAAGTTGGCCACCGCTTCGTCGATCACCGCGTTGCGGCCGATGGCGTGGCTCGCCGCCAGCATGTAGCCGTCCGAATCGAACTCGATCTTCGGCCACATCATCCCCGGCGTGTCGATCAGCGACGCGGTGGGCGACAGATCCAGCGCCTGCTGGCTCTTGGTGACGGCCGGCTCGTCGCCCACCTTGGCCACCTTCTTCTTGAGCAGCGCATTCATCAGCGTGGATTTGCCCACGTTGGGTATGCCCATGATCATCATCCGCAGCGGCTTGAGGCGATCGTTGCGGTGGGGCGCCAGCGGCCGGCACAGGCCCACCACCTTTGCCACGTCGCCGGGCTTCTTGCACGACAGCGCCACCGCCGTCACGCCCTTCTGGGCGTTGTAGTACGCCAGCCAGCGGGCGGTGACGTCCGGATCGGCCAGGTCGGCCTTGTTCAGGATCTTCAGGCAGGGCCGCTGACGATGAACGCGCAGCTCGCGGATCATCGGGTTGCTGCTCGCCTCGGGCAGGCGCGCATCGAGCACCTCGATCACCACGTCGATGCGTTCCATGCTCTCCGCCGCCTTCTTGCGGGCGGAAGTCATGTGTCCGGGAAACCACTGGATAGCCATGGGCGTGCGTTGAATCAATGAAAACCCGCCATTATCAGGGCAAAATGGCGACCCTCGAAGGAAACTCTGCCCGAAAGCCCCCCATGGACCACGAACAAATCATCGCCGAAACCCGCGACTGGATCGAAAAGGCCGTCATCGGCCTCAACCTGTGCCCGTTTGCCAAGTCGGTCTATGTGAAGAACCAGGTGCGGATCGTGGTGAGCAGCGCCCGCCACATCGACGCTTTCCTCGAGGATCTCGACCGCGAACTCGACCACCTGGCCGAGGTCGACCCCGAAGTCACCGACACCACGCTGCTGATCCACCCCACGCTGTTCGCCGACTTCCTCGACTTCAACGACGTGCACCAGATCGCCGACGAAGCCGTGACCGAGCACGAGCTCGAAGGGGTGATCCAGATCGCCAGCTTCCACCCCCAGTTTCAGTTTGAGGGCACCGAGCCCGACGACATCACCAACTACACCAACCGCGCGCCCTACCCCACGCTGCACCTGATCCGCGAGGCCAGCCTCGACAAGGCCGTCGAAGCCTTCCCCGACGCCGAGATGATCTACGAGCGCAACATGGAAACCCTCCGCACGATGGGCATCGCCGGCTGGATGGCGCTGGGCATGGCCCACACCAAGCGCAATGGCTAAGACCCGCAACACCACCCCGGCCGCACCCGCCGCCCGCCACCCGGAGATCCGCGAGGGCCAGTCGATCGAGCTGCTCAAGGAGCTCCACATCCTCACCCGCGACGGCCAGCTCAACCAGGACAGCCGGCGCAAGCTCAAGCAGGTCTATCACCTCTACCAGTTCATCGAGCCGCTGCTCGACGAGGTGATCGCCGCAGGCGGCCCGCTCACCCTCGCCGACCACGGCGCCGGCAAGTCGTATCTCGGCTTCATCCTCTACGACCTGTTCCTCAAGGCCCGCGACGCCGGCACGGTGTACGGCATCGAAACCCGCCGCGAGCTAGTCGAGCGCTCCCGCGAGCTCGCCGCCCGGCTGGATTTCCCGCGGATGCAGTTCCTCGATCTGTCGGTCGAGGAATCCACCCGCTCCAATCTGCTGCCCGAGCGCATCGACGTGGTGACGGCGCTCCACGCCTGCAACACCGCCACCGACGACGCGATCCAGTTTGCGCTGGCCAAAGAGGCGAAGTTTGTGGTGCTGGTGCCGTGCTGCCAGGCCGAAGTCGCCAGCGTGCTGCGCAAGAACAAGAACGCCAGCTTCGGCAAGACGCCGCTGTCCGAAATCTGGCGCCACCCGATCCACACCCGCGAATTCGGCAGCCAACTCACCAACGTGCTGCGCTGCCTGCAGCTCGAAGCCCACGGCTACCAGCTCACGGTGACCGAACTCGTCGGCTGGGAGCACTCCATGAAGAACGAGCTGATCATCGCCAAGCGCACCGGCCAGCCCCGCAAGAACGCCATGGAACGCCTCGAGGCGATCCTCGACGAGCTCAACCTCGGCGAACTTCGGAGCCGCTTCGCGTGCTGAGCGTCGCCCTCGCCGCGGCGGTTGCAGTGGCCCTGGCCCCGCGCCTGCCCCGCCTGCGCCAGCGCTACGACGACAGCGCGCTGGCGCCCATCGACGGCACCGCCGAGCGTCACGACACCCCGGCGCTCACCCGCCAGCTGGCCGACTGGGCCAGCCAGGGCGCCGGCAACGGCGCAACACTGCTGCCGTGGGCTCGCCCGGCGGTGCCCACGCCTCTCGCCTGCGCCCGCGTTGCCGCCAGCGACGCCACCGCCGTGCGCCACTTCGGCTACCGCCTCGCCGGCTATCACCAGCTGGACGAACGCAGCCGGCTGGGTGGCATCCTCTACCGCATCGGCGTGCAGCTGCGTCCGCTGGCGTGGTGCCTGCCCCGCCGTGCCGACGAACCCTGGGACGACGCCTGGCTCGGCACCGCCGACGCGCCGCGGCTCACCGCCCTCTCCCGCTGGCAGCCGCGCCGCCCGACGCTGATCGTGGTGGCCGACGCGCGCCTCGCCGCGCCGGTCGAAGCCGCCCTCGCCCACGCCGCCCGCCACGGCGATCAGCCGGTGCGCCTGCTGGTGCTCGACCCCGCCGTGCCGCCCGGGCAGGTGCTCACGGCCTGAAAAACCCGCCCCGCGATTCGACGCAAAAACGGCAACAATGCGCATCGCACTGTTGCCGTTTTCAGTACAAATCAATTACCGGAAGGGATAGGAGCGCATCGGCTGCGGCCGTTCGGGCTCGGGCTGCTTGACGATCGGCCGGGGCGGCACCACCTGGATCGGCGGCACGTAGCGGCGGACCACCGGCTGGGTCACCGGCTGGGTCACCACCCAGCGCTCCTGCTCCTCGCGCAGGCTCTCCTGGCGGGCCTGACGCTGCTGGGCGGCCAGCTCGGCGGCGCGCTCCGCCTCCTGACGGCGCTCGCGGGCAGCCCGTTCGGCGGACTGACGGGCCTCCAGCGCCCGGGCGTCATCGACCACGCGCTCGCTGCGCCGGCGGGCCTCCAGCTGCTCCCGGTAGGTGAGCGGCGGCGGGGTTTCGATCCGCCTGGCCTGGGTGGTGCCCCCGGCGCACGGGCCATCGGTGTAGGTCACGCTGCCATCGGCAGCCACACATTTGTTCACCGCCAGCGCAGGCGTGCTCATCACGCCCAGCGCAACGGCCAGCACGATCATCCGGCTGCGTGATTCCAGACTGTCCATCTTGCTGCTCTCTCCAGGCTACCCTGCCTGAAGCGTAGCAAATCGGCCGCCGGACGACGGCGAAATCGTGCTCAGGCGGCGAGACGTTCGAACTTGGCCATCAGCTCGGCGCGGGATTCCACGTGGGCGTCGTCGTGGACGATGCAGTCCACCGGGCAGATCTGGACGCACTGCTCTTCGTCGAAGTGGCCGACGCATTCGGTGCAGCGGGCCGGGTCGATGGTGTAGATGTCGTCGCCCTGGGCGATGGCTTCGTTGGGGCACTCGGGCACGCACACGTCACAGTTGATGCAGCCTTCGGTGATGATGAGGGACATGGGTTTTCTCCTGGTTGCGTTGGATTCAGTGATGGACCGGCAGCGCGGCAGCGGCGAAGGCCGGCCGGGCCCGGGCTTCCTGCTGACGGGCCCGGAAGGCGGCCACGAAGGCGTCCCGCGAGCGCGCCAGGAAGAAGGGATTGCGACGGCGCTCCTCGCCGATGGTCGAGACGGTGCGCCCATGAAAATCGTGTCCGGGAAACACCAGCACCTCGTCCGACAGCACGAACAAGCGCGTGGTGACCGAGTCGTACAGCCGGCCCGGATCACCCTCGCCACGCTCGGCCAGGGTGCAGCCGCCCAACTCCAGCGCATCGCCGCAGAACAGCCGGTCATGCCACAGGTAGCTCACGCTGGCGGGCGTATGGCCGGGGGTGGCGATCACCCGGATGGCTTCGTTGCCAAAGCGCAGCATCTCGCCGTCGATGGCCTGGCGAAAGCCGTCGCCGGGGTTTGGCACCGCGCCGGCCACCACCGCCGTACCGGGGTAGGGATCGGCCACACCATCCAGCACCGGGCCGTGGGCGTGGGTGAGCAGCACCAGCGCCAGTTCGAGCCGGCGCTCGGCCAGCAGGGCCTTGAAGACCAGCGCCTGGCACGGATCGGGGTTGGGGTCGATGAGCACCGCCTGCCCGCTGGACGGGTCGGCGACGAGGTAGCTCATCGCGGCACTGCGGGGATCGAAGAATTGCCGGAAATACATCGCGACTCCTTCAGTGGCTGGCAATCTGCAGCAGCGAAAGCACCAGCGCAAAAAGGCACGCCTCGCTCGACAGCAGTCCGCGCAGCACCCGCGACCGCAGCACGAGCCCCATGCCACTGGCAAAGCCCGCGCTCATCGCCCACACCAGCAGCCCGGCGGCGGCGTGGTCGGCCACGCCCCAGCGGTCCAGCGCGACACGGGGAAAGGCCACCAGCAGAAACGCCAGCACGGCGCCGGTGAGAAGCGACAGAATGCGGAACCCCGGATCGGGCTGATGCGGAACCGGCTGCTCCAGATCGTGCCTGTTCATGCCAGAGGCCTCCCGGGTCAGGCCGCGCCGGTGTCGTCCGCACCGATCAGCAGGCGCGCGTCGGACAGATATTTGTGGGGCGGCACCTCCAGGTTGGTGGGCGCCGGCTTGTTCTTGAAGACTCGCCCGGCAAAATCGAAGGTCGAGCCGTGGCACGGACACAGGAAACCGCCGGGCCAGTCGGCACCGAGGGCCGGATTGCCGGCCTGGAAGGCGCTCGACGGCGAACAGCCCAGGTGGGTGCAGATGCCCACCGCCACAAACAGCTCGGGCTTCAGCGAGCGATGGGCGTTGCGGGCGTATTCGGGCTGCTGGGCGTCCACCTTTGATCCCGGGTCGGCCAGGTTGGGCTCGGCCTTGGCCAGCGCCGCCAGCATCTCGGGCGTGCGGCGCAGGATCCACACCGGCTTGCCGCGCCACTCGACGACCATCATTTCGCCCGGGGCGAGCTTGTCGATATCCACCTCCACTGGCGCACCTGCGGCCTTGGCCCGCTCGGACGGCGTGAGGCTGGCGACGAAGGGCACCGCCGCGCCCACCGCCAGCGCCCCGCCGGCACCGGCGGTGGCGATCAGCAGGGACCGGCGGGAAGGGTTGCACGGCGCACCGACGCTACAGCCGGCAGGGGACAGGTTATTGCTGGACATGGGGTTCTCTCCGTTGGGGGCTCGCGGGACAAATGCGACCTCTGTGATGTCAGGCTGGACATATCAACATCCGTGCCAACCCACCCAAGAATAAAACCGCCCAATAAATCAACGCCTTGAAGAATCAACCCGCCTTGAAGAGGGTACCGGCTCTGCCACCTGATCTGCCAGCGCCCCTGCCATGACAGCCGACACTGTCAGCCAGCTCACTCTCCGGCGATGAGTTCACCGGCAACTGCCGCCCGCACGGTTCGCACCGCAAGCAGCGCGATGACCACGCTGGTCACCCCCAGGAGGCCGCTCCCCAGCCAGACGAAGAAATCCAGCCCGGAGAGCTCCGCCATCCGCAGCGTGGCCGTCGTGAGCGCGGCCAGCGGAAATGAGTACGCCCACGCCGACACGAAGAACGGCAGCCGGTAGAAACGCAGCGCATTGCTTGCCAGCAGAAGCGCCAGAAACAGCGCCGTGTAGTACAGGACGCGGGCAAAGGCATCGAGTCCGCCGGTCAGCCCCGTATAGGCCACGAAGCCCACCGACGGCGGGGCCAGCAGGATGAACAGGGTCGGGGTGAGACGCAGGGCCAGCGGCGCATGGAAGAACAGCCGGTACATCACCACCGCCAGCAGCACGATCCAGAACACCAGCCCGATGCTGAAGAAGAACCACGACAATTCCAGCGGCGCAAAATGTACGCCACCCAGCGGCACGATGATGTTGCCCACCACCGGGATGAACCACGCCGGGTTGAGATGATGCACCTCGAAGTGGGTGTGGTGGATCCAGGCGCTCATCGTGATCAGCGTGAGCGCCAGGTGCAGCGCAGCACCGACCGCCCACACCCCGCTGGCGAACGCCGGCGCCGCCGGTTGCCAGGCGACACCGAGGAGCAGGATGCCGATCGAGACAGTGGGCACGAAGTTCATCTTCACCGGATGCGTCCGTTCAGCGCGTACCGCATCCGGGTGACGCAGCCATTTGGCAAGGTAGGCAAGGGCTACCGCGACGAACACGCCACTCGCCGCCCAGACCAGCCCCTGTCCGACGGCCGCAGGCCAGCCCAGCACGCGGGCCGCCTTAAGCCACGCCAGGGCCAGTCCGGCGCTGCCCATCACGGTGGAAAACAGCGCCACCGGCAGATGGGCGAGGGAGTGGGACGGTGCGGCAGCTTGATTCATGGACGTGGGCTCGATGGATGGCATTTCGGTGGAGGTCATGGCGATACGTACTTTCCGGATTCATCTTCGGGCGTCGCGACAGGCCGCGGTTCTGCAAGCCGTTCGGCAGACGAAAACCCGTCTCCAATCGCGGCCAGGCCGCGGCGGCTCAACCCGGCCCGGACCTGAGGCGCGACGTCGGGGTTCAGCACCAGCCGGCACGCCCCGCGCCGCGTGTCCCAGCCGGCGCGAACAGGATTCCCTGCGCATGGCAGGACTCTGCGAAACGCTACGGAAGGCCAAGGGCAGACCTGAGCTGCGCCTCGTCGCTGGCGAAATCGATGTGATTGATCCGCCCCTCGGACAGCCGGATCACCGACACCGCACCGCGCTGACGTGGCACATCGGCCAGCAGCGACGCCTCCCTCGCGAGCCCCACCCGGAAAGGCAGCGCGCGCAGGGCAGGCAGCGCGAACAGGCGGGTGATCACGGCCGGCATCGCGCTGATATCGGCCAGATAGGCCGCCTGCAGCCGATCCAGCACGCCCGCAGGCTGGGCCGCCAGCAACGCGTTGGTCAGGTCACTCGCCGCCTTGTCGGCAGCAAAAAGCACCACCCGCGTCCCAGCCGGCACCGCCAGCACCTTGCCGTGCTGATCCTCCAGATTCAGCACCGGAAAGACCGCACCCGGGGCAAGCGGCGCAGCCATGGCCCCCATGCCCAGCAGTAGCGCACCCAGCACGAACAGCGCCCGAAACGATCGAAACACGCGGGTCATCATCAAACGGCTCTCCTCTTGAGGGTATGCGAAAGGGATTGAATCAGCACAACAAGGTCAACAATATTGACCTAACGCCTTCTCACCGACGTAGTCGGCGCACACCATAGCCTGCCGCCTTTCATCGTCGATGTGCAAACCCAATCAAGCGCCGTGCCAACCTGCGCCGGGCCCGGAAACCCCTTTCGTCACAGTCACCTGCCGCGTGCCGCCAGATCTCCGCGATGACGCCAATTGACCGCCAGCCACCGCCATGACAGCATCTGGCAGTCCACTTGGCAGAACCCTCCCCATGACCGCCAGCGTCCATCCCCTGCCCGAGCTCGTCTCCTTTCTCGACTCCCTGCCCGAGCCGCACATCCTGTGCGACCGCAGCTACCGCATCCTGGCGGCCAACGCGGCCTACCGGGCCAACTGCGGGCGGCCGGAAGATCTCATCGGGCGCAAGTGCTACGAGGTGTCGCACCGCTACCCGGTGCCCTGCGACCAGGCCGGCGAATCCTGCCCGCTGGCGCGCAGCCTGGTCTCCGGCCAGCGCGAGCGCGTCGTCCATCTGCACCACACCTCGTCGGGCGAGAGCTACGAGAACATCGAGCTGTCGCCGGTGCGCGACGCCCAGGGCGAGATCGCCTACTTCATCGAGAAGCTCGAACCCCTACCGGTGGCGCGCGGTTTTGCCGACGACAAGGGCCTGATCGGCCGCTCCCAGGCCTTTCGGGCGATGCTCGAACTGGTCGCCCGCGTGGCACCATCGGAAGCCACCGTGCTCCTGCAGGGCGAATCCGGCACCGGCAAGGAACTCGCCGCCAAGGCCATCCACGACGCCAGCCGGCGCGCCGACCGGCCCTTTGTCGCGGTGGATTGTTCCGGCCTCACCGAAACCCTGTTCGAGAGCGAGCTCTTCGGCCACGAAAAAGGCGCCTTCACCGGCGCCAACACCCGCAAGATCGGGCTCGTCGAAGCCGCCAGCGGCGGCACGCTGTTCCTCGACGAGATGGGCGACATCCCGCTCACCATGCAGGTCAAGCTGCTGCGCCTGCTGGAAACCGGCACCTACCGGCGGGTGGGCAGCACCGAGCTGATCCGCGCCGACATCCGGCTGATCTCGGCCACCCACCGCCCGCTGAAGACCCTCGTCGAAAACGGCCAGTTCCGGCAGGATCTGTTCTACCGGGTCAATGCCTTCCCGATCAGCCTGCCGCCCCTGCGCTACCGCCGCGACGACATCCCGCTGCTGGCCGAGGTGCTCCTGGGCCGCGTGGCGCCGGAGCGCAAGCTGCGCATTGCCCCCGAAGCGCTGGCCAGCCTCGTCGCCTACGACTACCCGGGCAATGTGCGCGAGCTGCGCAACATCCTCGAACGGGCCAGCCTGCTGTGCGACGGCGACACCATCAAGCCCGGCCATCTGCCCGACGAACTCCTGCAGCCGACCGCCACCATCGCACACGGCAGCCCGCCAGCGGCCCTGGCCGCCCCCACGCCCGAGGCCGCCGCGCCCAGCGACGAGGAAATCGCCGCCGCGCTGCGCAACCACACCGGCTCACGCAAGGCGCTGGCCACACGGCTGGGCATCAGCGAGCGCACGCTGTATAGGCGGATCAAGGGGCTGGAAGCCGAAGGAGAAGACTGAGAGGCGGGCGTCACGCAGCGGAAACGCCCCCGCCTGGCAGCGGGCACGGTGGGGCCACTGCGGCCTCTGTCACCCGGCCGTCACCGAAGATCGACAGAATCCGGGGCGGCAAGAAGGAGCAAGCGCGCACGGCACCGCCGAAAAGCAGAAAGCCCCGATTTCTCGGGGCTTTCGCTGTGTTGCTTGGGGCGACATACCGGGATCGAACCGGTGACACCTGGAATCACAATCCAGTGCTCTACCAACTGAGCTAATGCCGCCACTGAAGGTCATCGACTTGCGTCGCCAACCTGAAACCAAATTGTCTGAGCCTGCCCGACAGGAATCGAACCTGTAACCCCCGGCTTAGAAGGCCGGTGCTCTATCCAGTTGAGCTACGGGCAGATCGCCGCGGGCACCCGGGTCAAGCTTTGGTCGGGGTGGAGAGATTCGAACTCCCGACATCTTGCTCCCAAAGCAAGCGCGCTACCGGACTGCGCTACACCCCGAGAGGCGCGAATAATACATAGCCTCTCCCTATCAGTCAAACAGAAATTCAAAAAAATTTCTGAACCCCGCGGGCGGCGGCCTGTCCGTGCCTCATTACTGCAAAGAGAAATTTTACACATTCCGTGTCACGCCGCATGCTCGATGGCGACTTGAGCTGCAAAAAATGCATTCGCGGCGCAGATAATATGTATTGATGCTCTTCCGTCCCGCCTCTCCGCTGCTCCTTCGGGCAGCCCTTCCCTTTCTGCTCGCTGCGGGAGGCGCCTACGCGCCCGTCGTTCTTGCCGCTGCTGGCGAGGTGGGCGACTTCGGCATCCAGACATCCCTGCCCTATCTGTTGGTGGCAGGCGGCGGGCTGGCGGCCGGCCTGCTCCTTGGCCGGATCTCCCGCCCGCGCCCCGTACCGCCACCAGCGCCTGCGCCCCTGTCCGTCTCGGGGGCGCCGCCACTATCGGCGATGCCGCCGCGCCCCGTGCCCCCCGGCATGCCGACCACCCCGTGGCGGGATTTCGTCGAGATCGCCGCCGACTGGCCCTGGGAAACCGACGCCGCGATGCGCTTCGTGCCGGTGCCCGACGCCCCGACGCCGCCCAGCATCATTCCGCCCGACACCGTCGGCCGCAGCTGGGACGAGGTGATCGTCCCCGAGCTGCCGCCCGATTTCGCCATCGCCCACCAGGAGAGCCTGAGCCGGCATGGCCCGATCGCCGTCACGCTGACGCGCCGCAGCGCCACCGGCGAGGTGCGTTACCTTGAAATGCGCGGCCGGCCGATCTTCGATTCTGCCGGCCAGTTCCAGGGCTACCGGGGCATCGGCCGCGAGGTCACCGACCGCGCCCGCCTGTCGGCCAACCTCGAACGCAACGAAGAGCGCATCCACGCCCTCATCGCCTACAGCACCGACGGCTACTGGGAGCAGGACGCCAACCTGCGCTACACCGCGATCACCGCCAGCTCCGGCCACCTGGCCGACCTGGCCGCCGAGGACGCCATCGGCAACCGGCGCTGGGAGCTGCCCGGCGAATCCCCGGACGAAGCCCCGTGGGCCGAGCACATCGCCCAGCTCAAGCAGATCGAGCCCTTCTCCAATCTGGTGTTCTGCCGCCGCGACCGCAACGGCCGGGCGATCTGGCTGAGCGAATCGGGGATTCCGGTGTTCGACAACCGGGGCGTGTTTGCCGGCTACTGCGGCACCACCCGCAACATCACCGACAAGGTCGTCGCCCGCGAGCGCCTGCAGCGGGACGAAGCGCTGTTCCGCGCCCTCTTCGAGCATCTGCCGGCCAACGTCGGGCGGATCTCGGTGGATGACCGCTGGCTGCAGGTAAATAGCGCCCTCGCCGATTTCCTGGGCCAGCCGGCCGACAAGCTCGCCGGCGCCGGCCTCGACAGCGCGATGAGCACTGAGGACGCCGCCGCCGGCAAGGCCCTGCGGGCCCGCTGCCTGGCGGGCGAGATCGACCACTACAGCCGCGACGTGCGCTACCACTGCGCCAACGACACCATGCTGTGGTGCCGCGAATCCGCCCGGTTGATCCCCGGCCGCGACGACACGCCGCCGTCCTTCGCGGTGGTCGTCGAGGACATCTCCGCGGTGCGCGACACCCTCGACACCCGCCGCGCCGGCGAAGAGCGCTACCGCCAGCTGTTCGAGCTATCGCCCGAAGCCACCCTGGTGTGCATCGACGGGCGCATCCACCTCTCCAACGCCGCCAGCCGACGCCTGTTTGCCGCCGACGAAACCCGCGCCCTCGAAGGCGTGGCGCTGCTCTCCCTCGTCCATCCCGACGACCGGGCGATGGAAGCCGCGCGCCTCCAGCAGTTTGCCGCCAACCCCGAGCAGACCGGCCTCGCCCCACTGCCCCTGCGTTACCAGCGCCTGGACGGCGAGTGCATCAACGCCGAAGCCACCGGCGTGCGGATGCGCTTCAACGGCCAGCCGGCGGTGCTCTATGTGCTGCGCGACGTGGCCCGCTGGCTGTCGGCCGAGCAGGTGCTGCGCGAGAGCCGCGCCATGTACCGGGACGTGGTCGAGTCGGTCAATGAGATCCTCTTCCAGACCGACGGCGAAGGCCGCGTGACCTTCCTCAACCGCGCCTGGCGCCACACCACCGGCTTCGACGGCCGGCTGTCCATCGGCCAGAGCCTGCTGGATTTCGTCGCCGACGACGACCGCAGCCGGGTCGAACAGCACCTGCGCAGCATCCGCGAAGGCTACGAGGACATCGCCCAGTTCGAGTTCCGCCTGCGCACCCACTCCGAGGGCCTGCGCTGGGTCGAGGCGACCATCCGCCCCCTGCGCGACACCTACGACCACGTGGTGGGCAGCTCCGGCACGCTGGACGACATCACCGCCCGCAAGGAAGCCGAGCAATCCCAGCGCAACCTCAACCTCGAACTCGAAGCCCGCGTGCGCGTGCGCACCGCCGAACTCGAAGCCTCCAACCGCGAGCTCGAAGCCTTCTCGTATTCGGTGTCCCACGACTTGCGGGCGCCGCTCCGGGCCATCGACGGCTTCGCCCAGATCGTCGCCGAGGACTACGCCCCGCGGCTGGACGAAACCGGCCGCGAATACCTCCACCGCATCCGCATCGCCACGCAAAAGATGGCGCGCCTCATCGACGACCTGATCGACCTCGCCCGCCTCACCCGCCAGGCCATGAAGCGCGAGCAGGTGAACCTCAGCCAGATCGTCGAGCAGATCCTCACCGAGCTGCGCCAGGAAGACCCGGAACGCGCCATCGAGATCCACGTCGAGCCCAACCTCGTCGCCGCCGCCGACCGCGCCCTGATCCGCGTGGCGCTCGAAAACCTGCTGCGCAACGCCTGGAAGTTCACCAGCCGCCGTGACGTGGCGCAGATCCGCTTCCACGCCGAGATGCGCGACCGGCAGATCGTCTACTGCGTCTCCGACAACGGCGCCGGCTTCGACATGACCTTCGCCTCCAAGCTGTTCCTCCCCTTCCACCGCCTGCACGGCATCAGCGAATTTGCCGGCACCGGCATCGGCCTCGCCACCGTCCAGCGCGTCATCCAGCGCCACGAAGGGCGCGTCTGGGCCCAGTCGGCCCCCGACCAGGGCGCCAGCTTCTTCTTCACGCTCTGCCACTGATCCGGCAGCATTCCCTGTTGTGCGGCAGCCAAACCGTTGCTGCTGCGCAACAGTCTGAATTCAAAAGCGTTGATATAAGTCACAACTAATGTTGTGCATCGCAATACATCGGCACTTTTACCAATATCCGGCAACATTCTTGCGGGTTAAAATTCGGCTGTTAACTGACGATAAGAATATCTGCGGCTACGGCAAGGGTCATGGTCGCCCCAGCAGACCAACCGAATTGCACTAACCGAGCATCCATCATGAACGAACGACACTACCTCACCCCCCTCTTCGAACCCCGGTCCGTGGCCGTCATCGGTGCCACCGAACGGGAAAACTCCCTCGGCAACGTGGTTGTCCGCAACATGCTGGAGGCGGGGTTCAAGGGCAAGTTGTTCGCCGTCAATCCCAAATACGAAGAAGTCCTGGGCGTGCCCTGCTACAAGAGCGTCGAGGACATCCCCCAGCGGCTCGACCTCGCGATCATCACCACCAAGGCCGACCGCGTGCCGGCCATCGTCGACGCCTGTGGCCGCGCCGGCACCAAGTCGGTGGTCGTGATCCCGTCCGGCTTCTCCGACGCCGGCCCCCGCGGCAAGATGCTCGAGAAGAACACCATCGAGAACGCCCGCCGCCACCGCATCCGCCTGCTTGGCCCCAACTGTCTGGGCGTGCTGCGCCCCGAGCTCGGCCTCAACGCCAGCTTCGCCCACGGCGGCGCCACCAAGGGCTCCATCGGCCTCATCTCCCAGTCCGGCGCCCTCTGTTCGGCGATCCTCGACTGGGCGCGCCCCAACAACGTCGGCTTCTCGTCGGTCGTCTCGCTGGGCACCTCGGTGGACATCGACTTCGGTGAAGTCCTCGAATACATGGTGTCGGATTCCCGCACCGAAAGCATCTTCCTGTACGTCGAAGGCATCAAGGACGCGCGCCGCTTCGTGAGCGCCCTGCGCGCCGCCGCCCGCGTCAAGCCGGTGCTGCTGATCAAGGTCGGCCGCCACCCGGTCGGCTCCCACGCCGCGCTGCTGCACTCCGGCGCGATGGTCGGCGAAGACGCCGTGTTCGACGCCGCCCTGCGCCGCGCCGGCGTGATCCGCCTGTACAACCTGGGCCAGCTGTTCGCCGCCGCCAACGCGCTGTTCTCGCACTTCCGTCCGCGCGGCAACCGCCTCGCCATCATCACCAACGGCGGCGGGCCGGGCGTGATGGCCGCCGACCGTGCCGCCGACCTGCGCATTCCCCTCGCCACCCTGTCCGACGCCACCGTCGCCAAGCTCAACGAGATCCTGCCGCCCACCTGGTCGCACACCAACCCGATCGACATCATCGGCGACGCCGACGCCGTGCGTTACCGCAAGTCCCTCGAGATCGTGCTGGCCGACGAGAACGTCGAAGGCGTGCTCACCATGCTGTGCCCGCAGGCCATGAGCTCGCCCACCGAAGTCGCCCAGCAGATCATCGACGTCGAACGCAACGCCGACAAGCCCGTGTTCACCTGCTGGATGGGTGAAGAGCAGGTGCGCGAAGGCCGCCACATCTTCGAAGCCGCCGGCATCCCCACCTTCCGCACGCCGGAGCCCGCCGTCGAGCTCTTCGGCCACATCTCGGCCTACTACCGCAACCAGAAGCTGCTGGTGCAGACGCCGTCGTCCCTGTCGTCCGACCTCAACCCGCCGTCCGTCGAGAGCGCCCGGCTGGTCATCGAGACCGCCCTCTCCGAGCGCCGCAAGAACCTCAACGAGATGGAATCCAAGGCCCTGCTGGCGGCCTTCCGCATTCCCATCGCGCAAACCGTCGTCGCCCGCTCCGCCACCGAAGCCATGGTGCTCGCCGAAGAGCTCGGCCTGCCGGTGGCCATGAAGATCGACTCCCCGTCCATCACCCACAAGGCCGACACCGGCGGCGTGCGGCTCAACCTCAACGGCCTCGCCGCGGTGCGCTCCGCCTACCAGGAAATCCTCGAGGACGTGAAGCGCAAGCGCCCCGACGCCATCATCAACGGCGTCGCCATCGAGCCGATGGTCGTCAAGCCCTATGGGCGCGAACTGATGGTGGGCGCCTTCCGCGACCCGATCTTCGGGCCGGTCATCACCTTCGGTGAAGGCGGCGCCCACGTGGAGATCCAGGCCGACCGCGCCGTCGCCCTGCCGCCGCTCAACAGCTACCTGGTGCAGGATCTGATCAAGTCCACCCGCGTGGCCACCCTGCTCGGCGAATACCGCAACATGCCGCCGATCAACATGGAGTCGCTGGAGTTCGTGCTGCTGCGCATCTCCGAGATGGTCTGCGAACTGCCGTGGATCCGCGAGATGGACATCAACCCGCTGATCGTCGACGAGCACGGCGCCGTGGCGGTGGATGCCCGCATCGTGGTGGACAACATCGCCCCGACGGCCGATCGCTACGACCACATGGCGATCCACCCCTACCCCTCGCACCTCATCACCCGCATCTCGATGCCCGAAGGCGACATCACCGTCCGCCCGATCAAGCCCGAAGATGCCGAGCTCGAGGTCGAGTTCGTCCGCAAGCTGTCGCCCGAGACCAAGTACCTGCGCTTCATGAACACGATGCGCGAGCTGCCCCCGGCGATGGTCGCCCGCCTCACCCAGATCGACTACGACCGCGAGATGGCCTTCGTGGCGATCATCGAAGAGGATGGTGTCGAGGAGGAGATCGGCGTGGCCCGCTACGCGGTGAACCCCGACGGCGAGACCTGCGAGTTCGCCATCGTGGTGGCCGAAGACTGGCAGCACCGCGGCCTCGCCCGCCGGCTGATGGGCGTGCTCATCGAGACCGCCCGCGCCCGCGGCCTGCACGCCATGACCGGCATCTTCCTGTCCAACAACGAGCGCATGCTCAAGTTCGTCGCCAGCCTGGGCTTCGTGCTCTCCAACGACCCCGAGGACAACACCGTCAAGCACGGCATCCTCAACCTGCAAGGCTGATGGTGGCCGGCGCGCCCCTCGTGCGGTGTGCCTGGTGCGGGGCCGATCCCCTGTACCAGGCCTACCACGACACCGAGTGGGGCGTGCCGCTCCACGACGACCGGGCGCTCTTCGAGCTTCTCACCCTCGAAGGCGCCCAGGCCGGGCTGTCGTGGCTCACCGTGCTCAAGAAGCGCGAAGGCTATCGTGAAGCCTTCGCCGGCTTCGATCCCGCAGTCGTCGCCCGCTTCACCGACGCCGACCAGGCCCGGCTGATGCAGAACCCCGGCATCGTCCGCAACCGCCTCAAGATCTCCTCCACCATCGACAACGCCCGCGCCTTCCTCGCCATCCAGGCCGAGTTCGGCAGCTTCGACGCGTGGCTGTGGCGCTTCGTGGATGGCCAGCCGATCATCAACTCGCCGGCCACCCTGGCCGACGTGCCCGCTCGCACGGCGCTCTCCGACACCCTCAGCAAGGCCCTCAAGAAGCGCGGCTTCCGCTTCGTCGGCTCCACCATCTGCTACGCCTTCATGCAGGCCGCAGGGCTGGTGAACGACCACACCACCGACTGCTTCTGCCATCCCGCCAGCGCCGCGCTATCATCGCGCCCTCAGTAACCTCTCCCGGGCCCAGGCAGGGCCCCGCAGAACCATGACCGACCAGATCGAAACGGCCGAACTCCACGGCCAGCCCGTCCTCAAGCTGCAGACGCCCGACGGCGCCGTCGCCCTCGTCAGCCTCCACGGCGCCCAGGTGCTGTCGTGGACGCCCGCCGGCGGCGAAGACCGCCTCTACCTCAGCCCCAAGGCCGTGTTCGACGGCCAGACCGCCATCCGTGGCGGCGTGCCGGTGTGCTTTCCGCAGTTTGCCGGCCGCGGCCCCCTCAAGGCCCACGGCTTTGCCCGCAACCGCCTGTGGACGCTCGCCAACCAGCGCGCCGGCAAGGATTACGTGGTCGTCACCCTGCGTCTCGAAGACGACGCCGAGACCCTCGCCCTGTGGCCCCACGCCTTCGCGGCCGAGATGAGCATCTCCATCGGCGGCGGCCGCCTCGACATGGAGCTGGAAGTCACCAACACCGGCAAGGCCCCGTTCAGCTTCACCGCCGCGCTGCACACCTACCTCAAGGTGCGCGAGGTGGAATCCCTGCGCATCGAAGGCCTGCGCGGGCTCGATTACACCGACAGCGCCGACGGCGGCACCCTCAAGAAGGAAACCGGCGTGGGCGTGATGGTCGACGACGAGATCGACCGCATCTACCACCAGGCCCCGGCCACCATCCTGGTGCGCGAGGACGACCGCGCGATGGGCATCCACGCCGAGAACTTCCCCGACGTGGTGGTGTGGAACCCGTGGGTGGAAAAATGCGCCAGGCTCACCGACATGCCGACCGACGGCTTCCGGCGGATGCTGTGCGTCGAGGCTGCCGCGGTGCGCGAGCCCATCGAGCTCGCCCCCGGCGCCGACTGGTGGGGTCGCCAGTCCCTCGTCGCCATGTAAGGGCCGACAAAAAACAAACGGGGCCGCAAGGCCCCGTTGTTCATTCCGAGCAGACGGCCCCGCGAAGGGCCGTTGTTCATTGCGCGCTCAGTTGGCGCCGCGCACGGTGTCGGCCACGTTGCGGCCATTCACGCGCACCACCGCCACGGTATGGCCGGACGGATCCACCTCCACCGGCTCGACGGTCAGGTTGCCCGCATCCAGCGCGCGCTGCAGGCGCTGGGTGGCGTGCTCCGAACTCATCCCCGGATCACGGGCATCGAGGCCCTGCACCCGGTACTTGCGACCGCTCTGGTAGAAGGTGGCACCATCCATCGCATAGGCCCGGGCCACGCCGCGAGCGGGGCGCTGGGGCGGCGCGGTGGGCGCGGCCAGCGGCGGCGCAGACGGGCTGGA
>JAKLLO010000081.1 GCA_023150095.1 Zoogloea sp. | reverse complement strand
GTGCCGGCCCGGGCCGCGCTGCTCGCCCACATCGACCGCGCCATGCAGCGGGGGGGCGGATGAGCGGGCTCGGTGCGGCGTTTTCCGAGGCCTTTGCGCTCCTCGCCGGTTTCGATCACCGGGTGGCGGAGATCGTCAGTCTGTCCCTTTCGGTAAGCGGCCTGGCCGTGCTGCTGGGCACGCTCATCGGCCTGCCCCTGGGGGCGTGCCTGGGTGTTGGGCGCTTCCCAGGCCGGCAGTTGCTGGTGGTGGTGCTCAATGGCTGCATGGGGCTGCCGTCGGTGGTGGTGGGGGTGGTGGTTTATCTGGCCCTGTCACGCTCGGGGCCGCTGGGCAGCCTGGGTCTGCTCTATTCGCCCACCGCGATGGTGATCGCCCAGACGGTGCTGGTGGTGCCGCTGATGGCCGCCATCGCCCGGCAGGTGGTCGAGGACGCCTGGCGCGAATACGAAGAGGAGCTCACCGCGATGGGTTTTCGCTGGGCGGGCCGGGTGCGGGTGCTGCTCCACGACTGCCGGCATTCGCTGATGGTGGCGGTGCTGGCGGGCCTTGGGCGGGCCATGTCGGAGGTGGGGGCGGTGATGATCGTCGGCGGCAACATCGACCGCTCGACCCGCACCATGACCACCGCCATCGCCCTGGAAACCAGCAAGGGCGACCTGCCCCTGGCGGTGGCGCTGGGCATGGTGCTGCTGGCGGTGATCCTGCTGCTCAACGGCGTGGCCTACGCCCTGCGCCAGTGGGCGATGCGGCGCTACGCATGAAGGGGGGCGCGTGTTTCCGCTGAAGGTGACCGACCTGCGCTGGCGTGTGGCCGGGCGGGCCGTGCTGGATGGCCTCAGCCTCGAGCTCGGCGGCGACGGCATCACGATCCTGCTGGGGCCCAACGGTGCCGGCAAGAGTGTGCTGCTCCGCAGCCTGTGCGGGTTGATCGAACCGGAATCCGGCCACATCGACTTCGGGGGCGGGCCGCGGCCGGAATTCGGCGTGGCGATGGTCTTTCAGCAACCGAAGATGCTCCGTGATTCGCTCCTCGGCAACGTGGAGCTGGCCCTGCGTCCGCTGGGCGTGGCCGCGGCCGAGCGGCGCAGCCGCGCCCAGGCAGTGCTGGAGCGGGTCGGGCTGGCCCATCGGGCGACGGACAGCGCCCGTGGGCTGTCGGGCGGCGAGCGTCAGCGCCTCGCGCTGGCCCGGGCGTGGATCACCCGGCCGCGCCTGCTGCTGCTGGACGAACCCACCGCCAGCCTCGACCCCAGTTCGGTCGAAGCCATCGAACGCATCGTGCGCGAGATCCGCACCGAAGGCACCCGCATCCTGATGACCACCCACAACCTCGGCCAGGCCACCCGGCTGGCGGACGACGTGGTGTTCATGGATGCCGGCCGGGTGTGCGAGCATGCGCCGGTGCAACGCTTTTTCGCCCGCCCGGCCTCCCAGGCCGCGCGGCTTTACATCCAGGGAGAACTACCATGGCGCATGGCTTTTTGAAGTTTCTCAAATCCGCGGTGCTGGGCCTGGCCGCGCTGGCATCCACCGCCCAGGCCGGCGAATCCATCGTGCTGGCCTCGACGACCTCCACCGAGCAGTCGGGCCTGTTCAACTTCATCCTGCCGATCTTCGAGAAGGATTCGGGCATCGCGGTGAAGGTGGTGGCGCTGGGCACCGGGCAGGCGCTGGATGTGGGCCGGCGGGGCGATGCGGACGTGCTGCTGGTGCACGACCGGGCCGCCGAGGACAAGTTTGTGGCCGAAGGCTACGGCGTGGATCGCCGCGACGTGATGTACAACGACTTCGTGCTGGTGGGCCCCGCCGCCGACGCCGCCGGCGTGAAGGGCGCCAAGGATGCCGTGGATGCCTTCGGGCGCATCGCCCGCAAGGGCGCCAACTGGGTCTCCCGCGGCGACCGCAGCGGCACCCACGCGGCCGAGCTGCGCTTCTGGCAGAGCGCCGGCGTCGATCCGAAAGGGCAGGGCTGGTACAAGGAAGCCGGCGCCGGCATGGGCCCGACCCTCAACATGGCCGCCGGCATGGGCGCCTACACCCTGGCCGACCGGGGCACCTGGGCCAGCTTCAAGAACCGCCAGGATCTGGCCATCGTCTATGCGGGCGACCCCAAGCTCTACAACCCCTACGGCGTGATCCTGGTGAACCCGGCGAAGCACCCCCACGTCAAGCGCGTCGCGGGCGAGCGCTTCATCAACTGGATCACCTCGGCGGAAGGGCGTCGGGCGATCTCGGCCTACCGGATCGGCAACGAGCAGCTGTTCTATCCGCTGCCGGTAGCGCGCTGACGGGTTCGGGCCTCTGGGCTCCCGGGTCGGAGCAAAACGCTGCGAACCGGGAGCAGCTTGCTCCGTACCCGGAGCATTTCGCTCCCGGGTGGGAGCAAAAAGCCCTCAACCGGGAGCTAAACGCTCCCGACCGGGAGCAATTTGCTCCCACCTGAAACCAATCAGCTCCCGACCGGGAGCAAAAAGTATCCGGCCGGGAGCAAAAAGGTCCCAACCCGGAGCAAAAAGCTCCCGGTCGGAGATGGCGGGCTCCGGCCCCGTCGAGCGCTCCCATCGCGCCGGTCAGGCCGCATTGCGGCCCCACCCCTTCACCCAGGAGATACGTGCCATGAAATCCGTCTTTCCCATCGCTGCCCTCGCGGTGCATGTGCTGACTGCTGTGCCCCTCGCTGCCCACGCCGCCTGCCCCAGCGATCTCGAAGCCGCCGCCGTGGCCGCTGCCATCGTCGCCCGTCAGCCGGTGCCGACGCCCGCCGGCGAGATGAGCATGGCCGACGGCCTGTGTGGCCGCGACAAGGTGGTGCGCTTCCTCGCCCAGACTTACGGTGACATGGCGGGCTACAAGGCCGGCCTCACCAACCCGGCGGTGCAGAAGCGCTTCAACCACGACGCGCCCCTGCGCGGCACGCTGTTCAAGTCGATGCTGGTGGTCGATGGCAGCGAACTGCCGGTGAGCTACGGCACCCGCCCGGTGTTCGAGGCAGACATGATCGTCGAGGTGGCCGATCCGGCCGCCCTGGCCAAGGCCGACACGCCCCTGGCGGCCCTCAAGGCGCTCAAGAGCTTCTCCCCCTTCATCGAGCTGCCCGACCTGATGGCGGCCGACCCGTCAAAACTGGGCGGCCCGATGCTGGCGATGATCAACGTGGGCGCCCGCGCCGGCGTGGTCGGCAAGGCCATCCCCATCAAGGCGACGCCCGCGCTGGCCGAGTCCTTCGCCACGATGACCGTGACGATCACCGACAACACCGGCGCCGTGCTCGACACCGGCAAGGGCAGCGCCACCCTCGGCAACCCCCTCAACGCTGCCAGCTGGCTGGCCCGCGATCTCGCTGCCGCGGGCACGCCGCTGAAGCGTGGCGATCTGCTGTCGCTGGGCTCCTTCACCAGGCTCTTCCCGCCCAAGGCGGGGATGGGGGTGACGGTGAAGTACGAAGGGCTGCCGGGGAATCCGGCGGTGGGGGTGAGGTTTCGCTGAGGGGCAGGGGCGCCGTTGATGGATCAACGCCAGGTTGTGGGCGACTGAAGTCGCCCCTACAGGGGCAGAACCGACGTCAGGCGCTTATTCGTCCCGCGCCTGGGTCATCACCACGCGGCCGTCTTCCAGGCGTTCGACCTGGGCCAGGGTGGAGACGGGCACGTGCAGGGCTTCGATGTGTTCGCGGCCTTGCTTGAAGCGCTTTTCGACCACGAAGCCCGCGCCCAGCACGTCGGCGCCGGCTTCGCGGGCCATCTCGATGAGAGCAGCGGCGGTGCGGCCGTTGGCGAGGAAGTCATCGACGATCACGACCCGCTGGCCGGGGCGGATGTAGCGGGTGGAAATGGCCAGCCGCGTCTCGACGCCCTTGGTGGGCGACGGAATGCTGCGGCAGATGGAGGGCGCTTCCACGTCGGTCGAGTATTTCTTGGCGTACACCATCGGCACGCTCAGGGCCTGGGCGACGATCAGCGCCGGGGCGATGCCGCTGGCTTCGGCGGTGAGGATCACGTTGGGCTGGAAGAAGGACAGCCGGCGGGCCAGCTCGTGGGCCAGCTCGAAGAGGAAGGCGGGCTCGATGCGGTGGTTGAGGAAGTGGTCGATGACCAGCATCTGGCCGTCGATGCTGCCTTCGGATTCGATCCGGCGGACGAGGGGGGCGTAGGGGGCGGTGAGATCTAGATGGGGGCTCATGGTGAGGCTCTGCGGGGGACGGTGATTCCGGTGCCGGGGATTGCCGGCACGATCACTCTAGGACGATGACGGCGAGCTTGTCGTGACGCTTTCCGCGAGCCGGGCCAGCCGGCGGCGGACAAGGCCAATATGTTCACGCAGGGTGTAAAGCTCGTTGCTGAAGGCGAGGGGCAGCTTGCGGTGGGCGGCGCGCATCTCGATGCGGTCGAGGCGCAGGTTGAAGGCGTCGAGGGCGTCGGCGGTGCGGGCGGATTCGGGCAGGGCGTCGATCTCGGCTTCGAGGTATTTGAGCTCGCCATACCAGCGATACACCCGCGAGCGCATCCGCCAGTTGTAGATGCCGGGGATGATCTTGGTGAGGGGAATCACCACCGCAAACAGGGGCAGCACCATCACCAGCAGCCGGTCGATGAGCACGGCCAGCCAGAAGGGCAGGTAGCGCTGGAGCAGCGGCGGGCCGGAATCGTAGAAGCGCTGGGCCATGGGGTGCAGCGGCAGGGCGTGGTCGCGGGGCGTGGGGAAGGCGTTGGCGTCCTGGAGCAGGCCGGGCGGGCTGTGGATCTCGCGGGCGTGCTTGAGGAGCAGGGTGACGATGGCCGGGTGGATGTCGGCGCGCACCACGAGGTTGGCGGTGGCGGCCAGCAGCTGGATGTCGCGGGCGGGCTTGTCGGCCTGGAGCTGGATGGCGCCGCGGGGCAGCACCACCTTCACCAGATGCGGGAAGTGGCGCACGTAGCCGTCGGCCTGGGCAAAGTTGAGCAGGCTGATTCCGTCGGTGTGGAGGAGAGCGTCCACCACCGGCGCCTGGGGCGCGCCCACCACGAAGAAGGCGTCGATCTCGCCGCGGCGCAGGGCGTTCACCGCGTCCATGCCGCCGATGGCGAGCAGCTTCGGGTCGTTGGTGGCAAAGCCGTTGGCGGCCAACAGCTGCAGGGCGAAGAGCTGGGCGCCGCTGCCCTGCAAACCGATGGCGATCCTGCGGCCCTTGAGCTGGTAGATGCGGTCGTACTGGGCATCGCCCCGGTAGAACACCCACACCGGCTCGAGATACATGCTGCCGAGGGTGGCGAGATCCTCGGATTCGGGTTCGTTGGCGATGCCGCCCTGGATGAAGCCCACGTCCACGTCGTCGTCGGTCTTGAGGCGGCGGAGGTTTTCCACCGCGCCGCTGGAGGGGCGCAGCTCGACCTCGATGCCTTCCTGGGCGAACTTCTCCCGGTAGCGTTCGCCAAAATACTGGTAGGCGCCGCCGGCCACGCCGGTGGTGATGACGATCTTCCTGGGCGGCGCCGGCTTCACGAACTGCCAGGCCAGCGCAAAGGCGGCGGCGACGAGCAGCAGCGCCGGCAGGGCGAGCAGCAGCAGGTCGCGCAGGTTGCGGGTGTCGCCGTTGGCGGAGGTGGGCCGGCCCATGATGGATGTCGTCGTCGTGCGGCGTGGGGGCGAATCTTACCGCGCCCGGCCCCGGCCCGGCGAGCACCCGCGCAGGGCGCGCCGACGGGTGGCTTCTGCCGGCGGCGATTCTCCGGTACATTGCGCGCCCGGCTTTGATGTAAAAGGTGTTTTCGACGATGACCCGGTTGCTGCTTGCCCCGATGGAGGGCCTTGCGGACGACGTGCTGCGTGAGGTGCTGACCCGCGTGCCGGGTTACGACCACGCGGTGACCGAGTTCGTCCGGGTGTCGGGCAGCTTGCTGCCCCGGCGCGCCTTTGCGCGGGTGTCGCCCGAGCTGCACGCCGGCAGCAGGACGAGCAGCGGCACGCCGGTGCGGGTTCAGCTGCTGGGCTCCGATCCGGCCTGCATGGGCGACAACGCGGCCCAGCTGGCGCGGATGAACCCTTCCGGGATCGACCTGAATTTTGGCTGTCCGGCGCCGCTAGTCAATCGTCACGGGGGCGGTGCCGCGCTGCTGGATACGCCGGAGGTTCTCCACGCCATCGCCTGCGAGGTGCGCCGTGCGGTGCCGCGGCACATCCCCTTCACCGCCAAGATGCGCCTGGGCGTGGGCGACACCGGGCGTGCGCTGGAATGTGCCCAGGCCCTGGCCGACGGCGGCATCGAGGATCTCGTCGTGCATGCCCGCACCAAGACCGACGGCTATCGCCCGCCCGCCCACTGGGAATGGGTGGCGCGCATCGCCGACGTGGTGGACGTGCCGGTGGTGGCCAACGGCGAGGTGTGGAACGAGGCCGACTGGCGGCGCTGCCGCGAGGTGAGCGGTGCGGCCGACGTGATGCTGGGCCGCGGCGCGGTGTCCGATCCCTTCCTGGCGCGGCGCATCCGCGCCGGCGGCGAGGCAGAGCCGGATCGCGAGGCCGAGTGGGTCGAGCTGCTGCCGCTGATCGGCGAGTTCTGGTGCCGCGTGCTGGCCAAGGTCGAGGCGCGCCATGCGCCGGGCCGGCTCAAGCAGTGGCTGGGCATGCTGCGGCGCAACTTTCCGCGGGCCGAGATTCTCTACGCCGAGCTGCGCCCCCAGAAGGATCCGCTGGTGGTCGGCCACATCCTGGGTTGTCACGGCGTACCGGTGCTGAAGGCCGCCGCGTAGAATTGCGGGATGTACGCCAATTCGAAGATTCCCGAGAGCGCCCAGCCGGGCGTTCATGAGCACCTCATCGAGCGGGTTGCCAAGCACGCCCGCTCCGACTTTCGCAAACCGTATCTCGATTACAACAAGGCCGCCTTCGAGGCCAGTCTCGCCGGTTGGGACGGCAAGGCGCCGCTGATCCTCGACGCCGGCTGCGGCGTAGGGCACAGCACCATCCAGCTCGCCCGGGCGCATCCCGAGCACTGGGTGATCGGCGTCGATCAGTCGGAAGACCGCCTGTCCCGCAAGAAGCCTTACCCGGACGCGCTGCTGCCGAAGAACATGGTTTTTGCGCGGGCCGATCTGGTGGATTACTGGCGGCTGATGGCCGACGCCGGCATCCGGCTCGACCGGCATTACATCCTGTACCCCAACCCGTGGCCGAAGATCGGCCACCTGGCCCGGCGATGGCATGCGCATCCGGTGTTTCCTTTTGTGCCAAGGCTGGGGGGAAGGCTGGAATGCCGCAGCAACTGGCATATTTATGTGGAAGAATTCGCCCTCGCGATCGGTCTGCTGACCGGCCGCGAGGTTGGCTGGGAGCCCTTCGAGGCTCCGTCGCCGCTCACGCCTTTTGAACGCAAGTACCGGGATTCCGGCCAGACCCTTTACCGGTGTGTGGTGGAGCTCGATAGCCAACCCAAACTGGAGGAAAACCCGTCATGACCCAATTTCAATCCGAACCCCTGTCCGAAGAAGAACTGGAGCAGCTCGAGGAGCTGCTGGTTTCCGATGACGTGCCCGCCGACTGCATGAACATGGAGATGCTGGACGGCTACCTGGCCGCCATCGTCTCGTCGCCGCTGCCGATCAAGGTGGAAGAATGGCTGCCGGCGGTGTGGACCGCCGACGAGGGCGAAGTGGGCTTCGGCTCCGGGGCGGTGCTACAGAAAGCCATCGAGCTCGTCCTGCGCTACTACAACGACATGCTGGCGGTGATCGGCGACGAGCTGGGCGACGAAGAGGGCGAGGCCGAAGGCTGGCAGCCGTTCTGCTACGCCCAGGGTGGCGACGACGATCCGGCGATCGGCGAGGAATGGACCAACGGCTTCGAGCAGGGCTTCGAGATGTGGCCGGTGGAATGGCCCGACAAGGTGAGTGACACGACCATCGCCGAAGCGCTGCTGGAGACCATCCTCGGGCCTGAAGAGGAAGTCTCGGTGCTGCCGGATGCGGAAGCCCAGCTGGCCGAACTGGAAGAAAAGGGCCTTGCCGTGCAGCGGCTCTACCAGAACTGGCGCGCCCTCGGCCTGCCGACCCCGGAACCGGTGGCCGTGACCGCCGCCACCAGTGCCGCCAAGAGCGGCCCGGGCCGCAACGAACCCTGCCCCTGTGGCAGCGGCAAGAAGTACAAAAAATGCTGTGGCGAAGGGAAGTAAGCCTCCGCAACCCTGAGGGCCCCGTTTTGTGGGCCTGAAGTACCGCGGCGAGATCGACGGCCTGCGGGCCGTCGCCGTCTTGCCGGTGATCCTGTTCCACGCTGGCTTCGGCCTATTTGGCGGCGGCTATGTGGGCGTGGATGTCTTTTTCGTGATCAGCGGCTACCTGATCACCACCATCCTTCTTTCGGAACTCCAGGCCGGCAGCTTCACCCTCGTCGGCTTTTACGAGCGGCGTGCCCGGCGCATCCTGCCGGCGCTGTTCGTGGTGATGCTGGCCACGCTGCCCTTTGCATGGCGGTGGCTGGCGCCGGGCGAGATGCAGAAGTTCTGCAACAGCCTGATCGGCGTCTCGCTGTTTGCGTCCAACGTGCTGTTCTGGCGCGAGAGTGGCTACTTCGATACCGCGACCGAGCTCAAACCGCTGCTCCACACCTGGAGCCTGGCGGTGGAGGAGCAGTACTACGTTTTCTTCCCGCTGCTACTGATGGCCGCCTGGCGCCTGGGCCGGCGGCGGATCGCGGTGCTGCTGGCGGTGCTGCTGGCGGCCAGCCTGGTGGTGGCCGAGTGGGGCCTGCGGCGCGACCCGACCGCGGCCTACTATCTGCTGCCCACCCGGGGCTGGGAGCTGCTCGTCGGTGCGCTGGCGGCAGTGGTGCTGTCGGCCCGGGCCGGCGAGGGCGGGGCGCTCGTTCCGCCGCGGGCGTGGATGGGGCAGGTGGCCAGCCTGGCGGGTCTGGCGGCGATCGCCACGTCGGTCTTCCTGTTCGACCGGACCACGCCCTTTCCCGGGGCGTACGCGCTGCTGCCCACGGTGGGGACGGCGCTGGTGATCCTCTTCGCCACGCCCCAGACCGGCGTCGGGGCGATCCTCGGCAGCCGTTTCTTCGTGGGCATCGGGATGCTCAGCTACAGCGCCTATCTGTGGCACCAGCCGCTCTTCGCCTTTGCCCGCATCCGCGCCATCGGGGCGCCGGGGCAGGGGTTGATGGCGGCGCTGGCGGTGGCGTCGGTGGCGCTGGCCTATTTCAGCTGGCGCTTTGTCGAGCGGCCTTTCCGCCAGCGGCGGACGATTCCCCGCCGGGCGGTGTTCGTGCTGAGTGGCGTGTTCCTGCTGTTCTTCATCGCCGTGGGGCAGGGCGGACGGATGACCGGCGGCTACGAGGCCGCGCGCCTCGACGAGGGCCAGATCGCCCTGCGCAAGACGGCTGAGCCCAGCCCCCTGCGCGATGCCTGTCACACCCTCGATTCACCGGATTTCACCCCGCCGTCCCGCAGCTGCAGCTATTTCGGTGGGCGGACGACCTGGGCAGTCTTTGGCGACAGCCACGCGGTGGAGCTGGCCTACGCCCTTGCCGAGGGTCTGCGGGATCACGGCCAGGGCCTCAGGCATCTGAGCTTCAGCGGCTGCGGCCCCGTGTTCGGGCAGGGCGATCTGGACACCCCGTGCCGGCGCTGGTCCGACGCGGCGCTGGACTACCTGCTGTCGCTGCGCGGCATCGATACGGTGGTGGTGGTCTACCGGATGAATCTGTATCTCTTCGGCGAGCACGAGGGCGTCTATCCGGCGCTGCCCGACACCGTGGGCGAGGCGGCGCGGCAGCGGGTGTGGCGCAGCTACGTGAATCTGGTGACGCGCCTGCACGAGGCCGGCAAGCGGGTGGTGGTGGTGCAACAGGCGCCGGAGCTGCGCAAGGGCATCGGCGATCTCTTCCTGCTGGAGCGCGGCGAGCGGATCGTCGGCGTTGCCGAGGAATGGTGGGCACGCCGGCAGCGCTTTGTGCGCGATCATCTGGCAGACTTGCCGCGGGGCGTGATCCTGGTGGATCCCGCCGACGTCCTGTGCGACCGCGAGGCCTGTCTGGCGGCCGGCCGGGGCAAGGCCGACTACTTTGACGACGACCACCTGTCGGTGCATGGCGCCCGCAAGGTGGCGGAACAGATTTTCAAACTGGCGGCGCCCTAAGCGGCACGCTGAAAACGGAGCAAGAGCTTGGCCGATCCCTGCCTTACCTGTGGCGCGTGCTGCGCGAGCTTTCGGGTTGATTTCCATGTTTCCGATCTGGAAACCTGCCCCGGCGGCTGCGTGCCGGTGGCCCTGACGGTGCCGGTGACGGCCACCCTGGTGCGGATGCGCGGCACCGACGACGGCCCGCCGCGCTGCATCGCGCTGGCCGGCGAGATCGGCCAGGAGGTCAAATGCACGATCTACGACCGCCGTCCCGGGCCGTGCCGGGATTTCGCGCCCTTCGCGGCGCTGGGCATCGGCGACGAAGGCTGTGCTCGCGCCCGGCGCCGTCACGGCATGAAACCGCTCGATGAGTGACTTCCTGCCGCGGATGATATCGGTTTGACAGTTAGAAACAGATTTGTGATGCCATTGTCCCGATGGGGGCTTAGTCTGTCGGTTTGATCACCATCAGGAGAGACATATGGGTTTGCTGAGTTTCGTACGTGAAGCGGGCGAGAAGCTGTTCGGCCGCAAGGATGTGGAAGCCGCCGCCGCCGAGCCCAGTGCCGCCGACAAGCTGGCTGAACTCAACCAGAAGGCCGCCGCCTCCATCGTGGCCTACATCGACAAGCAGGGGCTCGACACCAGCGGGCTGGCGGTGAGCTTTGACGGCGCCAGCAGCACCGTGACGGTGGCCGGCACCGTGCTCGATCAGACCACCAAAGAGAAGGTGCTGCTGTGCTGCGGCAACGTGGATGGCGTGGACAAGGTGGATGACCAGCTTGCCGTGACCAACCCGGAGCCGCCGGCCCAGTTCCACACCGTGGTGCGCGGCGACACCCTGTCGGCCATCGCCAAGACTTTTTATGGCAACGCCAATGCCTACATGAAGATCTTTGAAGCCAACAAGCCGATGCTCGGCCACCCGGACAAGATCTACCCGGGCCAGGTGCTGCGCATTCCGGCCTGATTGCTGCGTTTGACGGGCTGCCGGCGGGCGGCCCGGATTGGCGGATTGGGTCGGGTCTGACACAATCCGCCGCTCCTCTTTTCTTTCGGCATCTGCCCGGAGCCCGCCACCATGACCATCCGTTTCCCCGTCGAAGGCGAATTCATCCAGCTCGACCAACTGCTCAAGGCCTCGGGCCTGTGCGGCTCGGGTGGCGAAGCCAAGCAGCGCGTCGCCGACGGCGCAGTCTTCGTGGATGGGGAAATCGAGAATCGCAAGCGGGCCAAGTTGCGCCCGGGTCAGCGCATCGACTTTGCCGGCGAGACCATCGAGCTGGTCGCCGCCGGCTGATCGTCTTCTACCGGATTACTTCAGCAGCCCTTCGGCCTTGAGCGCCGCCTGAACGGCGGGGCGGGCCTTGATGCGTTCGGCAAAGGCGCCGAGGCTCGGCCACGGGCTGATGTCCACGCCCACCAGGCCCGCCCAGCTCAGCACCGTGAAGAGGTAGGCGTCGGCCACCGAGAACTCGTCGCCCAGCAGGTAGGGCTTGGCGTCGAGGGCCGTGGCGGCGATCGGGAAGCGCCGGGCCAGGTTGGCGCGGGCGGCTTCGCGCATGTCGTCGCTGGCGGCCGGGTTGAACAGCGGGCTGAAACTCTTGTGGAGTTCAGTGCCGATGAAGGTCAGCCATTCCTGCAGGCGGGCGCGGGCGAGGGTGCCGGCGGGCGGGGCGAGCTTCTTCTCGGGCACCAGGTCGGCTACGTATTGCACGATGGCCGGGCCTTCGGTGAGCAGCGCGCCGTCGTCCAGCTGCAGCGCCGGCACGTAACCCTTGGGGTTGATGGCGGCGTAGTTGGCGCCGGATTCGGTCTCCTTGGTGCGCAGGTTCACTTTCTCGATGGTGATGTCGAGGCCGGCTTCGCGCAGCACGATGTGGGGCGAGAGGGAGCAGACGCCGGGCGAGTAGTAAAGCTTCATGGGGGTGTCTCCTTGAGGTTTGTTTTCAGTTTGGGTGGATGTCGCCATCCAGGTACAGCCAGTTGCCGTCCTCGCGGACGAAGCGACTGGTCTCGTGCAGGCGGTGGGCGCGGCCGCCGATCTTGTAGCGGGCCACGAATTCCACCACCGCATGGGTGTCGTCGGTCTGCTCGAATCGCTTGACCGCGAGGCCCAGCCACTTGGTGGGCGGATCGTCGGCAAGGTTCAGCGTGGACGGACGGAAATCGGGATGCCAGGTGGCAAGGAGATAGTCGTCCCGGCCGAGGGTGAAGGCGGTGTAGCGGGAGCGCATCAGCGCCTCGGCGGTGGGGGCGGGCTGGCCCTGGTCGACATGACGGCCGCAACAGGCGGCATACTCGAGGGGCTTGCCGCAGGGGCATGGATTGGCCATGGAAAAGCAGTGTCCGGGCAGGAGGGTGCATTCTGGAGTGACCCGGGCGGGCTCTGCAAGCAATCACGGTGCCAATCCTTGAGATTCCGCTGCTGGTGCCGTTAGAAGCAGCGTCAAGTATCGTGGGCAAATAATCAGCAAGCCGGTTGCGGGCCGGAGGGGCATGCTCCTCCCGGCCGGACGGTGCGAGGTGGGGACATGGGATTGAAGAGCTGGGAGGTGGGCATTCGGGGCAAGCTGATCGCGATCTTCGTGGTCATCAAGGTGCTCCCGTTGCTGCTGTTGGCGCTGCTGGCCTGGGGAATGGCCCAGCGGCTCGGAGACACGGTAAGCGCCAAGGCGAGCGCGATGGCCGAATCGATGATGGCGACCGTCAAGCAGGTGGGCGAGGGGGCGACCGGAGACGCGATCAAGGCCCTGGATGACCGGGCCCGGGTGGCCATCGAGCGCATGACCACGGACACCGCGCGGGCGGTGGCGAGCTTTCTGTATGACCGCGATTCGGATGTGCGGCAGGCGTCCCAGGTCGAGCCATCTGAACAGGCTTACCGGAACTTCCTGCTGCACCGGCTGAGGCCGGTCTATCGCCACGGGCAATGGCAATTGGCCGAGGACGGTACCCGCTGGGAGCCGGCGGCCTCCGACGAGTGGGACGAGGCGCTGGCGGCCGACCCCCGTCAGGCGCTGGCCGACAACGCCAAGGCCTTCAGCGCCCGTCCGCCCGAGTACATCGGCCACGCGGAGTCGCGCCCGTTGTTCGTGGAGATGAGCTTCATCGACCTGCAGGGCAGGGAGCGGGTGAAGGTGGTGACGGGGGATCTGACCCCCGGCGACCTGCGTGATGTGAGCGATCCTCGCCAGACTTTCCTGAAGGCCGAACGCTACTGGCCCGAACTGAAGAAGCTGAAGCCGGGCGAGATCTACGTCTCGGACGTGATCGGCGCCTACGTCGGCAGCAAGGTGGTGGGCGCGTACCTGCCGGCCAGCGCCAAGAAGGCAGGCATCGACTTCAAGCCCGAGGAGTCGGCCTACGCCGGCACCGAGAACCCGGTGGGCAAGCGCTTCCGGGGCATCGTGCGATGGGCGACGCCGGTGCTGCGGGGCACCAGGATCATCGGTTACGTGACCCTCGCCCTCGACCACGACCACATCCGCGAATTCACCGACCACATCAGCCCGACCGATTCGCGCTACACCCCGATCAACGACGCCATCGTCGGCAACTACGCCTTCATGTGGGATCACCGCAGCCGGGCGATCTCGCACCCGCGGGATTACTTCATTCCGGGTTACGACCCGGCCACTGGAGAACCCGTGACACCCTGGATGGACCAGTCGCTCTACGAAGCCTGGCAGGCCTCGGGCAAGTCGTCGCGGGAGTTCCTCGAGGGCGTCAAGCCCTTCGATGACCAGTCACTCAAGAAGAAACCGGCGGTGGCGCTCATCAAGGCAGGCACGGTCGGGCTGGATTGCCGCTACCTGAACTTCTCGCCCCAGTGCGCCGGCTGGAACCAGCTCACCGAAAAGGGCGGGTCCGGCTCATTCACGATCTTCTTCTCGGGGCTCTGGAAACTGACCACCGCAGCGGCGATCCCGTATTACACCGGCCAGTACGCCCAATCCCCGCGTGGTTTCGGCATCATCACCGTGGGCGCCAATGTGGATGACTTCCACCGGGCCGCTACCGATTCGGCTAAGCGCATCGGGCAGACCATCGCCGACATGGACACGTCGCTCCTCGCCCAGCGTCAGGGGCTGCGGGACGACATCGCCCAGAACCTGGCCCAGACCGCCGGCGCGCTGACCGTGTCGACCTTGCTGATGGTGGCGCTGGTGATCGTCGTGGCGATCTGGATGGCGCAGTTCATCACCCGCCGGATCACCACCATGATCGGCGGCCTCGGGCGCTTCCAGGCGGGCGACCTGTCCTACCGGCTGAACGTGCAGACCAACGACGAGATGGGCCAGCTGGCCCAGTCATTCAACAGCATGGCCGACGAGGTGCAGGAGTCCTTCAAGCGTTCGGAACTGGCCCGAAGCCACGCCGAGGAGGCCAACAGGCTCAAGTCGGATTTCCTTGCCAGCATGTCCCATGAGCTCCGTACGCCGCTCAACGGCATCCTGGGGTATTCCGAGCTGCTGCAGCTCGAACTGGCTGATCCGGTCCACCTCGAATACGCATCGACGATCCAGTCATCGGGCAAGCATTTGCTGGACATCGTCAACGATCTGCTTGACCTGGCCAAGATCGAGGCCGGGCGGCTCGAACTGAAGACGTCCCGGAATGACATCGTTGGTCTTGCGAACGAACTCATCGGCGCGCACCGCTCCCACGCCCAGGCCAAGGGGCTTGCCGTCGATCTCGAGCTGGCCGACAACCTGCCCGAATCGATGGAGATGGACATCCAGCGGGTGCGTCAGATTCTCAATAATCTCTTGAACAACGCGATCAAGTTCACAGAGAATGGTGGGATTGGCCTTCGCGTGACACTGGACGGCGAGCGCGTGGCCTTCGCCGTCTCCGACACCGGGCCGGGCATTCCGCCCGAAGCACAGGATGTCATTTTCGAGAGATTCCGCCAGTTGGACCGATTCCTGACCCGAGATCACGGTGGCACCGGCCTTGGTCTTGCCCTGGCCCGGGAGCTCGCGCATCTGCTGGGCGGAGACCTCGTCGTCCGGTCGACCGTCGGCGAAGGCTCGACATTCACCCTGTTCCTCCCGATCACCTTCCCGCAGTCCCGATAGGCACTTCCCATGAGCGATTCGTCTTCTTCCCAGAAAAGGGTTCTCGTTGTAGACGACAACGTGATCAACCGACGCCTCGCGATTGCCTTTGTGAGCCGCCTGGGCTATTCCACCGATCAGGCGGAGGACGGCCCGGGGGCGCTTGCCAAGCTCGATGCCGAGCCCTTCAACATCGTGCTCCTGGATATCAGCATGCCCGGGATGTCAGGCGAGGAAGTGCTCGCACACATTCGTGCCGACGGCCGATTCGGCGGTCTGCGCGTGATCGCCTATACTGCCCATGCACTCCCGGAAGAGAAGCAGCGGCTCATCGAAGCCGGTTTTGACGACCTGTTGATCAAGCCGATCACCCTGGGTGCCGTCGAGAGCGTGCTCCAGGCCTGACACACGCATCGGCGTGGTTCGGGGGCCGTTGAACTTGCTGGAAAAATTGGATTGTGCGTCCGCACAATCGGCACGGATTTAAAATATAATATATATAAGACTTGGCGTTGCCAGATAAAAACCAAAGGCCGGTCTGTGGAGGAGACGCGTTCCGGGGGTTCCCCGGCCCATCGCGCAAGACAGCATCACCGTAATGTAACCATCGTCTAGGAAGGATCTACCCATGCTTGAAGCCTACCGCCAGCACGTTGCCGAGCGTGCCGCCCTCGGCATTCCGCCGCTGCCCCTGTCGAAGCAGCAAACCCAGGCTCTGGTCGAACTGCTGCAGAATCCGCCGGCCGGCGAAGAAGCTTTCCTGGTAGATCTGCTGACTTACCGCGTTCCCGCCGGCGTCGATGACGCCGCCAAGGTCAAGGCTGAATTCCTGGCCAAGGTCGCCAAGGGCGAAGTGGCCTGTGGTCTGGTTTCCAAGGTCAAGGCCACCGAACTGCTGGGCACCATGCTCGGCGGCTACAACGTCAAGCCGCTGATCGACCTGCTGGGCGACGCCGAATGCGGCGCCAGCGCTGCCGAAGGCCTCAAGAAGACCCTGCTGGTCTTCGACTACTTCCATGACGTCGCCGAGCTGGCCAAGGCCGGCAACGCCAACGCCAAGGCCGTGATCCAGTCCTGGGCCGATGCCGAGTGGTTCACCTCCCGTCCGGAAGTCCCCGCTTCCCAGAAGCTCACCGTCTTCAAGGTCACCGGCGAAACCAACACCGACGACCTGTCGCCCGCGCCGGACGCCTGGTCCCGCCCGGACATCCCGCTGCACGCGCTGGCCATGCTGAAGAACCCGCGTCCGGGTATCGAAGCCGACGAGCCGGGCTCCCGCGGCCCGATCAAGCAGCTCGAAGCCCTGGCTGCCAAGGGCAACCTGATCGCCTACGTCGGTGACGTGGTCGGTACCGGTTCCTCCCGCAAGTCCGCCACCAACTCCGTGCTGTGGTTCACCGGCGAAGACATCCCCTTCGTCCCGAACAAGCGCTTTGGCGGCGTGTGCCTGGGCTCCAAGATCGCCCCGATCTTCTTCAACACCATGGAAGACGCTGGCGCGCTGCCGATCGAGATCGACGCCGGCCAGATGGACATGGGCGACGAGATCGAACTGAAGGTTGATGGCGCCACCGGCAAGGTCACCGCCACCAAGAACGGCGCCGTGATCGCCGAATCCCAGCTCAAGACCCTCGTCATCCTCGACGAAGTCCGCGCTGGCGGCCGTATCCCGCTGATCATCGGTCGTGGCCTGACCACCAAGGCCCGCGAATTCCTCGGCCTGCCGGTCTCCACCCTGTTCCGCCTGCCGCAGAACCCGGCCGACACCGGCACCGGTTACTCCCTGGCCCAGAAGATGGTCGGCCGCGCCTGTGGCCTGCCGGAAGGCAAGGGCATCCTGCCGGGCACCTACTGCGAGCCCAAGATGACCACCGTCGGCTCCCAGGACACCACTGGCCCGATGACCCGCGACGAGCTGAAGGATCTGGCCTGCCTCGGCTTCTCCGCCGACCTGGTGATGCAGTCCTTCTGCCACACCGCCGCCTACCCGAAGCTGGTGGACGTCAAGATGCACCGCGAGCTGCCGTCCTTCATCTCCACCCGTGGCGGCGTTGCGCTGCGTCCGGGCGACGGCGTGATCCACTCCTGGCTGAACCGCCTGCTGCTGCCGGATACCGTCGGCACCGGTGGTGACTCCCACACCCGCTTCCCGATCGGCATCTCCTTCCCGGCCGGTTCCGGTCTGGTCGCCTTTGCTGCCGCCACCGGCGTCATGCCGCTCGACATGCCGGAATCCGTGCTGGTCCGCTTCAAGGGCCAGATGCAGCCGGGCATCACCCTGCGTGACCTGGTCAACGCGATCCCGCTGTACGCCATCAAGGCCGGCCTCCTGACCGTCGAGAAGAAGGGCAAGAAGAACGTCTTCTCCGGCCGCATCCTCGAAATCGAAGGTCTGCCGGATCTGAAGGTCGAACAGGCCTTCGAACTGTCTGACGCCGCCGCCGAGCGCTCCGCCGCTGCCTGCGCGATCGCCCTGAACAAGGATCCGATCGTCGAGTACATGCGTTCGAACATCACCCTGATGAAGTGGATGATCGCCGAAGGCTACGAAGATGCCCGCACCCTCAAGCGCCGCATCAACGCCATGGAAGACTGGATCGCCAACGGCGTCCTGCTGAAGGGCGATGCCAACGCCCAGTACGCCGCCGTGATCGAGATCGATCTGGCCGACGTCAAGGAGCCGATCGTTGCCTGCCCGAACGACCCGGATGACGTGAAGGTGCTGTCCGAAGTCGCCGGCGACAAGATCGACGAAGTGTTCATCGGCTCGTGCATGACCAACATCGGTCACTTCCGTGCTGCCGGCAAGGTGCTGGACGGCAAGTCCGACATCCCGACCCGTCTGTGGATCGCCCCGCCGACCAAGATGGACGCCCTGATCCTGACCGAAGAAGGCTACTACAGCGTCCTCGGCAAGGCTGGCGCCCGTATGGAAATGCCGGGCTGCTCCCTGTGCATGGGTAACCAGGCGCAGATCCGCAAGGGCTCGACCGCGATGTCCACCTCCACCCGTAACTTCCCGAACCGTCTCGGCATCGACACCCGCGTGTATCTGGGTTCCGCCGAACTGTCCGCAATGTGCGCTCTGCTCGGCAAGATCCCGACCGTGGCCGAGTACATGGAGAACATCAAGGTGGTGAACGCCAAGGCGGCCGACATCTACCGCTACATGAACTTCGACCAGATCCCGTCCTTCGTTGAAGTGGCGGACACCGTCGAAATGTAAGACCCGCTGCTGCGCCCCACAGCGCTGCCGCACCAGAACCCCGCGCTCCAGCCTCGTGCTGGGCGCGGGGTTTTTTCTTGGGCTCGCATCGGCACCGCGCCTTGCACGAGACGCAGGAGCCTGGGGGGTACATCAGCTCAAGATGTGTTTTTAACGTTTTATAGTGATAAAGGTGGCTTTGCTTGTATAAACATTAAAAGTGATAATAACGAAAACCGTCTCCTGCCCCCATGAATCCAGTTGCCTCTGCCTCCCTGACATGCTCCACCCGCGAGGCTGCCCGCCAGCTCGGGGTCAGCGTCCGTACGACCCAGTTGTGGGTCGAGGACGGGCGGCTCCGCGCCTGGAAGACGCCGGGCGGGCATCGGCGCATTCTGGTCGAGTCGGTCGAGCGGCTGCTGGAGCAGCAGCGTCGGGCGGGGGTGATCGCCGGGCCCGACGCCTTCAGTGTGCTGATCCTCAAGGAAAACGCCCGCGAACGCCGTGCGCTGCAAACCTTGCTGAGCACGGTGCTGCCTGATTGCAAGGTCTGGGCGGTGGCGAGTGGTTTCGAAGGGCTGATCCGGATCGGGGAGATCCGCCCTGACGTGCTGATCACTGATCTGGGCGTCACCGGCCTCGATTTCTTCCGGATGATCCATTCCTTGATTGGCTGCGTCCGGGAGCGTCGGATGGTGGTCGTGGTCCTGCTGGCTGCCGGTGCCGACCGAGCTGCGGTGAGTGCCCGCCTGCCCGAGGACGTTCTGCTGCTGGAGCCACCGGTGGATGGCGCGGAGCTGGCCGCCCTTGTGCTGGGATTGCTCCGGGATCCGCAACGTGCCGTGCCGGCGCAGCCCCCCAGTCTGCGAGCCCAGGATTGATCTCGATCGCGGCCGCGGCATTGTCCAGACGGCCTGTCTGACGGTTGCCGTGGCGACACGGCGGGGCGGAGTTGCATCGTCGATCCGCGGGCTGATCGGAGCGCCGCAACCGGTTGATTGAAACATTGACGCAGCTTGCGACGG
>JAKLLO010000310.1 GCA_023150095.1 Zoogloea sp. | reverse complement strand
CCGCCCGCGCAAGCGCCGGCGCAAGCCCCGCGGCCAAGGCGAGGCTTGCGCAGGCGCTGGCACCTGCGGCCCCAAAGCGAACGCCATGGGCCGCGGCGCAACCGATTTCACGACGACGTCCTGCGCGCCGCCGCCGCTTCCCGTTCCGGTGGGCGGCTTTCGACAAACGGAGGGATGGCCTGGCGACGGCGCGGCCGACACAATGCGTGCCTCGAACAACCGCAGGGGGATCTATGCGCTTGGCCGTATACAACGTGGAAAACCTGTTCGACCGGCCGAAGGCCATGAACCTCGGCAGCTGGTCCGAAGGCAAACCCGTATTGCAGGACTTCGCGGCGCTGAGCCAGTTGTTGGGTGAGATGAACTACACCGCCGCCCGCAAAGCGCGCATGGCCGAGCTGTTGACCCGCCTGGGGTTGGAGAAGGATGACGACGCCCCCTTCGTCATCTTGCGCCGCAACCGCGGCCAATTGCTGCGACGCCCCAAGACGGGCGGCATCGAGATCGTCGCCAAAGGTCGGGCCGACTGGGCCGGATCGCTGGAGTTGAGGGAAGAGCCGGTCGATGAAGTCGCGATGCGCAACACGGCCCGAGTGATCATGGACTTGAAGGCCGACGTGCTTGCCGTTGTCGAAACTGAGAGCCGACCGGTCCTGGAGCAGTTCAACCAGCAGATCCTCAAGGCCGTCGGCGGCCAGCCGTTCCGGCACGTCATGGTGATCGACGGCAACGACAGCCGAGGCATCGACGTCGGTCTGATGACCGGAAAGAACCACCCGATCGGCCTGATGCGCAGCCACGTCGACGACCGCGATAACCAGGGCAACAACATCTTCTCACGCGACTGCCCGGAGTACGCGATCCCGTTGCCAGACGGGGGCACACTGTGGGTGCTGGTCAACCACCTCAAGAGCAAGGGCTACGGCAGCAAGCCGACCTCGGACCGCAGGCGCAAAGCTCAGGCCACTCGCGTCAAAGCCATCTACGAAGCAAAGGTAGCGGCGGGAGATGAACTCGTCGCCATCGTCGGCGACTTCAACGACACACCCAACAGCGACCCGCTCGCGCCGCTGCTGAATCAGACCAACCTCAAGGACGTGTTCGAACACGCCCGCTTCGACGACGGCGGACACCCTGGCACATACGGCCTGTGCAACGCCAGCAACAAGATCGACTACATCCTGCTGTCGCCCAAGCTCTACAAGCGAGTCCAGGCCGCAGGCGTGATGCGCCAAGGCATGTGGGCGGGCGTGCGACCCAAGCGATGGGAAACCTACGAAGAGCTGGACGCCCCGAAGCACGCGGCGTCCGACCATGCCGCGCTCTGGGTCGACCTAGACATCTAGACTGCGCCCGGGACTGGCCACGCTCGCGGCCCCCATTACGCGCCTGCGCGAGGGCCCAATATTTCGCTCACGGTGCGGTAGTGCGCCGTCGTCCCCACCAGCCCACATGGGCCCGAGCCCCGGGACGTTAAGCAAGCGGCCCGCTGCCTACACCGCACCTGAGCGCCCGGCGCGCGGAGGCCGCAAGCCAGAGTGGGTCGACTCGCACGATGGGCTGACCACCTGGCACAGCAGAGAGGAAACCATGCTGAAATCGAAGGTCTGGGTATGCTCATCCTGTTTGGGGCCGCTCTGCTGCTGAGTCGCTTGCCTGGCCCTGGTCGTGCGAAGATTCCAATGCGAGGGAACGCTTGAGAATGGAGCTTGTAACGGACGATCCGCAGAACGTGATCCGGATAGTCGCCGCTGCGATCACGGCGACCAACGGGCTTCTGGCGTGGCGTGTAATTGGCCACCACCAACCCCTCGCGCGCCGTGCGGCGACCGGCAACTGGCTCTTGTCGACCGCAGCATGCGCTGTGGGTCTGTACGGTCCGGCGGCTATCATGGCGACCGCTGCCGGGCTCATCGGCTGGTGGGCAGCGCGGGCACGGCGCCAGTGGGCACAGGCACGGCAGGGTGGAACGACGGCATAACTG
>JAKLLO010000080.1 GCA_023150095.1 Zoogloea sp. | reverse complement strand
CGGTGGACGTCACCGGGCTGCAGGGCACCCTGAGCCAGTTTGCCGACGGCAGCCTGCGCTTCACCGCCGCGGCGGGCTTCACCGGCACCACCGGCTTCACCTACACGGTGACCGATGGTCTGGGCGGCTTTGACAGCGGCACGGTCACCTTCAACGTGGGCAACAGCGCGCCGGTGGCGGGCAACGACAGCTACAGCGTCCATGCCGGCACCCCGCTGGTCGTCACCAGCCCGGGTGTGCTGGGCAACGACAGCGACGCCGATGTGGATGCGCTGTTCGTGTCGGTGCTGGATGCTTCCGGGCTGGATGGCAGCCTGACGCTCTCGGCCGATGGCAGCTTCAGCTTTGCGCCGACCGCAGGCTTCAGCGGCACCACCGGATTCACCTACACGGTGGCGGATGGCTTTGGCGGTTCGGACGTGGGTACGGTCACCATCAACGTGACCAACACCGCGCCAGTGGCCGACAACGAGACGCTGTACATGTGGGCCAACGGTAGCCTCGACATTGCCGGCCCCGGCGTGCTCACCGGCGACATCGACGCCGATGGCGACGCGCTGGTCGTCCAGTCGGTGGATGTCAGCGGCCTGCAGGGCATCCTTGCCCAGCGTCCCAACGGCGGCCTGTCCTTCACGGCGACTCCCGGCTTCACCGGCACCACGGGCTACACCTACACGGTGGCGGATGGCAACGGCGGCTTTGATACCGCCAGCGTCACCATCAACGTGCTGGCCGAACCCACCACCACCACCCGCGTCGGTGACGCGCCGGTGCGGCAGAGCGGGGCGGGCGGCCAGTGGGCCGCGGCGTGGAATCTCACCGGTATCGATGCGGCTCACAAGCACGATGTGACCAACGTCTCCGAAAGCTGGACCGCAGTCGCCTACCATGGGGTCAGCCCGCAGAACCTGTCGGGTGGCGACGTGTACATGGGCGACCTGGGGGTCAGCGGCCAGTCGGTGGCGACCAGCAGCGTGCGTCAGGAGATCGACGGCAAGGAGGGCCTGCGCTTCAACCTGGACGACGACGCCACCGGGGTCACGGTCAACCTGTCGCGCTTCTTCATCAACGACGACGGCAGCCTATTCACCGAAAGCGGTCGCCTGCGCCTGCTCGACGACAGCGGCAACGTGGTGGCGGAAACCACCTTCAGTGCCACCTCCGCCACGGGCGCGCAGCAGGTCAGCCTGGATGCGGCGGGGGGCTTCTCGGCGGTCGAACTGGTGGCCGGCGCCTACGACGGCACCGACTTCGTGTTCGGCGGCTACGAGAACGCGTCCGGTGGCTTCGGCAGCGCCGTGACGACCGACGGCGCGGGGTCGCACGGCAGCGACTTCATGGTCGACTGGGTCGAGTTTGACTTCCCGGTCATCGGTGTGCCGCTGCCGCCGAACGATCTGTAATCGTGACGGCCCGGGGGGAACCCCGGGCCAAGCCTTCGAAATGTGTCGGCAGTTTTTACAAATTTGTTTTACGCGGTTTTGAAACTGTTGAATTAAATAAATAAATTTCCTGGCACCAGACTTGCGTGGGTTCAGGAAAGCGATCAACCGGAGTTCTCCATGACTTTCCAGCTTCGTCCTCTCATCGTCTCGGTGGCCTGTCTGCTGACCAGCGGCAGTGCGCTTGCCGATGTCCTTTACCAGCAGTTGCCCACCGATCCGGCCCAGAACCAGTGGTCCGATGCCGCCACCGGCAGTCCCTACCTGCAGGCGATTCCCGCGCTGGCGGGGGCTACCCTCGACAAGATCGTCTGGTGGGGCTTCCATGGCCCCCTGTCGATGGGTGAGAGCGCCGACGCGCTCGAGGTGCTCCTCAATGGCACCGCGGTCGCGGGTTCGCTCACCAAGGAGGCCGACCTCACCTACGCTGGCCTGACCCGCTACACCCTCGACATCGCCGACATCGCCCTCACCGCCACCGAGATCGGCGTCTGGAACACCTCGCTGGACGTGGAGTGGATCTGGTCTGGTGCGCCGGGCAACGATACCGCCGGCAATCCCGCGACGGCCTTCCGTCTGGAAGGCACCCGCGCCACCAGCGTGCCCGAGCCGACCACCCTGGCCCTGCTGGGGCTGGCGGGGGCCGCGCTCCTGCGGACCCGGCGCGCCCGCGCCTGATCGCGTCCTCCGCGCATTGAATCCACCGGGCCGGCCTTCACCGGCCCGGCCTCGTTGAAGGATCACCGTGCCATTTCTCGGACTTGAACGGCCGCGCATCGACACGCCGATGGGGCAGGCCCTTGAATGTGCCCTTGGGGCACTGAAGCGGGTCGCGTTCTTCAGCTTCTTCATCAATGTGCTGACGCTGACCTCGTCGATCTACATGATGCAGGTGTACGACCGGGTGCTCGCGTCCCGGAGCGGCCCGACGCTGCTCTACCTCACCCTGTTCGCCGGCGCCTGCCTGGCCACCCTGGCCGCGCTGGAGGTGGTGCGCTCCCGATTGCTGGTTCGGCTTGGTGCGCGTTTCGACGCCCAGCTCTCGGGCCTCGTGTTCATGCGCACCCTCACCGGCGGGCGCACCGGGCAGGGGCTGCGGGATCTGGATCAGTTGCGCGGCTTTCTTACCGGCCAGCACATCCTGAGCCTGCTGGACGCGCCGTGGATGCCGATCTACATCGGCCTCGTCTATCTGCTCCACCCGTGGCTGGGGCATGTGGCGCTTGCTGGCGGGGTGCTGCTGTTCCTGCTGGCGCTCTGGAACGAGCGGGATACCCGCGAACCCCTCGGCGAGGCCGGCAAGCAGATGGCTGCCGGCACCCAGTTTGCCGAGATCTCCGCCCGCAACGCCGAGGCGATCCGGGCGATGGGCATGCTCCCTGGCCTCACCGCGCTGTGGCGCAAGCGTCACGACCTCGGCATCGGCCTGCAGGGGGTGGCCAGCGATCGGGCCGCCAACGTGGCCGCGGTGGCCAAGGCGCTGCGCTTCTTCCTGCAGATCGCAATCCTCGGCGTGGGTGCGTGGCTGGTCATCCAGCAGGAATGCACGGGGGGCGTGATGATCGCTTCGTCGATCATCATGGGCCGCGGGCTCGCCCCGGTCGAGGCCGCCATTGGTGGCTGGCGGGGCTTCCTGCAGGCGCGGGAGAGCTACGGCCGGCTGCTGAAGGGTTTCGGCAACGACGCCGCCGACACCCAGACCATGGCGTTGCCCAAGCCGGAAGGCAAGCTGGTCTTTGAAACGGTCTCGGGTGGCCCGCCGGATCTGCGCAAGTTCACGGTGAGCAACCTCAGCTTTACCCTCGAAGCTGGGCATGTGCTCGGGATCACCGGCCCCAGCGCGGCGGGCAAATCCACCCTGGCGCGGCTGGCGGTGGGCGTGTGGCGCCCCGGTGCCGGCGTGGTGCGGCTGGATGGTGTCAATGTCGCCGACTGGAACCGGGAAGACGTTGGTCCCCACATCGGCTATCTGCCCCAGGACATCGAGCTCTTTCCCGGCACCGTGGCAGAGAACATCGCCCGCTTCGGCGCGGTGGACCCGGACAAGGTGGTGGATGCCGCCCAGCTTGCCGGGGCCCACCAGGTGATCCTCGAACTGCCCCAGGGCTACGACACGCCGATCGGCCCTGCGGGCGTCAACCTTTCCGGCGGCCAGCGCCAGCGCATCGGGCTGGCCCGGGCCTTCTACGGGCGCCCGCCGATGATCGTGCTGGACGAACCCACCTCCAACCTGGACGCAGAGGGCGAGGCCGCCGTGCGCCAGGCGATGGAGGCGCTGCGCGGGCAGTCCACGGTGATGGTGATTGCCCACCGGCCGGCGGTGCTCGGTGGCACCGACCAGTTGATGGTGGTGCTCAAAGGGCAGATCGTGAACTACGGGCCGACCTCCGAGGTCATGCCACTCATCACCCGGCGGGTCATCGCCCGGCCGGAAGGCCAGCAGGAAGGAGGCGCCAGCCATGGCTGAACTTGCCCGTGAATTCGAAGCTGCGATGGTGGTGGGCGAAGAGCAGGCCGCCGCCGAAACCCGCCGCTGGAACCGCATCGGCTACGCAGTGATCGCCGCCACCTTCGGGGTCAGCATCCTGTGGTCGTCCCTGGCGCCCTTGTCGTCGGCGGTGGTGGCCCAGGGCTCGGTGAAGGTGGACAGCAGCCGCAAGAAGATCCAGCACCCGGAGGGCGGCGTGGTCAAGGAGATCCTCGTGCGCGACGGCTCCACCGTGAAGGCCGGCGATGTGCTGGTGCGCCTGGATGAAACCAAGGCCGGCGCAGCCTACGGGGTCGTCAAGGGCGGCCGCGAGGTGGCGCTGGCGGCCCAGGCGCGCCTGGAGGCCGAGCGCGACGAGCGGGCGTCGATCGTCTTTCCCAAGGTGCTCGTCGAGCGGGCGAGCGACCCGCAGATCGCCGAGATCCTGCGGGCTCAGGAATCGCTCTTCAACGCCCGCCGTTCGTCACGGATCGGTGAGGTGGGCATCCTCGACCGGCAGATCGGCGCCTTGCGCAGCGAGATCGCCGGCCTCCAGTCCCAGCAGCGTTCCAAGCAGGAGCAGGCCAGCAGCGTGAAGGCCGAACTGGACGGGCTGACGGCGCTGGCCAGTCAGGGCATGGTCGAGAAGACCAAGATCCGCGCCATAGAGCGCGACCTCACCCGGCTTCTGGGGGAGCGGGACGAGTTGATCTCGAAGGTGGCGTCGGCCAATACCGCCATCAGCGAGAAGGAGCTCAAGAAGTTCCAGGTGAAGAAAACCTTCCACGAGGAAGTGGTGGCCGAGCTGAAGAAGGTTCAGGCTGAAAACTTCGAACTCATCGAGCGCGAGAGCGCCACCCGCTACACCCTGGAGCAGACCGAGCTCAGGGCGCCCGTGGATGGCACCGTCACCGACCTGAAGATCCACACCGCTGGCGGTGTGATCGGCCCCGGCGAGGTGCTGATGGAGTTGGTGCCCAGCTCCGACCGGCTGATCGTCGAAGGCAAGGTGCTGCCGCCCGACATCGACCGGGTGGTGCAGGGGCAGGAAGTGGGCATCAAGCTCCACGCCTTCAACGCCCGCACCACGCCCGAACTGAAAGGCCAGGTGAGTTATGTTTCGGCTGATGCGGTGGTGGACCCGCGCTCTGAGATGAGCTACTTCGTGATCAAGGCTACAGTCACATCCGACGAGCTCAAGCGCTTGGGGGACCAGAAAGTGCAACCGGGGATGCAGACCGACATGTTCATCATCACTGGTGAGCGCACTTTTCTGGGCTATCTTTTCAAGCCCCTGGCTGACAGCTTCAACAAAGCCTGGCGCGAGCGCTGAGTTATCCATCTCCTGTTACAGCGGGCCAGTAGGGATGGCCCGCCATTTTAGGGGTATCCGGACGGCGCCCGGACGATGGATCAGCCTTGTCCGGTGGCGCTCCGCTTGTCCAGCCAGCGCAGCATCGTCGAGAACATCACGCCTGGATCGGCGGGCTTGGCGATGAAGTCGTCCATGCCGGCATCGCGGCACGCCTTGCGGTCTTCGTGGAAGGTGTTGGCGGTCATCGCGAGGATCGGGGTGTGGTGGTGGGCGGGCAGCCCGCGGATATGGCGGGTGGCTGCCAGCCCGTCCATGCCGGGCATCTGGACGTCCATCAGGATCAGGTCGTAGGCGTTCTGTCCGGCCAGCGCCACGGCCTGCTTGCCGTCTGCGGCCAGATCGGCGTTGAACCCGAGCCCGCCCCGCAGCAGTTCGAGAATGACTTCCTGATTCACCCGGTCGTCCTCGACGAGGAGGACGCGCCTGTTCTGGTGACCGCTGCGCAGCAGGCGCTCGGCTGCGTCTTCCGGCAGCGCGAGGGTGTCGTCGGGCGTGGCCACCTCGGCGCTGCGCGTGGCGACACGGCAGGTGAACCAGAAGGTGCTGCCGCCGCCCTCGGTGCTGGTGACGCCGATGTCACCGCCCATCAGGCGTACCAGCCGCTGGCAGATGGCGAGCCCGAGGCCGGAGCCACCGAACTGCCGGGTGGTCGAGCTGTCAGCCTGCTCGAAGGGCCTGAAGATGCGCTCGCGGGCTTCTGCCGGAATGCCCACCCCGCTGTCCTGGACTTCGATGTGCAGGAGCAGGCCGGATTCGTCCTCCGCGCCGCTGCGTGCCCGCAGCACGAGCCTGCCGGCGGGGGTGAACTTGATCGCGTTGCTGACGATGTTGAGGAGCACCTGTTGCAGCCGCAGCGGATCGCCGATCAGCGGGCGCCTGGCGAGGCCCGCTTCCACCTCGACATCCATCGCCAGGCCCTTGGCGGCGAGGTCGGCACCGAGCAGGCTCTCCACGTTGGCGATCACGTTCTGCAGGCGGAAGCCGGTCTGTTCGATGACCAGCCGTTCGGCGTCGATCCGTGACAGTTCGAGCACGTCGTCGAGCAGGTGCAGCAGGTGTCGGGCGGCGCTGGAGACCTTGGCCAGCTTGTCGCCCTGGGCCGGGTCGGTGTTGTTGCGGGTGAGGATGTAGGTGAGGCCGATGATGGCGTTCATCGGGGTACGCAGTTCGTGGCTCATGTTGGCCAGGAAGGTGCTTTTGGCCCGGTTGGCGGCCTCGGCGGCTTCCTTGGCGATGGACAGGGCCAGGGTGCGCTCGGCGACGCGCGCCTCGAGCAGGTTGCGGTGGGCTTCGACTTCCTTGCGCAGGTGCTCGCGTTCGAGCAGGTTGCGGATGCGCTGGCGGGCGATGCCCACGTTGATCGGCTTGGTGATGTAGTCGGCGGCGCCCAGGGCCAGGCCCTGCATCTCCGGGTCGCATTCGGTGAGGGCCGTGACGAAGATCACCGGCACGTCCTTCAGGGCCGGCTGGGCCTTGAGCTGCCGGCAGGTCTCGAAGCCGTCCATCCCGGGCATCATCACGTCGAGCAGGATCAGGTCCGGCGGCGACTGGGTGGCCAGGGTCAGGCCGGCCGGCCCCGAGCAGGCGATCTGCAGGTCGAACTCGGCCGCCAGCGCTGCTCCGAGGGTGAGCAGGTTGGCGGGCGTGTCGTCGATGGCCAGGATTCGGGGGCGGGCGTCCGTCATGGGGTTGAGGTGTCCAGGCCGCGATCTGCCGCCAGGCGGCTGAGCCGCTCAAACGTCAGGTCGAAGCGCAGGGCTTCCAGGTTCTTGCCGATTTCGTCGAGCTCCGCGGCCATGTCGCTTCCAGCGGCCAGGGCCTGAAGTTCCTTGAAGCGGAGGAGTGCGTCGAACTTGTTCTGGGCCAGCAGGGGGAGGATCTCCTTCACCCGTGCGGCGATCTCTGCACGATCCGCCGGATTGGCCGCGTTGGCAAGGAACTGCGCAACAGCCGGTGACGGTGAGGTGGGGCTTGCCGCCGGCAGCCATCGGGTCAGCACGGCCTCGAGGGTGTCGATGATGAGCGGCTTGGCGAGGAAATCGTCCATGCCCGCCGCAAGGCAGCGCCGCCGATCCTCGTCGAAGGCGTTGGCGGTGAGGGCCACGATGGGGTGGCGCGCACTGCCGGTGCGGGCTTCCCAGTCCCGGATCAGGGCGGTTGCCCTGTAGCCGTCCAGCTCCGGCATCTGGATGTCCATCAGGATCAGGTCTGGCGCCTCGCCCTGGGTGACGGCCTCCACCGCCTGGCGGCCGTCCTCCGCCACCTGCACGCGAAGGCCGAGCCTGCCGAGCATGCCCTCGATGACCTTGCGGTTGGTGAGGTTGTCCTCGGCGACCAGCACCCGTCCGCTGAGTTGTCCGGCCGTGATGGCAGGGGAGAGCGGCGTCGGCCGTGCCTCCCGACGGCTGTCTGTGCCCGGGGAGATCAGCCCCGCGCGGATCCGGAACCAGAAGCGTGCGCCCTTGCCCGGCGTGCTCTCCACCCCCACGTCGCCGCCCATCAGGCGGGCCAGGTTGGCGACGATGGACAGGCCCAGCCCGGTGCCGCCGAATTCCCGCGTGGCCGAGCTGTCGGCCTGGGAGAAGGGCTTGAACAGCAGGCCCAGCTTGTCCGGGTCGATGCCGACGCCGGTGTCGCTGACCGAGAATTCCAGCAGCGCGGTGTCGCCTGCGCGGCTGATCTCCGCGCCTTCGATCAGGATGTGGCCGCCGGGGGTGAACTTGACGCCGTTGCCGATGAGGTTGGACAGCATCTGCCGCAGGCGGTTGGCGTCGGCCTCGTAGCGCTGGCCTTCCGGGCCCCGCCAGCGGGATTCGAGCTGCAGGCCCTTGCCCGTGGCCGAGGCCGCGAACAGCGCCTGGGTTTCGTGGAGCAGCTGGTCCGGCGCGACGCTCGTCGGTTCGATGCTGAACTTGCCGGCCTCGATCTTGGACAGGTCGAGGATGTCGTTGAGCAGGGTGAGCAGGGATTGGCCGCAGGTGAGGATGGTGCGGGCGTAGTCCCGCTGGTCACCTTCTTTCAGTGAGGGCATCAGCAGCATCTGGGCCATGCCGAGGATGCCGTTCATGGGGGTGCGGATCTCGTGGGACATGGTGGCCAGGAAGCGGCTCTTGGCCACGTTGGCCGCCTCCGCTTCGGTCTTGAGGCGGGCCATCGCGGCCATGTCGGCCTCGCGCTGGGCGAGGTTGCGCGTGAGCGCCAGCAGGCCGATCAGGAGCGCTAGCGAGCCGGTGGTGGTGACGCCGGCGATCAGCCAGGCCGAGCGTCGCCAGCTGGCGAGGAAGAGGTCGTCGGTGACCACCATCACCACCACCAGCGGGTAGCGTTCGATGGTGCGGACGGCGGTCAGGCGCAGCACGGGCTCGCCGGTAGAGAAGCGTGGCGTGTTGCTCAGGACCACGTCCTCCTTCTTGCCCCGCGCCTCGATGACCTCATAGGCGGAGCCGCTGCGGGCGATCGTGCCGATGACGTCGTCCTTGTGCGGCCAGCGGGTCAGCAGCATCAGGTCGTTGCGAAACAGGCTGATCGTCGCGCCCTCGCCGAGGTTGCGGGCGACCCGTTCGTAGAAGTGGGTGAACACCTCCACCGACATCCCGACCAGCACCAGGCCCATGAAGTTGCCGTGGGCGTCGTTGAGGCGGCGGCTGATGTAGAAGGTCCACTTGCCATTGCCCTTGTTGCGCACCGGCTGGCTGATGAAGTCGCCCAGCCTGGGGTTGGCCAGGTGGGCCTTGAAGTAGTCGCGCTCGGCCAGGTTGATCGGCGGCACCGGGTAGCTGCGGCTGAAATTGATGTTGTCGCCGTTGGCCGCGATGATGCTCGCCACGTCGATCTGGGGCAGGCCGCGGGTCTTGTCCCGCAGCATCTCGAACATCTCGCGGCTGGCCAGCTTGGCCCGGAAGCTGGCCTGATCGGTCACCCCGGCGTCGCGGACGTGTTCAGTCACCGCGTCGAGCACGAGATAGGCCGAGAAGACCGTCTGGGAGGTCTGCTCGGCGAGCACCAGCGACATGCCGCTCATCTGGCGGCGCCAGTCCTCGACGTCGCGCTCGCGCATGGCGAGGGCCGAGAGCACCGCGCCGATGATGATGGCCGCGATCACGGCAAAGCCGAACAGGCGCACCGTCCGGCTCATGTTCGGGTTGTTCTGGAAAACGGTCATGGGTTCGTCGCCGGTCCGACGCGGTCTCGCAACTTGTCTCAGACGTTTATCGGAGCACCGCCAGCGGGCTTGAGCCAGCCGCGGCGTCGGGCGGGGCGAGGGTCTCACCGCACACTGCCAGCCACGCGCGGGCTGCGTGGGACATGTAGCGCTCGGGCTTCCAGACCAGGGCCAGATGCCAGTCTAGCTGAGGCTCGGCCAGCGGGCGCACGGCCAGTTCGGCGGGCAGCTTGAGGCGGGCCAGCAGCGGGGCCGGGATCAGCGTGGTGCCGAGCCCGGTGGCGGCCAGCGCGACGAGGAAATCCCACTGCCCGCTCTGGGCGGCGACGCGGGCCTCGAAGCCGGCGGCGCGGGCGGCCTCGCGGATGCGCCGGGTCAGCGAGAAATCATCGCCCAGGAGCAGCAGCGCCTCGTCGCGGAGCGCGGCCACCGGCACCACGTCGGCCGTGGCCCACGCGGCCCGGCGCTGGCCGACCACGCACAGGGGATAGCGCCCGAAGCTGCGCGCTTCCAGCCCGAGGGCCGGATCGGCCGGGAGCAGGGTGGCGCCCACTTCCAGCTCGCCGGCGGCCACCTGCTGCTCGATCACCTGCCCGCCGTCCTCGCGCAGATGCAGGCTGACCGCCGGGTAGCGGGCGCGAAAGGCGCTCACCACCGGCGGAAACAGCAGATTCACCATCGGCGGGATGCCCACCGTCAGCGTGCCCCGGGCCAGCTCGGCCAGATCGGCCACCTCACGGCTCAGGTTGTGCATCACCCCCAGCGCCTCCTGGCCGCGTTCCAGCACCACCCGGCCCACGTCCGTGAGGTGGAGCGCGCGGCCGTCGCGGATGAGCAGCGGCTGGCCGATCTCGTCCTCCAGCTGGCGGATCATCTTGCTCACCGTGGATTGGGTGACGTTGAGGCGCTCGGCGGCGGCGGTGAAGCTCTGCTGGCGGACGGTCTCGACGAAGTAGCGGAGGGCGCGCAGGTCCATTCTGATCATGAAAAAAACGACTGAATGGCAGGATTTTAAGTCATAACATGACTGGCGACGCGCCCCTATACTCCGCCGCGATCCCGTCCGAACGAGGCGGGGCCCCCCGAAAATCGAGGACCGGAGAAAACAGCAATGCCCATGGATCGTATTCGCCTTGCCCGCCTGCGGGATCGCATCATGTCGCCGGAGGCCGCCGCCGCGCTGTTCGCCGACGGGATGACCGTCGGGATGAGCGGCTTCACTCGCGCCGGCGACTGCAAGGCGGTGCCCTTTGCGCTGGCCGAGCGTGCCGCCAGCGAGCACCTGCAGATCACCCTGATGACCGGCGCGTCCCTGGGCAACGACATCGACAAGGTGCTGACCGACGCCAACGTGATCAGCCGCCGCATCCCCTTCCAGTCCGACCCGACCCTGCGCCGCAAGATCAACGCCGGCGAGGTGATGTTCATCGACCAGCACCTCTCCGAGACCGTCGAGCAGCTGCGCTCCGGCCAGATCGCGCCGGTGGACATCGCGGTGGTCGAGGCCACCGCCATCACCGAGAACGGCGGCATCGTGCCGACCACCTCGGTGGGCAACTCGGCGAGCTTTGCGGTGCTGGCCAAGAAGATCATCGTCGAGATCAACCTGACCATGCCGGCCGGCCTCGAAGGCCTGCACGACATCTACATCCCGACCTACCGCCCGCACCGCCTGCCGATTCCGCTGATCTCGCCGGAGCAGCGCATCGGCCTGCCGTTCATCCCGGTGGACCCGGAGAAGATCGTCGCCATCGTCATCACCGAGAAGGCCGACAGCCCGTCCAACGTGCTGCCGCCGGACGACGACACCAAGGCCATCGCCGGCCACCTGAATGACTTCCTGGCCCACGAGGTGAAGGCCGGCCGCCTGTCGCCCAGCCTCCAGCCGCTGCAGGCGGGCATCGGCACCATCGCCAACGCGGTGCTCCACGGCATGCTGGATTCGCCCTTCCGCGACCTGAAGATGTATTCCGAGGTGCTGCAGGATTCCACCGTCGAGCTGCTGGACGACGGCCGCCTGAGTTTTGCGTCGGCCTCGTCGATCACCCTCTCCAAGCACACCTACGAGCGCGTGCTGGGCAACATCGAGCACTACAAGTCGCGCCTGGTGCTGCGCCCGCAGGAAATCAGCAACCACCCGGAGGTGATCCGCCGGCTCGGCCTCATCACCATTAACACCGCGCTGGAGTGCGACCTCTACGGCAACGTGAACTCCACCCACGTGGGCGGCACGCACATGATGAACGGCATCGGCGGCTCCGGCGACTTTGCCCGCAACGCCCACCTGTCGGTGTTCGTCACCAAGTCCATCGCCAAGGGCGGGGCGATCTCCAGCATCGTGCCGATGGTGCCCCACGTGGATCACACCGAGCACGACACCGACATCATCGTCACCGAGCACGGCCTGGCCGACCTGCGTGGCCTCGCCCCCCGCGAGCGCGCCCACCAGATCATCGACCACTGCACCGATCCGCTCTACCGGGACATGCTGCGGGACTACTACCAGCGCGCCTGCCGCCGGGGCGGCCACACCCCGCAGCTGCTGCGCGAGGCCTTCGCCTGGCACCTGCGCGCCGAAGAGACCGGCTCGATGCTCGAAAGCAAGCCCGAAGCGATCTGCGAACCGGCCTGAGCCCCAAGACCGGCCAAGCCGGCGACCCTCAACCCCAGACCTGCCGGTGCGTGCGCAGGCCGCGCACCGGCGGCTCCCCTTCGAAAGTGCCCTTCGATCCGGAGTCGTGCCTTACTGCCTGCGTCTCCCTGAAAGCCACCCGCGTTCCGCTACTCCTCCCGGCGGAACGCGGTGCTGGTTTGCGTTCTTCCTTCCGCTGCACCCCTGATCTGATCCCGCCCCCCGGGACGCAGGCCTGAGCTTTGGCCGCAAGCTGATCCGCTCGTCGTCCCGGGCTCGCCCCTTTGCGCGCGCACTTCAACGCTCTTGCCGCAAGGCCTTGAGCCGCGACCCTAAGGCAAATTGCGTTGCCCGCAAGGCTTGGCGCATTGCACCTTCAAGTTATCTGCCTTGCGCGCAACGCCTGTTGCCTTGGCCGTAAGGCTTCCTGCTCGACGCCCAAGGCCCGCAACGTTGCGATCGAGGCTTTTTGCTTCGGTCGCAAGGCTTTGAAGCTCGCCCCCCAAAGCAAAAAGCCTTGCGGGCAAGGTTTTTTGCAATGACGGCAGTGTCGGACTGAAGTCCGACCTACAAAAAAACTGCGGGTTTGCAGGGCGAAGCCCCGCCGATCACCCCACGGCCGGCTGGTCAGCCGGCGATGCGCACCTCGGCGGGGCCGCTGTGGATGCGGCCGATCACCGCCGCGTCGGCAAAGCCGCCGGCGCGGAAGGTTTCCAGCACGGTGTCGGCGCTCGCCGCGTCGCAGGCCACCAGCAGGCCGCCACTGGTCTGGGCGTCGGCCAGCACGCTGCGCTGCCATTCGGCCACGCCCTCGTCGAAGCGCACCGCGTCGCCGCAGCTGGCCAGGTTGCGGGCGATGGCGCCGGGGCCGATGCCCTGTTTCGCAAAGGGCACCGCGGCCGGCATCATCGGCACGTCGGCCACCTGCACCGTGGCGCCCAGCTTGGCGCCGCGGCACACCTCCAGCAGATGCCCCAGCAGGCCAAAGCCGGTCACGTCGGTGAGCGCATGCACGCCCGGCAGCTTCGCCAGCGCCGGGCCGACGGTGTTGAGCCTGGTGGTGGTGGCGATCATCTGAGCGTAGCCGTCGGCATCCAGCACGCCCTTCTTCATGGCCGAGCCGAGGATGCCCACGCCTAGCGGCTTGCCGAGGATCAGCACGTCGCCCTCCCTGGCGTCGGCGTTGCGCTTGATGATGTCCGGGTGGGCGATGCCCAGCGCCACGAGGCCGTAGATCGGCTCGGGCGAATCGATGCTGTGGCCGCCGGCCACCGGGATGCCGGCCTGGGCGCACACGCTGGCGCCGCCTTCGAGGATGCGCCCGATGGCCTCCAGCGGCAGTTTGTTCACCGGCATGCCGACGATGGCCAGCGCCATGATCGGCGTGCCGCCCATGGCGTAGACGTCGGACAGGGCGTTGGTGGCGGCGATGCGGCCGAAGTCGAAGGGGTCGTCGACGATCGGCATGAAGAAGTCGGTGGTGGCGATCAGCGCCTGCTCGTCGTTGAGGCGCCACACGGCGGCGTCGTCGGCGGTCTCGGTGCCCACCATCAGGTTGGCGAAGGGCTGCGCCGCAGGCATGTGGGCGAGCATCTCGGAGAGCACGGCGGGGGCGATCTTACAGCCGCATCCGCCGCCGTGAGACAATTCGGTCAGTCGCAGGGGCGCTTCAGTCATGGCGTTTTTCGGTTCCAGTTGATTCATCAGGTTCATTCTTTCCGTGTCTTCCCAGCCAGATTATCTTTCCGCGAGCCTCGATCGGCTCGACAGTTTCGACTCGATCGTCGACGTGCGCTCGCCCGCCGAATTCGCCGAGGATCATATCCCTGGCGCGATCAACTGTCCGGTGCTCGATGACGAGGAGCGGGCGCGGGTGGGCACGTTGTACAAGCAGGTGTCGCCCTTTGAGGCCCGCAAGCTGGGGGCGGCGCTGGTGTCGCGCAACATCGCCCGCGCCATCGAGACGCATTTTCTCAGCAAGCCGAAGGGCTGGAAACCGCTGATCTACTGCTGGCGCGGCGGCCAGCGCAGCGGCGCGATGACCATTGTGCTGCGTCAGGTGGGCTGGGGCGCCCAGCGGCTGGAGGGCGGCTACAAGGTTTTCCGTCAGCGGGTGCTCGACGACCTGGAAAACCTGCCGGCCACGCTGGGCTTCCGGGTGCTGTGCGGGCCCACCGGCAGCGCCAAGACCGCGCTGCTCGCAAGCCTTGCCGAAGCCGGCGGGCAGGTGCTGGATCTGGAAAATCTGGCCAGCCACCGGGGCTCGGTGCTGGGTGGTGAGGCGAGCGTGCCGCAGCCGGGCCAGAAGGCTTTCGAGACGCGCCTGTGGGCGGTGCTGCGCAAGCTCGATCCGGCGCAGCCGGTGTGGACCGAATCCGAGAGCCGGCGCATCGGCCGCCTGCATGTGCCGGGGGCGCTCTTCGAGCGCCTGCGGGACGGCGACTGTGTGCGCATCGACGCGCCGCTGGAAGCCCGCGTGGCCCATCTGCTCGAACGTTACACCGACCTGATCGCCGATCCGGCCGACTTCTGCAGCAAGCTCGACCGGCTGGTGGTTCAGCACGGGCACGAGCAGGTGGCGGCCTGGAAGGCGATGGTCGAGGCGAAGGCCTGGCCGCAGCTGGCTGCCGAGCTGGTCGTGCGGCATTACGACCCGGCCTACCGCCGGGGCGGCGAGGGGCTCTACCGGCGGCTGGCCCAGGGGCAGACGGTTGCCGTGCCCGCGCTGGATGCCGCCACCCTGGCCACGGTGGCGCGGGGGCTCGTCGGGCGCTGAGCGCCCTCAGGCGTCCTGCCGCTGCTCGATCTCGACGGCGGTGGCGGCGATGGCGTCCTTCAACCGTGCGGCCAGGGCCAGGGCGTCGGGCTGGCTGTCGCGGGCGGCATGCTCGGTCTGGCGGGCGAGGTCGGCCAGGGGCGAGGCCATGATGTTGCCCGCCGATCCCTTCACGGCGTGGGCCAGTTCGACGATCTGCCGCAGGTTGCCGGCGGCGATGGCTTCGTCCAGCCCGGCCAGCCTTGCGGCGGCGCCGGTGGCAAAGACTCCCAGCAGGCGGGCGATGAACTCGGGCCGTCCCGGATAGCGGGCGGCGAGGGCGTCGTGATCGATCATCGGCGTCGGGGCGGGCGCCGCCGGCCGGCTCGCGTGGCGGAGGATGGTCTCGACGAGGATGTCCAGATCAAGGGGCTTGGCGATGTGGGCGACCATGCCGGCCTCGAGGCACTTGGCGCGTTCCTCGGCCATCGCGTGGGCGGTCTGGCCGATCACCGGGAGCCCCGGGGCGATTTCCCGGATCTTGTGGGTGGCGACGTAGCCGTCCATCTCGGGCATCTGGATGTCCATCAGCACCACCTGGAAGGCATCGACGCCGTGCCGGGCCACCGCTTCGACGGCCTCGCGGCCGTTGCTCACCATGGTCAGCATGGCGCCTTCGGAGAGCAGCATGTCCTCCAGCACCATTTGATTGACCTCGTTGTCCTCGGCGGCAAGCACCGTGATGCCGGCCAGGCGCTCGGGCTGCGGGGCGCTGTTGGCGGCGGGCTGGACGGGCATGGCCGGGCGCGCGGCGGGGATGTAGGGCAGACGGACCTCGAAGACGCTGCCGCGGCCCTCGACGCTGGTGGCGCCGATGGTGCCGCCGAGCAGTTCGACGATGCGCCGGGTGATCGCCAGCCCCAGCCCGGTGCCGCCAAAGCGGCGGGTGGTCGAGCTGTCGGCCTGCTCGAAGGCGTTGAAGAGCTGGGCGAGCTGGGCTTCGGAGATGCCGATGCCGGTGTCGGCGATGCGGAACAGGAGCGCGTCGCCGTCGAGCCCGACGTACAGCGACACCTCGCCCTTTTCGGTGAACTTGAGGCCGTTGGAGAGCAGGTTGGTGAGGATCTGGCCGAGGCGCAGCGGGTCGGTGAGGCAGCTTGCGGGCAGGTCGGGTGCCCGCTCGAGGCGCAGCGCGAGGCCGCGGCTTTCGGCCCGATCCTCGAAGGTGGCGGTGATGGCTTCGAGCAGGGCCGGCAGATCCACGGGCACGGCTTCGATCTGCAGCTTGCCGGCCTCGATCTTCGAGAAGTCGAGGATGTCATTGACCACGCCCAGCAGCAGCTTGCTTGAATCGAGGATGTGGGCGAAGGCGTTGCGCAGGCGGAGGTCGGTGCTGTCCCGGTAGCCGATGCGGGCGAAGCCGAGGATGCCGTTGAGCGGGGTGCGGATCTCATGGCTCATGTTGGCGAGGAACTCGCTCTTCACCCGGGCCAGCCGCTCGGCGGCCTGGCGCGCCTGTTCGCGGGCGTCTTCGAGGGCGCGCCGCTCGGTGACGTCCATGAAGCTGACCACCGCGCCGATGATGCGGCCGTCGCGGACCATCGGGTGGGTGGAGTAGATCACCGGCACCGCATGGCCGTCGGCGTGCCAGTACACCTCGTCGGTCACGGTCATCACCCCGCCGTGGTGGAGGGTCTGGTTGGTGGGGCAGTCGCACAGCGGGTAGGTGCTGCCGTCGGGGCGGCTGTGGTGGATCAGCGGGTGGATCTGGCGGCCCACGACGGACTCCGGCGTGAGCCCGAGCATGCGGCAGGCGGCGGGATTGATGAAGGTGACGCGCCCCTGTTTGTCGACGCCATACACGCCGTCGGCGGTGGATTCGAGGATCAGCCTCAGGTTGGCTTCGGAGCTGGAGAGCTGGGCGGTGCGCTCGGCGACCAGTCTTTCGAGGTGTTGCTGGTGCTGCTGGAGTTCGTCTTCCAGCGCCCGGCGGCCGGTCACGTCGCGGTAAACGCCGAAGATCCGGTCGATTCGGCCGTCCTCGTCGAACACCGCGCTGGCCCAGTCGGCGACCCAGATGTAGCTGCCGTCGGGCTTCTTCAGGCGGTACTCGACGGCGTAGTCGGGGGTGTCGGGGGTGAGGCCGGCGAGGGCGTTGATGACGCCTTCCTGTTCGTCGGGGTGGATCAGCGCGAGGTATTGCTGGCCGGTGCCTTCGGTGTCGAGGCCCCAGGCGCGGGCGACTTCGCCGCCGCGATGCACGTGATCGGTGGACGGGACGAATTCGTAAGCGTCCATGTTGGCGGCGTGGAGGGCCAGCCGCATGCGCTGCTCGCTGGCTTCGAGCGCAGCGGCCGAGTGGGCGCTGGCGATGCCGATGGCGGCGGTGTGGGTGGCCACGTCCACGATCTTCTCGGCGGCTGCGATGTCGATGCCCGCTTCGGTGCTGAGGACGGCGAAGGTGCCCAGCAGGCGGCCGCCGGCATCGAGGATGGGGGTGGACCACATGGCCTGGATGCCGGCCTCGAGGGCTGCGGCGTGGAGCGTCGACCAGCGTGTGTCGGTCTGGACGTTGTCGATCAGCACCGCGTCGTGGAGGAAACCGGCGCTGGCGCCGGCGTCCCGGTTGTGGCCGATGGGCAGGCCGTCCACGGCGTGGTTGTAGGCGTCGGGCAGGCTGGGCGCGGCGCCGTGGCGCAGGGTGCCGGTGGCCGCGTCGAAGAGCAGGATCGCGCACTGCAGCCCGCCGGCCTGGGCCTCGACGCTGCGCACCAGCTCGTCGAGCACGCGCGGCAGCGGGGCGCCGCTGGCGATCATCTCGAGCACGTGGTTCTGGGCGGCCTGCAGGCCCACGGCACGCCGGTTTTCGGTAACGTCATGGGCAACGCAGAGGTAGCCGGATGCTCCGATGCTGCCGGTGGCAAGGCGGGTGATGATCTGCGAGACCTGCACGGGGCTGCCGTTCTTGCGGCGGTAGGATCGCTCGGTGCGCCCGGCGCCGGCCTGGCTGGCAAGGGACTCCCGGGCTGGCGCGTCGGTGGTGTCGGCGGTGGGCGGGTCGAACTGGAGCTGGTCGAGGTGGAGCTGGCCGACGACTTCTTCTACCGGATAGCCGAGGAGGTTGGCCGCGCCCTGGTTGAACAGGGTGATCAGGCCCTGGGCATCGGTGGCGATGATGGCGACCTCGGAGGCCGCGTCGAGCACGCCGCCCAGGAGCCGGTTGTTGCTCGCCAGCCGGCGATAGAAGAGGCTGACCGACAGCAGGGCGAGGGCGACCAGCACCGCGGCGGCGAGGGCGCGCCATTGCCAGGCCTCCAGTACGCCGTCCCGGGAGATCCCGACGACCACGTAGAGGGGAAAGTGCTCCAGGCGCTGAAAGCTCAGGACGCGCTGGACGCCGTCGTACTGGCCGGTGCTCATCGTGGAGCCCGAGATCGCGCCGGCTTCGATCTGCTGGTGGGCAGGGTGGCCGGGGTCGAGCTTGTTGATGATGCCTGGGCTGTATGGGTGGCGGGTGATGATCTTGCTCGAGTCGACGCGCCGGATGGCGGCTGCGCCGTCGATGCCGAGCTTGGCGTCGGCGAGCAGGCGCTCGAAGTAGCTGAGATCGAGGGGCGTGCTGACCACGCCGAGGAAGTTGCCCCGGGCGTCGCGGATGCCCCGCAGCAGCACGATGGCGTTGCGGTTGGTGGTGCGCGAGACGACCACGTCCGAGATGATCAGCCCGCTTTCTGGGTGGTCGCGCGCCTGCTGGAAATGGGCCCGGTCTGCCACGTTGACCGGCCTCCCGGCGGCGGCGCTGTCGGTGGTGAGGATCTGTTCGCCCGCTGCGTTGAAGATTCGCACGCTGTTGAGCTGGGGGATGCGGCTGAGATAAAGCCGCAGGCGGCGGGATTCTTCGCGCCAGGCGGCGTCGAGGGCTGCGGGCTCGCCCATGCGCGGTGCGACGACGGTGGCGGTTTCGGCGAGCAGCATGTCCGCCGTGCTGAGGGTGGTGTCGAGGGCGAAGGCGTTGACCCGGGCGATGCCACTGGAGGTGACTTCAGCCTTGGTGATGGCGTCGTGGTAGCTCGACCAGGAGAGATAGGCGAGAACCAGCGCGGTCGTCAGCAGGGCGGCGAGCTGCCCCCAGTACGCCAGCCGCAGGGGGCGCTTCTCTATCTGACTGAAATCTGCCACCACGCCCTCTCTTCCAGCCGGGATGCCCGGTGGATCGCCGAATCTGCGCAACAAACAAGCCGGCGGGGATTGCTCCCCGCCCGACGCTCCGTGTGATTTATCGGCTGCCGGGGCAAAAGCTTGACGTCCGCATGCCCCGCGGGCTTACAGCACCTCGGCGGCGTGGTCGGCCAGCCGCGAGCGCTCGCCCCGCTGCAGGGTGATGTGGCCGGAGTGCGGCCAGCCCTTGAAACGATCCACCACGTAGGTGAGGCCCGACGAGCCCTCGGTGAGGTAGGGCGTGTCGATCTGCGCGATGTTGCCCAGGCACACCACCTTGGTGCCGGGGCCGGCGCGGGTGATGAGGGTCTTCATCTGCTTGGGCGTGAGGTTCTGGGCCTCGTCGATGATGAGGAACTTGTTGATGAAGGTGCGCCCGCGCATGAAGTTGAGCGACTTGATCTTGATGCGGCTGCGGATCAGATCCCGCGTGGCGGCGCGACCCCATTCGCCGCCCTCGCCGGTGGTGCCGTTGAGCACGTCGAGGTTGTCTTCGAGCGCGCCCATCCACGGGGCCATCTTTTCTTCCTCGGTGCCGGGCAGGAAGCCGATGTCCTCGCCCACCGGCACGGTGACGCGGGTCATGATGATCTCGGAGTAGCGCTTGGTCTCGAGCACTTGGGTGAGGCTGGCGGCGAGGGTGAGCAGCGTCTTGCCGGTGCCGGCCTGGCCGAGGAGGGTGACGAAGTCGATCTCCGGGTTCATCAGCAGGTTGAGGGCGAAGTTCTGCTCGCGGTTGCGCGCC
>JAKLLO010000309.1 GCA_023150095.1 Zoogloea sp. | reverse complement strand
CCAAGTAACCGGGACCATGCACCATGCCCAGCGGTTACTCAGGAGATTCGATGTGATCCGGATAATCTCCTACCTCATCGCTCAGCTATAGGCCTACAGCCTCTGTCTATAACTGTCGGCATCAACTGTCCGTCCGAGAACAGTTCTCGTAAGCGGGCTGCCTTCAGGCGCCCACGTTCGAGGGCTAACCTGCATATCTCACCGATAGAAGCAGGTCTCCGAAAATGGTGTTCGGAAATGCGGTTTTTTGTGATCGCCTCTCCGGATAGGGCTGGTTGGCGCGGAAGGTCGCGTACATGGCGCGATTTCGAGGGCTTCCGCTGTGTTTTGTCTCACGCCAAGACGCGAGCGTTCTATTGCGCTCGACCCCGAGCGCGGTGCCTTCCAAAGGCTTAGTCGCCCCAGTTCAACCGTCCGGTTGAACCGCCAGCCGGACCGCGGCTTCCTCAAAAACCGATCGCCACGGCCAAGCGCTGCTCAAGTGCACTGCCACCCGTCGCACGCTCGTGCGCACCACCGCGCCGATCTTGAGTAACTTCAGCCGGATCGTCCCGCACGTGGCTCGCGCCCACTCCGTGCCCGCCAGGCCCACGCGCCGCAGCTGGTTCAATAACAGATACGCCAGCGTCGAGAACCACAGCCGCAGTTGGTTGGCTCGCATCGTCGCGGTGCTGGTTCGATCCGCGTACAGATCGAGTTGCTGCTCCTTGATCCGGTTCTCCATGTCCCCCCGAGCGCAATAGAACTTCTCATAGAGTGTGCGACCCGCATGCCCCTCGGCCGTCCGGTTCGTGATGATGAAGCGCGGGTTGGCTTCACCCTGCGTCCATTCGGCCTTGCCGATCACCCGCCGTCGTCGTTCCCACGTCTTGGCGGCGTAGGTGAATTCATGGAATACCCGTGCGGGAGCGCCACCGTCGGCCTCGCTGAGAGCTTGTGCCTGGCTCAGTGCGTCGGCCAATTCGCGCTGGAGCACCGCGTTGCGCGCCAGGCCGAAGACATAGTGCACCCCGTGGTCTTCGCACCAACTCATCAACCCATCCCGGCAGAAGCCGCTGTCCGCCCGCAGCGTGATCTCGAGGCGGGGAAAACGCTTTCTCAACGCCGCCACGATCTTCTCGACCTTCTCCCTCGCCCCGTCACTGGCATCACGGTCACTGGTCCGCAACCACGCCAACACCGGCCAGTCTCCGCCGAATATGTACAGCGGCAGATAGCAATAGTCCCCGTAGTAGCCATGGAAAAAGCGCCCTTCCTGCTGGCCGTGCAGCGGGTCGTCCGTCGCATCCAAATCGAGCACCACCGCCTCAGTGTCTTTCGCCAACGAGCGGACGTACTCCGCGATGAAGAACGTTTCGATCGCTTCGGAATCGGCGACGACCTTCTTGTACCGCTCGGCCGCCGTGGCCTGCGGGAGCGTCAACTCCAACCGGTTGAGGGTGCTCTTGCCAGCCAGGGCCTTGCCCTGATCCCGGTGCCGCTGACGATGTTCGCCCTCCACATCGCGCTTGCCGCACACGCTGGCCAGGAGCGGATCCCGGCACAACTGATCGTGATCATTGAGATCCTCATACCCCAGCGTAAGGCCATAGATCCGCTGGCGTAGCAGCTCCAGCAGCGAATGTTCGATCAAATCAGCATCCCGGTGGTCAGTGAAGCAGGAGCTGAAGCGCTGCAAGTAGCCGTAAGAACGGTCCAGTCGGCCCACCAATACCGCACCCCCGTCGCTGCTGACGCGACCACCGTCGAAATCCACCGTCACCGGTTTGCTTGCCAGTTCTGGAAAGAGCAGTGATTGGGTCCTACAGTCTGTCACAGCGGCCGGGCCCGAGCCCGAAGTCGGAACTTGTTTTAGCACAACAATCTGACGCTCGGTGTCCGGCCGTGTTCAGCTTTAATCGGTGAGAAATGCAGGCTAATTGCGATTCCCGGATGCCTCCAGCGGCGTCCAGACGCCCCCACAATTCGTTTTGATGCCTCGGTGCCCCCGTTGGTGGGTCCGGCGATTCCGACGCGCCCCAAA
>JAKLLO010000079.1 GCA_023150095.1 Zoogloea sp. | reverse complement strand
TTGTTGGCCCGCAGATCGTCGCCGTGAAGCGGGTTCGGATCGTGGACAGCCCCTTCTTAAGTCGTTCCACGTGCAGCCCCCGACTCTGGCGATCAACCTGGTGCAATTTCAGCGCACAGGCCTCGGACACCCGTAGCCCGTGGCGGAACATCAAGAGGATGAGGCAGCTGTCGCGCAACTCCGTGCGGCTGCCTCGGGTGGCCGTGATCAGGCGCTCGACCTCGCGTGCGGCGAGGTGTTTGCGGTCGGCCATCGTTTTGTCCAGTGTTTGGCGAAAAAACGCGGCGCAAAGCCGCGCCGTTGCAGGGGGTGGTCTGCGGACATTAGACAAAATGGTTCATTTTGTCCAATCACGCCGTGCCATGCCCCTAAACGACCTCGTCGCCAGCCCACTCATGGCAGACAGCAGGCGGCCACGACCCGCCGTTCAGCTCGCAGGCAGAACGGCCGTTCGGGTGGCCGCTCTGCCCAGAAACCGGCCATCCGATCGACGCGATCAACTCAGAATCCACGCACGGAAGCACTTGGGTGAACCGTAGTCAAATCAGTAAGGGTGGCGGCATCGAGTTCAGACCGCGCGCGGCCCGGGCAGTGCGCTCGGCGTCGGCGGGCCTCAAGGGTCGATGGCGGCAAACAGGATCGAGTCATGCAGGTCCGAACGGTTCTCCTTCACGCACAGCACGTAATGCGCGCCGCGCTCACGGGTCGTGCGCGCAATCACAATTGAGTGCAATGACCCTCTCCCGATCCGCGCCAAAGCACCCGCAACGCTTCCATCGGCGCCGTGCCCAGCGGGTGCTGCGGGCGAACGATGGCGAGTTCTAACGCGACCGGCCACCTGCAAGGCATGGATCGGCCCCTTGGTGACCTGCTGGCGAACCTCACTTGGGGCGATAGGCGCCTGGCGTGCTGCCGGTCCATTTCCGGAACGCGCGATGAAAGGCGTTGGGGTCCTCGAAGCCCATTTCCTGGCCAATGACGGCGATCGGGGTATTGGTCTTCGTCAGCAACTGAATCGTCGCGTCCCGGCGGAGTTCATCCTTGATCGCCTGGAAGGTGGTGCCCTCCGCGGCCAGCCGGCGGGTCAGCGTGCGCAGGGACAGGTGCAGCGCGCTGGCGGTCTGACCGGCGCTAATCGGGAGGCCGAGGCGTGGGCGCAAGTGCTCGCGGACCTTCTGCCGGGTCGGGTGCTGCTCGAAGGCGACGAACAGCCAGTCGCCGGGGGCCCGGGCCAGGAACCGGGCGAGCGAGCGCCGGTCCTGGCGGATCGGCGTGGCCAACTGGGCGGCCTCGAAGTAGAGGGCTGAAACCGCCTGCTCGAAAAACACCGGGCCGGGGTAGAGAAAACCGTATTCCGACGCGTGGCTCGGGCGCCGATAACTGCAATCGACACGCGCTAGGGTCATGCGGTGCCCGGTGAGCCAGGACGCCACGCCGTGGATCAGCTTGAGCAAGATCTCCTGTCCGAAGGTATTCGCCGCGGCCTGCGGCGTCCGCGGAATCAGGGCCATCCGGATGAGGCTGCCTTCGCGAGCAAGTTCGATGCGGAAGTCATCCAGCAGCAGGTGGAAGAAGCGGCTGAGTCGGAACAGGGCGGTCTGCAGCGTCGCCGAGTCGAGCAGGCTGAGGCAGAGAAACTTCAACGAGCCCGAGCGCACGGGCCGCGAAAACATCCCCGGCAGTTCGTCATCCAGTTGGCTGGCCAGTTGCCGGTAGAGGGTGGCGAACTGCTCGGTGGTCACCCTGGCCGTTTCCGCGCCAAGGAGGACCGGAGCGATATCCGCCCGCGCCAGCGCGTCCGCCTGCCCCGCCGGATCGAGCGGCGTGCCGTTCAACAGGTTCAGCACGAAGGACATCGGGATCGTGCCGGCAGTGATGTCGGTCGGGGCCATGGTGCGGTGCTTCGCATCGCGAGAATGGCCGATTATGCAAGTGTTTCGGCGCAAGTCGCAATCGGCATCGGATGCGCTCGTTCTTAGAATTGCTCCCGCAATCCGCGCATAAGTGGATTGGATTGCCAGATCGTCCGGCCGCGCCAGCAGTTCTCTGTCGATGCGGGAAACCGGACTCAGGCGCAGAGCGCATGGCGGAAGGTGTTGGTTGGCCCAAGCCGGCGCGCAAGAAAAGAGAAGACTTTCCGGAGACCTCGCTCATGCCCACCGAATCCATCCAAGCCGCAGCTTCGGCTTACGCCTACCCGCTGCTGATCAAGCAACTCCTGCATACACCGCTGGCGACTGCCGCCGATCAGGAGATCGTCTACCGCGACAGCCACCGCCAGACCTACCGCGACCTGGCCGCCCGGATCCGTCGCCTGGCCAATTCGCTGCGCGATGCCGGGGTCGGCCCGGGCGATACCGTCGCGGTGATGGACTGGGACAGCCACCGCTATCTCGAATGCTTCTTCGCCGTGCCGATGATGGGTGCGGTGCTGCAGACGGTGAATGTGCGCCTGTCGCCCGAGCAGATCCTGTACACGCTGAATCACGCCGGTGCCGACATCGTCCTGGTCAACGCCGATTTCATCCCGGTGCTGGCGGGCATAAAGGGCCAACTGGAGACGGTGAAGCGCTTCGTGCTGATCTCCGATACCGGCAGCGACATGGCGATGTGGCAGATTCCCTTTGTCGGCGAGTACGAGGCCTTGCTGGCGAAGGCGTCGAGCGAGTACGACTTCCCCGACTTCGACGAGAACACGCGGGCGACGACCTTCTACACGACCGGTACGACCGGGCTGCCGAAGGGCGTCTATTTCAGCCACCGCCAACTGGTGCTGCACACGCTGGCGGTCGCCACCCATCTGGGTACCGCAGAGGACCACGGCCGCCTGCACCGCGGCGACGTGTACATGCCGATCACCCCGATGTTCCACGTCCACGCGTGGGGCGTGCCCTACATCGCGACGCTGCTCGGCCTCAAGCAGGTCTATCCCGGCCGCTATGCGCCCGAGACCCTGGCCCGCTACATCCAGGACGAGAAGGTCACCTTCTCGCACTGCGTGCCGACCATCCTGCAGATGCTGCTGACCAACGCCGAGGCGAAGGCGGTCGATCTCAAGGGCTGGAAGGTCATCATCGGCGGTTCGGCGCTGCCCAAAGGGCTCGCCGCCGCGGCGCTGGAGCGCGGTATCGACGTCTTCGCCGGTTACGGCATGTCGGAAACCTGCCCGATCCTGACCATCGCCCGAGTGCCCGGCGACCTCCCGGCCGAGGATCTGGACGGCCAGGCCGACCAGCGCATCCGCACCGGCTATCCGGTGCCGCTGGTCGATCTCCACACCGTCGACGGCGACCTCCTCGACGCCCCCCGTGACGGCAAGAGCACCGGCGAGATCGTCGTCCGCGCGCCGTGGCTGACCATGGGCTACCTGCACAACCCGTCCGCATCGGACGAGCTGTGGGCCGGCGGCTACCTCCATACCGGCGACATCGGGACCATCGACCCGGCCGGCTGCCTGCAGGTGACCGACCGTCTGAAGGACGTGATCAAGACCGGCGGCGAGTGGGTGTCCTCGCTCGAGCTCGAAAACATCATCTCCCAGCACCCGGCGGTCAGCGAGGTCGCGGTCATCGGGGTGAAGGACGACAAGTGGGGCGAGCGTCCGCTGGCGACGGTCGTCCTCAAGCCGGGGCAGACGGCCACGGCCGACGAGATCAAGGCCACCGTCGCGAAATCGGCCGAGGCGGGCCACATCTCGCGCTACGCGGTGCCCGACGAGATCCGATTCGTCGAGGAGCTGGCGCGCACCAGCGTCGGCAAGATCAACAAGAAAGCCATTCGCGAACATCTGGCCTGACGGCCATCGCAAACCAGGAGTCAATCGCGTGAACAGACTGCATATCAAGAAAGCCGCCGTACTCGGCGCCGGGGTCATGGGTGCGCAGATCGCGGCGCATCTCGCCAATGCCGGCGTGCCGGTCGTCCTCTTCGACCTGCCCGCGAAGGAAGGCGACAAGAACGGCATCGTCAGGAAGGCCATCGACGGGCTGAAGAAGCTCGAACCGGCGCCGCTGGCGAACAAGGCGGCGCTGAAGCTGATCTCGGCCGCCAACTACGATGAGCATCTGGCCGAGTTGGCCGGCTGCGAGCTGATCATCGAGGCGATCGCCGAGCGCATGGACTGGAAGAACGACCTGTACGGCAAGATCGTGCCGCACATTTCGGCCAATGCCATCATCGCCTCCAACACCTCCGGACTGTCGATCGACGCGCTGTCGCAGGCGCTGCCGGCCGATGTTCGTCCGCGCTTCTGCGGCATCCACTTCTTCAACCCGCCGCGCTACATGCGCCTGGTCGAGATCATCGCCACCCGCACGACCGATGCGGGCACGCTCGATGCGCTCGAGACCTGGCTGACCTCGCGCCTCGGCAAGGGTGTGATCCGCGCCCTCGACACGCCCAACTTCGTCGCCAACCGTATCGGCGTGCTCTCGATCCTGGCGGTGATGCATCACACCCAGCGCTTCGAGCTTGGTTTCGATGTGGTCGACGCCCTGACCGGGCCGAAGATCGGCCGCCCGAAGAGCGCCACCTACCGCACCGCGGACGTCGTCGGCCTGGATACGCTGGCCCACGTCGTGCGCAACATGCACGGCACGCTGCCCGACGATCCATGGCATGCGCATTTCAAGGTGCCGGCCTGGCTGGAACAGCTTATCGCGCAGGGGGCTCTGGGTCAGAAGACCAAGGGCGGCATCTACCGCAAGGTCGGCAAGGAAGTCCACGTGCTGGACCTTGGCCTGCAGGATTTCCGCCCCTCGAGCGGCGAACTCAGCGCCGAGGTGGCGGGCATCCTCAAGGACAGGAACCCGGCCAGCCGCTTCGCCGCACTGCGTGCCTCGAAGGACCCGCAGGCGAAGTTCCTGTGGGCGATCTTCCGCGACGTTTTCCACTATGCCGCCGTGCAGCTCGAATCCATCGCCGACAATGCCCGCGATCTGGATCTCGCGATGCGCTGGGGTTTTGGTTGGACGCAGGGGCCGTTCGAGATCTGGCAATCCGCCGGCTGGGCGGACATCGCCCGGGCGATCGCCGCCGACATCGCCGCCGGCGAGACGATGAGCGATACGCCGCTGCCCGCCTGGGTGCTGGAAGATCGTGAGGGTGTGCACACGCCGCAGGGCTCGTGGTCGCCGCGCCGTAAGGCCTATGTGCCGCGTTCCGCGCTGCCGGTGTACCAGCGCCAGCTCTTCCAGGAAGCCGTCCTCGGCGACGGTTCGTTGGCGCCCGAGCAGTCCGGCGAGACCCTGTTCGAGAACGACGGTGTCCGTCTGTGGCGTTTGCCGGCGGTCGACGCCGGCATCGGCATCCTCTCCTTCAAGTCCAAGATGCACGCCATCGGCAGCGAAGTGGTCGATGGGGTGGTGGCAGCGGTGCGCCAGGCCGAGCAGAGCCTGTCCGGCCTGGTCATCTGGCACCAGCCGCCGTTCGCCGTCGGCGCCAACCTGGCCCAGGTGGCCGAGGGGTGCGCGGCCGGCGATTTTGCGCAGCTCGACCGCTATGTCGCCGCCTTCCAGCAGGCCGGTCAGGCGCTGAAGTATGCGGCGGTGCCGGTGGTGGCGGCGGTGCAGGGCATGGCGCTGGGCGGCGGCTGCGAGTTCGCCATGCAGGCAACGCGCCGCGTGGTGGCGCTGGAGAGCTACATGGGCCTGGTCGAAGCGGGCGTCGGCCTGATCCCGGCCGGCGGCGGCTGCAAGGAGTTCGCGCTGCAGGCGGCGGAATGGGCGGGGCGGACCGCGACCCCGGCCGAGCTGATGGCCTTCCTGCAACCGGTGTTCATGAACATCGCCACGGCCAAGGTCTCGAAGAGCGCCGCGGAGGCGGTGGGCTACGGCTTCGCCCGCGCGACCGATACCGTGCTGTTCCATCCCGACGAGCTGCTCTACGTGGCGATCCGCGAAGCCCGTGCGCTGGCCGAATCCGGCTATGCGCCCCCCGCCACGGCGCGTGCCGTGCCGGTGGCCGGGCGCGGCGGCATCGCGACCCTGGAGATGACGCTGGTCAACATGCGTGACGGCGGCATGATCTCCGCGTACGACTACCAGGTCGCCCGTGCCGCGGCGGTTGCGCTGTGCGGTGGTGAAGTCGATAGCGGCAGTCTGGTCGATGAGGCCTGGCTGCTCACGGTCGAGCGCCGCCTGTTCGTCGAGCTGCTGAAGAACCCCCAAACCCAGGCCCGGATCCAGCACATGCTCGAGACCGGCAAGCCGCTCCGCAACTGATCCGGCCCAGGAGAACACCATAATGAGCAAACAGATTCAGGAAGCCTACATCGTCGCCGCAACCCGCCTGCCGGTGGGCAAGCGCAACGGCATGTTCAGGAATGCGCGGCCGGACGACATGCTGGCCCACGCCATCCGCGCCGTGGTCGCGCAGGCGCCCGGCGTCGACCCGACCCGCATCGGCGACGTCATCGTCGGCTGCGCCATCCCCGAAGCCGAGCAGGGCATGAACGTGGCCCGCATCGGTGCGCTGCTCGCCGGTCTGCCGAATACCGTCCCGGGCATCACCATCAACCGCTTCTGCTCCTCCGGACTGCAGGCCGTCGCCGACGCCGCCAATCAGATCCGTCTCGGCCTGGCCGACGTGATGATCGCCGCCGGTACGGAGTCGATGACCGCGATGTCCAACATCATGGGCAACAAGGTGGCGGCCAACCCCGCCTGGTTCTCCGATGAAAACATCGGCATTGCCTACGGCATGGGCCTGACCGCCGAGAAGGTGGCGCAGCAGTGGGGCATCGGCCGCGAGGCGCAGGATGCCTTTGCCGAGGCGTCCCACCGCAAGGCCTGCGCCGCGATCGCTGCCGGGCATTTCAAGGCCGAGACCTCGCCCTTCACCGTGCGTGACTACAAGCCCGATCTGGCCAGCGGCGAAATCCGCCAGCGCGACCGCACGCCGACCGACGACGAGGGCGCACGCCCGGACATCTCCGTCGAGAAGCTCGCCAGGCTGCGCCCGGTCTTCCACGCCAGGGGCTCGGTCACCGCGGGCAACGCCTCGCAGATGTCCGATGGCGCCGGCGCCGTGATGCTGGTCTCGGAGAAGGTCCTGAAGGAACACAACCTGACCCCGCTCGCCCGCTTTGCCGGCTTTGCCGTCGGCGGGGTGGCGCCGGAGATTATGGGCGTCGGTCCGATCGTCGCGATCCCCAAGGTGCTGCAGCAAGCCGGCATCCGCAAGGAAGACCTGGACTGGATCGAGCTGAACGAAGCCTTTGCAGCGCAGGCGCTCGCCGTAGTCAAGGAGCTCGACCTCGACCCGTCGAAGATCAACCCGCTGGGCGGCGCGATCGCGCTCGGCCACCCGCTCGGTGCCACCGGCGCCATCCGCACGGCGACGCTGCTGCACGGCATGCGCCGTACCGGCGGCAAGTACGGGATGGTCAGCATGTGCATCGGCACGGGCATGGGTGCCGCCGGCATCTTCGAAAGCATCTGAACGAACAGATCGAAAGAGAGAACACCATGAGTGATTACATCGCCCCCGTGAAGGACATGCGCTTCGTGATGGACGAGATCGTCGGTCTCGACGCCATCGCCGCGCTTCCCGGCTACGAAGAAGCCACGCCCGACATGGCGGACGCCATCCTCGAGGAGGCGGCCAAGTTCGCCAGCGGCGTGCTGGCCCCGCTCAACTGGATCGGCGACACGCAGGGCTGCAAGCTCGGGCCTGACGGCGTCGTCACCGCCGACGGATGGAAGGAAGCCTACAAGGCCTTCTGCGACGCCGGCTGGAACGGCCTGGCCTCGCCGACGGCGTACGGCGGGCAGGGCCTGCCGGAAGCCATCGGCATCGCGGTCAAGGAGATGGCCTCGTCCGCCAACCTGTCCTTCTCGCTCGGTCCGCTGCTGACCGGTGGCGCCGTGGCTGCGCTGCTGACCTGCGCCAGCGACGAACTCAAGGCCATCTACCTGGAGAAGATGATCTCCGGAGAATGGACCGGCACGATGAACCTGACGGAGCCGAATGCGGGTTCCGATCTGGCCCTGATCCGCAGCCGCGCCGAGCCGCAGGCTGACGGCAGCTACCGCGTCTTCGGCCAGAAGATCTTCATCACCTATGGCGACCACGACATGACGGACAACATCGTCCATCTCGTTCTCGCCCGCCTGCCGGACGCCCCGGCGGGCGTGAAGGGCATCTCGCTCTTCCTGGTGCCGAAGTTCCTGGTCAATGCCGACGGTTCGCTCGGCGAGCGCAACGATGCCTACTGCGTGTCGATCGAGCACAAGCTCGGCATCCACGCCAGCCCGACCTGCGTCATGGCCTTCGGTGACAAGGGCGGCGCCGTCGGCTATCTGCTGGGCGAGGCGAACCGCGGCCTCGAGTACATGTTCATCATGATGAACGAAGCCCGCATGGGCGTCGGCCTGCAGGGGGTCGCCCTCGGCGAGCGCGCCTACCAGCAGGCGCTCGGCTACGCCCGCGAACGCAAGCAGGGGCGGGACGCCGTGACCGGCGAAGCGCTGGTCACGATCGACAAGCATCCGGACGTGCGCCGCATGCTGATGCTGATGAAGTCGCGCGTCGAAGCCTGCCGCGCCGTCACCTACTTCACCGCCGGGCTGCTCGACCGTGCGCACGCCGGCACCGATCCGGAGCAGAAGAAGCGCGACCTGTTCCTGGCCGAACTGCTGATTCCCGTGGTCAAGGGCGGTGGCACGGAGATGGCGGTCGAGGTGACTTCGCTCGGCATCCAGGTGCACGGCGGCATGGGATTCATCGAGGAGACCGGCGCCGCACAGCACTGGCGCGATTCCCGCATTACGACGATCTATGAAGGCACCACCGGCATCCAGGCCAACGACCTGATCTTCCGCAAGCTGATGCGCGACCAGGGCGCCACCGCCAAAGTCGTCTTCTCCGAGGTGCAGGGCACGGCCAACGACCTGCTGGCTTCCGACCGGCCCGAACTGCGCGCCATCGGCGGGCACCTGCTGGGCGCAAAGCAGGCCTGGTCCGAAGCCACCGAGTGGGTAATGGGCAACGTCAGGTCGGACGTTTCGGCCGTCCTGACCGCGGCCGCTCCCTACCTCAATCTTGCCGTCCTCGTTTGCGGCGGCTGGATGATGGGCAGGGCGGCGTTGGCTGCCGCCGACCGCCTCGACAGGGAAGCCGGCGACCAGGGTTTCTATCGCAACAAGATCGCCACTGCCCGCTTCTACGCTGACCAACTGCTGACGCAGGCCGAGGCCTGGAGCAAGGTGGCAATGGCCGGCGACGCGGCCATCCGGGGCACTGGCGACGCATTGTTCGAATGAGACAGAGCCCTTCCGCGACGTAATCACGCGGTTTCGACCAGCGGGGCCCCCCCTCTCCCTCCGCTGGCGATTTGCCCATCCGGCACAGGTGCTGGATGGGTTCTTTTCCTGCGCGGCCGATTTCGAAAGCCCCATTCCCAAGCCCTTGCACGGGGAGCCCGAGCTGTCGGATCGACACTCGCATTACAAGAAGAACTCACGACAAGACCGCCAATTCAGGCGACATCGACCAAAGGAGCATGACGTGACGGAAAATTTCATCGACAAGTCCCCCACGCGAACCAAGTGCCTTGCCTATCCCGCTGCTAATCAAGACCCTGTTGCACGCCCCTCGCGAGGATGGCCGGTGCAAGGTATTGCGCAAGCAATAGGTGCCGTTGCGCAAGGGGCTGCGCGGGCAACCATGACGACTGCAAACGGCGTTCGCGGCCAGTTGCGCCCGTCCTCGATCCGCTTTCTGGTGAGCGCCGTGGTTACACAAACTTGCCTCATGGGCTCGGTACAGGGGGCCGAGCTCACCGCCGGGGTGCCCAGCGTCGCGACGCCGCAGGCAACCCAATTCGGCGAGGTGACGGTCGTCACCAAGGGGACGATTGCCTACGGCACCATCATCCGCGCGGATGACCGTGATTCCGAACTGGTGCCGCACGGCAGCGGCGTTGTAGTGGGGGTCAACGGCAAGGCGAGGGGCGGCACCAACAATGACGACGGCGAACTGAACTACGGGCGTGGCGACCAGACCTCGACCGTGCTCAAGGCGGTGCTCGATGCCGACCTGAAGTACAGGAACCTGGGGATGTTTGTGCGCCTCAAGGCCTGGCACGACTTCGCCCTTGAAGATGACAGCGTCCCGCACGGCAATGCACCGAACGGCTACGCCGCCGACAAACCCCTCAGCGACAAGGGCTTCAGTCGCCTCGGACGTTTCTCGGGGGCCGACTTGAAGGCCAACGTCTACGGCGACTTCGACCTGGACGGCAAATCCCTGTTCACCCGGATCGGCTATCAGGCCATTGATTGGGGCTCCCCGGGTACGATTCTGGGCGGCCTGGAGCAGATCAATCCCATCGACAATCCTGCGCGCCTGCGCGCCGGCGCGGTTCCCGAGGAGACCCGGATTCCGATTCCGGCGGCCTTCGCCAAGTTGAGCCTGAACAAAAACACCAATATCGAGGCGTTCTACCAGTTCGGCTTCCGCCCCAATGAACTACCGGGTTGCGGCACCTTCGGTTCATTTGTCGACTACGCGACTGCGGGCTGCAACCAGGTCGTCGTCGCGCCTGTGACGGTCAGCGATGCACAAGCCGAGGATCTTGGGCTGGTCGTCAAGCGCGGGGCGGACAGGAATCCTTCGGACGGCGGCCAATATGGCGTCGGCGTGACCTATCTTGCCGAGAACCTGGGGCAGTTCGGCGCCTATTTCGCCAACTATCACAGCCGCCGGCTCGCGGTCAGCGTGATCAAGTCGTCACGGACCACCCCGTTCATTCCGGGCGACCCCGACGGCAAGAATGTGCAGTACTTCGTTGAATATCCGGAAGACGTGAAGGTCTGGGGGCTGAACTTCAAGACGCGTCTGCCTGACCAGACCCGGATCTTCGCCGAATATACCTACCGTCCCAACCAGACCATCCAACTGGCGACCGGGGATTTGCTCTCGGCATTCGTGTCGAACACCGCCCCGAGCCTGCTCCGGGCCGATGCGGCGGCGACGCCGGCGGGCGGCGTCTATCACGGCTACGACCGCCTCAAGATGAGCCAATTCAGCGCCGGTGCGTCCAAGCCGTTCGGCAAGGTGCTGGGCGGCGACTTCACCCTGGCGGGCGAAGTCGGCGTCAAGTACATCCACGACCTGCCGGACGTGAGCGAGCGGCGCTACGTTCGCTCCGATCTCTACGGGCAGGGTCCGGTCAACGGCGTGTGCTTGCCTGGAGCGACGGCTGCGCAGTGCAGCAACGACGGCTACGCCTCGGCGCTATCCTGGGGCTACCGCCTGAGGGCGTCTTCCGTATATGGCAATGTCTTCGATGGCGTGGATCTCAAGCCGTCCATCACCTTTGGCCATGACGTGAAGGGCTGGTCCTACGACTCGCTGTTCATCGAGGGACGGCGTTTGGCGATCGTTGCGTTGCAGGCGGACGTGAAGAAACGGTTCTTCGTCGAGGCATCCTGGACGCCGATCTGGGGCGGTCGATACAACTTCGCGAAGGACCGGGATTTCTTCGCCCTCGCCGTCGGCGCTACCTTCTGAAGACCGGGACATCCGGCTGCTCGCTCAACCGCTTCCGATTGCAAGCCGCACAGCTTGGGAAGGGGGCGGCTGCCGGGTCCGATGCAGCCGGTGCCGGCCGGTTTGCAAATGACACACGCGGGGCCCGGATCGAGCAACTCGACTCCGTGGGCTTCGCATGCATGGCGAAACAACAAGCTACAGGCGCGCCAGTCGGCGCCAATAACAAGGAGGATGACTCATGAATATTCTGGTCCCGGTCAAACGCGTTGTGGACTACAACGTCAAGGTTCGCGTCAAGGCCGATGGCAGCGGCGTGGATCTGGCCAACGTCAAGATGTCGATGAACCCCTTCGACGAGATCGCGGTGGAAGAAGCCGTGCGCCTGAAGGAAGCCGGTGTCGTGACCGAAGTCGTGGCGGTGAGCTGCGGTGTCGCCGCCTGCCAGGAAACCCTGCGTGCGGCGCTGGCGATCGGTGCCGACCGCGCCATCCTGGTCGAGACCGACGTCGAGCTGCAGCCGCTGGCCGTGGCCAAGCTGCTCAAGGCCGTGTGCGACAAGGAACAGCCGAACCTGGTGATCTGCGGCAAGCAGGCGATCGACGACGACGCCAACCAGACCGGCCAGATGCTGGCCGCGCTGGCCGGCTGGCCGCAGGCGACCTTCGCCTCGAAGGTGGCGCTGGCCGATGGCAAGGCGCAGGTCACGCGCGAGATCGACGGCGGCCTCGAGACCCTGTCGGTGGGCCTGCCGGCGGTGATCACCACCGACCTGCGCCTGAACGAGCCGCGCTACGCCACGCTGCCCAACATCATGAAGGCCAAGAAGAAGCCGCTCGACACCGTCAAGCCGGCCGATCTGGGCGTCGATGTGGCCCCGCGCCTGGCGACCCTGAAAGTGTCCGAGCCGCCCAAGCGCAGCGCCGGCGAGCGCGTGGCCGACGTGGCCCAACTGGTCGACAAACTCAAGAACGTTGCGAAGGTGATCTGAACATGGCCATTCTCGTTATTGCTGAACACGACAATCAATCGCTGAAGGCCTCGACGCTGAACACCGTGGCCGCCGCTGCCAGGCTCGGTGGCGATGTGCACATGCTGGTGGCCGGTGCCGGCTGCGCCGGTGTGGCCGAAGCCGCCGCCAAGGTGGCCGGTGTGGCCAAGGTGCTGGTGTGCGACGCTGCTCATTACGAAGCCCAGACCGCCGAGAACGTGGCCGAGCTGGTGAAGGGCCTGGCCGCCCGCTATAGCCACGTGCTCGCCCCGGCGACCCCGGCTGGCAAGAACATGCTGCCGCGCGTCGCCGCGCTGCTCGACGTGGCGCAGATCAGCGACATCGTCGCGGTCGAGGCCGCGGACACCTTCGTGCGCCCGATCTACGCCGGCAACGCGCTCGCCACCGTGAAGAGCGCCGATGCGGTCAAGGTCATCACCGTGCGCACCACGGCCTTCGACGTCGCGGCCGCCGACGGTAACGCCGCCGCCATCGAGGCGGTCGCCGCCGCTGCCGACCTGGGCGTGACCGCGCTCGTGAGCCGCGAGATCGTCAAGAGCGCACGTCCCGAACTCGGTGCCGCCAAGATCATCGTCTCCGGCGGCCGCGGCCTGGGCAGCGGCGACGCCTACCACCAGTTGCTCGAGCCGCTCGCCGACAAGCTCGGTGCCGCGCTCGGCGCCAGCCGCGCCGCGGTCGATGCGGGCTACGTGCCCAACGACTACCAGGTCGGCCAGACCGGCAAGATCGTCGCCCCGCAGCTCTACATCGCGGTCGGCATCTCGGGCGCGATCCAGCATCTTGCGGGCATGAAGGATTCCAAGGTGATCGTGGCGATCAACAAGGATCCGGAAGCGCCGATCTTCCAGGTGGCCGACTATGGTCTCGTGGGCGATCTGTTCCAGGTGGTGCCGGAGCTGACATCCATCCTTGCCTGATCGGACGCCGCGTTCTCGCTTCCAGCGGGCTCGACAGATCTCGTCTTCCTGCCCGCTGAGCGCTCGAACCGTTCCGGCTCGGGAACGCACTGCTTCCCGAGCCGTTTTGTTGACCTCGTATTGCGGGTCATGATCGCCCAGGTCAGGACCCTGCCAAAGGAGTATCGAACCATGCGCGAATCGATGGAATTCGATGTGCTGATCGTCGGCGGCGGCCCTGCGGGGCTGTCGGCGGCGATCAAGCTCAAGCAACTGGCCGCCGAGAAGGGCCAGGAACTCTCGGTCTGCCTGATCGAGAAGGCCGCCGAGATCGGCGCCCACATCCTGTCGGGGGCCGTCATGGACCCGCAGGCGCTGACCGAACTCTTCCCCGACTGGAAGGAACGCGGCGCACCGCTCAACACCGCGGTCACCGAGGACCGCGTGCTGTTCCTCTCCGAGACCGGCGCCCGCCAGGCCCCCAACGGCCTGCTGCCCGACTGCTTCGTTAACCACGGCAACTACATCGTGCGCCTGGGCAACGTCGTGAAGTGGCTCGGCGAGCAGGCCGAGGCGCTGGGCGTGGAGGTCTATCCGGGCTTTGCCGGTGCCGAAATCCTGTTCGACGAGGCGGGCGCGGTGAAGGGCGTCGCCACCGGCGACATGGGGCTCAATCGTGACGGCACACCCGGCCCGCACCACCAGCCGGGCATGGAGCTGCACGCCAAATACACGCTGTTCGCCGAGGGCTGTCGTGGCCACCTCGGCAAGCAGCTCGAGGCGAAGTTCAATCTGCGCGACGGCGCCGACCCCCAGACCTACGGCATCGGCATCAAGGAGCTGTGGGAGGTGAAGCCCCAGCAGCATCAGCCGGGCTTGGTGGTGCACACCGCCGGCTGGCCGATGGACAAGGCCACCTATGGCGGCGGCTTCGTCTATCACCTCGAGGACAACCTGGTCGCGGTCGGCTTCGTGGTCGGGCTCAACTACGCCAACCCGCATCTGTCGCCCTTCGAGGAGATGCAGCGCTACAAGACCCACCCCGAGATCCGCAAGTACCTGGAAGGCGGCAAGCGCCTGCAGTACGGCGCCCGCGCGATCGCCGCCGGCGGCCTGCAGAGCCTGCCCAGGCTGGTGTTCCCGGGCGGCGGCCTTATCGGTGACGACGCCGGCTTCCTCAACGCCGCGCGCATCAAGGGCAGCCACGCCGCGATCAAGTCCGGCATGCTCGCCGCCGAAGCCGCGTTCGAGGCCTTGGCCGCAGAGCGCCAGCGCGACACGCTCGAGGCCTATCCGGCCGCCTTCCAGGCCTCCTGGCTGCACGCCGAGCTGCACAAGACGCGCAACTTCAAGCCCTACATGAAGAAGGGTTTGTGGGTCGGCTCGCTGCTGTTCGGCATCGACCAGGTGCTGTTCAAGGGCAAGGTGCCGTGGACGCTGCACAACACCTCGGACCACGACCAGCTCAAGCCGGCGGCCGCGTGCGGGAAGATCAATTATCCGAAGCCGGACGGCGTGCTCACCTTCGATCGCCTCTCGTCGGTGTTCCTGTCCAACACCAACCACGAGGAAGAGCAGCCCTGCCATCTGCAGCTCAAAGACGCCTCGGTGCCGATCGCGATCAACCTGGCGAAATACGACGCCCCCGAGCAGCGGTACTGCCCGGCCGGGGTGTACGAGATCGTTCAGGCCGAAGCCGGCCCACGCCTGCAGATCAACGCGCAGAACTGCGTGCACTGCAAGACCTGCGACATCAAGGACCCGACCCAGAACATCAACTGGGTGGTCCCGCAGGGCGGCGAAGGGCCGATCTACCAAGGGATGTGAGCGCCGGCTCCCTCACTGCGCCTGCACCCGCCCACAGGATGATGAACGGATGAATCAAAGCACCACCAGCACCCCGCACCGCATCGTCATCGTCGGTGGTGGTGCGGGCGGATTCGAGCTCGCCACCCGCCTGGGCGACACGCTCGGCCGTCGTGGCAAGGCCGAGATCACCCTCATCGAGCGCAAGCACAGCCACGTCTGGAAGCCCAAGCTGCATGAGATCGCCGCCGGCAGCATGGACTTTGGCGACCACGAGGTCGGCTACCTCGCGCATGCCCACCGGCATGGCTTTCGCTTTCGCATCGGCGAGATGACCGGCATCGACCGCATCACGCGCGAAGTCCACGTCGCCCCCTTCACCGACCGCAAGGGCGGCGAACTGACGCCGGCGCGCTCCTTCCCCTACGACACGCTGGTCATCGCCGTGGGCAGCCAGAGCAACGACTTCGGCACCCCCGGAGTGCGGGAGCACGCGCTCAAGCTCGAGACCGCGGCCGACGCGCGCCGTTTTCATACACGCATGGTGCATGCCTGCGTGCGCGCACAGGCGCAGCAGACGCAACTGCGCCCGGAACAGCTCAAGGTGGCGATCATCGGCGCCGGCGCCACCGGGGTCGAGCTGTCGGCCGAGCTGCACCACACGATGCGCCAGGTCGTGGCCTACGGCCTCGATCGCGTCGACGCCAAGCGCGACATCAAGGTGGTGCTGATCGAGGCTGGCCCGCGCGTACTGCCCGCCCTGCCCGAGCGCCTGTCACGCTCGACCGAGCGCCTGCTGCGCAAGCTCGGCGTCGAAGTGCATACCGGCGCCAAGGTCGCCGAAGTGCTGGCCGACGGCGTGCGCCTGGCCGACGGCGTGCGCCTGGCCGACGGCTCGGTACTGCCGGCAGAGCTGACCGTGTGGGCGGCCGGCGTCAAGGCCGCGGAATTCCTCACCCGCCTCGACGGCCTGGAGACCAATCGCCTCAACCAGTTGCTGGTGCGCCAGACCTTGCAGACGACCCTCGATGCAGACATCTTCGCCATCGGCGACTGCGCCGCCTGCCCCTGGCCGGAGAAGAACGGCTTCGTCCCGCCACGCGCCCAGGTGGCCCACCAGCAAGCCTCGCACCTGTTCAAGCAGATCCGCCGCCGCCTCGACGGCAAGCCGCTGCAGGACTACCACTACCGCGATCTCGGCTCGCTCGTCTCGCTCGGCAAGTTCAGCACCGTCGGCAACATGATGGGCGGCCTGGTGCGCGGCGACCTGTTCATCGCAGGCTGGTACGCCAAGCCGATGTATACCTCGCTTTACAAGATGCACGAGCTCGCCCTGCACGGCTGGGCCAAGGTGATCCTGGATCACCTTCGCGCGCACGCTGACGCGGCGCACGGAACCGCAGGTGAAGCTGCACTGAGGGGCATCCGAACCAGGCGATCCATCCACCTGGCGCTAGGTGCCGAAACACCCTTTTGCCCGCGCTCGTTTCCGAGTGTTGCCGAATTGCCGTATTGAATCCGACTCCTGTATAAACCGGCCACGGATCGCGAAAGGCTCCCTGCCTGCCTGCCTGCCTGAACCCGACCCGACATGACCTTTCTTCTGGCCACCTCTATCTTCTCGAAAAGGATCGCTCGCGCGCTGGCGAGAGTGTTGGTTGGGCTGCTGATGCTCTCGCATGCCCTGTTCGCATTCTCGAGCGCAACATCCCTGTCGCGCGCACCCTTGCGTGCGACTACACACGCGCATACTGGGGCGGCCACGGATCAAAACGATCATGGTCATAGCGATGATGACTTCGAGGACGAGGGCAGCCCCCACCAGCACGGTCACAACCCGGCTGATCACAGCCACGACAAGCCGAACGTACCACCCACGCACGCGATGGGCGTTCCGCCGCTGTCCAATCAGCCTAAATCCGGCAGTTACCTCACCACGTTTGCATGATCAGGCAGCAAACAAAGGGGGGTAACTGCCGGATTTAGGTTCACAGCTCCGCAACGCTGCCTTTCGGGGTGACAGCTTCACTCGGAAAGCTGTCTTCGGGCCATTGAGGTGCTGGACGTCTCTTGTGGGTCGAGAGCTGTCATTGCCCAAAGTGGTATTGTCTGTCCACGCCGACCAGCCCCTGCGATGTCGGGTCACGCCGCTCTGACCCAACCTACGAGACTGCTATGTGAAGGCGCGGGCTTGTGCGGCTGACTGGGGGAGTGATTCAGTGTGCTTTAAGGGCATCGGACACGACTAAAGCCAATCCTGGAATGTCGGGTTACGCTACTCCACCCGGACTACACCGCCCCACACCGACTTTGCGACACGCCAGATAAAACCGAAGCCTCGTTCGCGGATCTCGAACAGTATGGAACTCCTCCAGCTCATTCTGTTGTTTCTGTCGCCGGCAGCTATTGCATGGTTTGGCCGCAAGCCAATCCAGGACGGCGATTATTCCGGGTTTTTCCGTGTCTGCATTGCGACCTGGCTGGGTTTCTCCTTGGCCCTTTCTGTCGTCTCGGCTTCCAGCGACTCGGAACCGACTTCGTCTATGGCCAGCACGGCGATCATCTTCCTCTCCCAGGGAATCGGGCTCATCGCACCCGCAGCCATATTGCGCCGCGTCCTACGTGGAACTAGCTCCCGGCTGTCGGCAACAGCCGGCGCACTGCCGCTGGGCCTGCTCGCCTTCTTCATATCAGGTATAAGCGGCGTCACTTTGCATTGTGCGTTCCTGGGCTGCGGGTAGTTCGAGGCGACGTCTGCCGAAATACGCTGCGCAGCCCTATCCTGCTACCGATGCGCCCCATGCAAAATTGAGGAATCATGATCGCGGGTGGCTTCTCGCGACAGTCACCCGACTACTGCAAGCATCGGCATCACCCGCGATGCCCTCCAGTCCGCTCGCCCACTCACCCCAACCTCCCAATCCGGCCCCCTGCCTCGTCGATATACCCGCGGATCGCGTCAATGCACGGCAAAAAACGACCAGAGAAGCCCCGGCAATCGCTAAGCAGGGCATGAAACCTTTCAGCCCGCCGCAAGGCCTCGCGCCAAGCCCCAGCATCGACCGATGAAGACAGCACAGCCGGCGGCAGGGTGTCGACGAGGGCGCCGCTGCGGCTGGGGGCGAAGGCCATCGGCAGCATGTCGTAGGCGGGCGCCAGCTGATACGGGCGGCCGAGCCGGCTGACGAAGGACAGGTTGCCCGCGTGCATGTCGGTGTTGCCGATGAGCGTGCCGAATGCCCACAGCAGCGCCGCATCGGCAATGGCGCTCGGCTGGACGCGGCCATCGGCGGCGAGGCGGCGGACCAGCGTGGGCCAGGGCGCTGCGACATCGCCGACGAACTCCGCATCGAGGGCGCGCAGGGAGAACACGCCAAGGCGGCCGAGCGGGCCGATGCGGTCGAAGCGCGGCACTTCGAGGAAGCGCTGGGGGCCGAAGTCGAAAACCTCCGTGGCGATGCCCAGCACCGACAGCGCCAGATGCTCGGCGAGCAGGAGGTCGCGCCAGCGCTCGCTGATGGGGTTGTCGTCGGGGGCGGTGAACTTGACGAGCACATGGCCGCGCTCGGTGTAGGCGCAGAACTTGGGCTGCTCGCCCCCGGCCGACGAGCCGGGAAGCTCCCCGGCGCCGGCGGCGCGGGCAAGGGCTGGATAGTCGATGGCCCGGTCGACCGGCACCGGGGCCGGCATGGCGATGAAGCGGTCGCGCGCCCGCTCGCCGATCAGCAGATTGCCGATGGCGTCATGGCCATGGGCGAGCAGCGCCCGGATGACGTCGGCGTCGCGCCAATGCTCGGGGTTGGGCGGCAGGCCGAGGCCGGCAGCGTGTGCAGAGGCGTAGGCCCGGCCGAGATAGCCCTGGGGCCGCATGTCGAACAGCCACCACGGCAGCCCATCGCTGTGCAGGGCCGGGCCATCGGCCTTCACCATGACGAAGCCTTCCGGGCGGACGGGGACGAGGGTGCCGAGGGCCTGGACCTGCCCTTCGTCGCTGACGCGGAAGATTGGCGCCACCTCGAAGCCACGCGCGCTGTCCCGCAGGGCGTAACGAATAGCAGAGCCGGACCCGATGCGGACGATCTCGTCGCCCATGGCCGCCAGCGCACGCGACACAGTGGGCTGGCTGAGCCCTGTATTTTCAACGACTTGCCGGGCGAGCATCGGCCCTTTGGCGAGGAGCAGACGGATCGAGTCGGAATGGCGGGCCATGGCGATGAATAAGCCGATGAATAAGGAGATGAATGGCGATTGTAGTCATGGGATGGCAGGCCGTCGCGGCAATTTCGGCCGGTGCTACGCCGGATCTTGCGACGCACGCTGCACCAGGTGCGTGGCTTAGACCGGGGAGCGCCCGGCGCCGCCCTGCCCGCTCAGGCGCCCCGCTGGCCTACTTGCCTCAGCTGCTCAAACAGACACACCCCCGCCGCCACCCCCACATTGAGCGACTCCATCCCCCCCGGCATCGGAATCCTCACCCGCCTGGTCGCTAGCGCGGCGACGGCCGGCGACAGCCCCTGCCCTTCCGAGCCGAACAGCCAGGCCACCGGGCCGCGGAGGTCGAGGGCGTAGAGGTCGACGGCGTCGCGCAGGTCGGCGGCGAGGATGTGGCCTTTGAAGCCTTGCAGCGCTTCACTGGCCGCCACGTTTTCATGGATGCGCAGGCTGAAGTGGGCGCCCATCGCGGCGCGCAGCACGCGGGGGGCCCAGGCCTGGGCGCAGCCGGGGGTGAGGAGGACGTCGGGGATGCCGACGGCGGCGGCGGTGCGCAGGATGGTGCCGAGGTTGCCCGGGTCCTGCACGCTGTCGAGCAGCACGCAGTTGCCGGTGAGGGCCCCAACTGCGGTGCCCGCGGCGGGCGCGGCAGGCACGGCCACCACGGCGAGCACGCCGCTGGGCGAGTCGACGGGGCTGACGTGGGCGAACAGGCG
>JAKLLO010000078.1 GCA_023150095.1 Zoogloea sp. | reverse complement strand
CAGGTTCATGCCCGTCGGAGCCGCCTCGCCCGCCAGCCGTTCGTCTCCAGGTGCTAGCCTCGCCGCCTGTGCCGGTTTCTCAAGACAGTCCCCCAGTCCCGGCCTATCCCACATCGTCTGGCGTGTAGTCCCCGTCACGATGTGCGGCAGTTCAATGAACTGCATGAAAGTATAGTGCGACGTCTCTGGAATGACGTGGCGTGATTCCATTTTTGTCCGGATCATCACTTCTGGACTCCCCTCGCGTGACCCGTGGCATCCAGCAATGCTCGTCGGTAGGTCAGGATGGTCTGCGGATGCAGCCCCAACTTGCTGACGAGTTCCGCCGTGCGTAGGGCCATATCGGCAATCATGTCCAGGCCCTCGTCAGTCAGCTTGCAGCGCTTGTCGTGCCTGGCATTGAAGTCCCGGTGGGACGTGTGCTGGCCAGAGATGAACAGATGGTAGGGATTCAGACATGTCGTATCGGAGCAGCTATGGCCGACGATGTCGTATTTGTCTAGCGGGCCAATGAACAGCGTGTGGATTTTGCGATGAGCGCCAACGACCTCTCCGGACCATGAGGTTCTACAAAGCTGTCTGTACCCGTCGTATGTCGGGTGAAGCCAGTCTGCATGGAAACACTTGTTGGGAGTGAATCCGGTGAAATTTGCAGTCACTCGAGACACTTCCTTTCTGAGAACGAGAGGGCGAGGAGTCAGGACTCGTGAAGTTCTGCTGTCGTCGGTGGCTGCAAGGGGTTCGAGATGTCCCCGTGCGTCTCGATGCAGAACTCTGTCCCGGAGGTTTTCGGCATCTCCGCCAACGTAGAGGTGGTAGGGGTTATGACACCGGCTGTTTCCGCACCGGTGTAACGCCATATCTTCGCCCTTGAGAGGGCCGATCAGCAGTTTCACCGCAAGACGATGGGCGCCAACTTGGCGGTTGAACTCTTTTGCACGCAGTGATGCGTAACCGTGCCGACCACGCGGGAGCCAGGCGGCGACGAAGCAGAGTTCTTCGCATACGCCGAGGAATCGAGAGTCTTCTGGACGTTCGGGCGATAGGGGGTTCGATGGGGGCATGTTGCTCCTTCTTTCTTGAAGCAGAGGCTTCGGCTTGACTAGCTCGTACGCAGCCTCATTTTTTGATGCGTATAAGTCACAATGCTGATTGTGACTTATACGCGGCTGACTTAAACGCGTCAATGCTGTGAAGATTCGTCGGCTTTCCACGACGCCCGACGAAAATTGACATCAACGTCTCCTCGCGCCCGCGCCATTCTGGCCGCCAACGTCCGTGCGCTGCGCGCTGCAAAGGCGTGGTCGCAGGAAGACCTTGCCCTCGAGTCGGGGCTGCATCGCACGTTCGTCGCACACGTTGAGCGCGAGGTCAGGAATATCTCGATCGACAACATCGAGCGCCTCGCCGCGGCGCTTGGTGTGACAGTCGGAGAACTGCTCTCCCCTCATTGAAATCAGTTGGGCTTTCCGAGCCTGAACTGCTGCTGAGCGATGAGAAGGTTCAGTGGCAGGAGCGGCGAAGTGTGGAGCGAGGACGCCCGCGGGGTTTGCCCTGAACTCGTCTCGGAGTTGAGGTTGTGTCGCAACTGATGCCCAGCTTCTGATCAAGCCAAGCGTAGAAGACCTGTGGGTGCCAGTAGATCCGACGCCCGATGTTGTGTGGCGGCACGATGCTTCCATCGGCGAGCCAGTTGTCTATCGTTCGTTTGGAAACGTTCAGGATCTCGGCGGCCATCTCCTTCGTGATGGGGCTATAGGGTTCGGTCATTGTTGAAGCGAGTGTCCAAAATCGAGTATAGGTCGACGGACCGCTAAACCTGCGCTTCATCCGATTTGCATGCCTTGTGGCAGGGTGAGCGACCGAATCTGTGCTCCAATCCTGCTCCAAGAGGCCCAGAAAATTCGGTACGTTGTTGCATTCAGCTGCGCGCTGTTGCATAGTAAAGCCTTGATTAACCGGTGTTTTGATTAACAAGTACCGTGTTTGCAGGGCTTGGGAACGCGTTCGGGACGCAGGGGCCGGAGGTTCGAATCCTCTTTCCCCGACCAATAAATTCTTGCGAATCAACCCGATTTGATTCGTGCTGCAGCAAAATGGAGCAAAATCCGAGAGGATTTGCTCCATTTTTGTTTCAGCATCCGGCGCGCTCACCGCATTCGCGAAGATCGGGCGCCCCGGACTCCCCCCGTTCTTCCGATCGTCAAATTCGTCAAGCAGTACCGTCGCTCATGCTCGCCCCACGCGCGTGGGGGTTGTTACGGGTCTTCATGCTTCGGGTTGTAGAAAACCTCGATGCAATCGACCGCGTCCGCCGGCGCCTCGGCCCGCATCAGGCAGATCTGATCGGGTCGATGGGCCTGCCACGAGCACTGTGCCGGCTGATGCCTCCCGTACGGCTTCATTCGTCATGGCGATAGGGTTCGAAGTAACGCCGGTTCGCGTCGATCGGCAGCGTCCGGCCCATCGATGGAAAGGCTCGCTGCGGGCAGTTCTGGCGGTTGCACACCTTGCAGCCGGCGCCGATGGGGATCGCCGCGTCCGGATTGCTGAGGTCCAGACCGCGGGAGTACACCAGACGATCGGCATGGCGCAGGTCGCAGCCCAGCCCGATCGAGAAGGTCTTGCCGGGCGCGCCAAAGGCGCCGGCCTCCCGCGAGACGGTGCGCGCCACCCACAGGTAGCGCCGGTCGTCGGGCATGGCGGCCAGCTGGGTGAGGATGCGCCCGGGTGTTGCGAAGGCCTCGTAGACGTTCCACAGCGGGCAGGTGCCGCCGATGCGCGAGAAATGGAAGTCGGTGGCGGATTGCCGCTTGGAGATGTTGCCGGCGCGGTCCACGCGGATGAAGAAGAACGGCACACCCCGCGCCGTCGGGCGCTGCAGGGTGGACAGGCGGTGGCAGACGGTTTCAAAGCCGACGCCGAAGCGCCGCTCCAGCAGCCCGATGTCGTAGCGCAGCGCCTCGGCTGCATCCAGGAAGCGCCCGTAGGGCAGGATCAACGCGCCGGCAAAGTAGCTGGCGAGGCCGATGCGGGCCAGCGCACGGGACTCGTCCAGGGCAAAGCGCCCGGCGCCGGCGAGGGCGTCGATCAATCCCCCTGCCTCGAGAAAGGCCAGCTGGGTGGCAAGCTGGAATGCCTGCTGGCCCCGCTCCAGATGCGCCGACAGGCGTAGCACCCGGGCAGCCGGATCGTAGTCGCGCTGGATGGCGCGCTCCCGCTCCAGCACGACCCGCACGCCGTGGGTGGCTTCGAGCCGCTGCGTCAGTCCGGCGGTCAGGTCGCCGCCGCCGGCGCACGCCTCGAAGAGGGCCTCGGCAAGGGTGTCCAGCTCGTCCACATGATTGTGCCGGGCGTAGAAGAAATCCCGCACTTCCTCGTAGGGCATCGGTGTTGGTGAGCCGATGTCGCTGCGGTCACCGCCCAGGTGCAGCGCCAGCGCCTCGGCCCGTTCGCGCTCGTCGCGCAGGTTGCGCTCCAGGCCGATGAGCGCGCGGGCGACGGCCGGCATGTTGGCGGCGAGCTCGCGAACCTCCGCATCGGACACCGGATTGTCGGCCGGCAGCGACAGGAAGACATCGCGCAGGTCGGCGATCAGGCGCGCTTCGTCGTCCTCCGAAAACTGCTGGATATCCACCCCGAACACCGCATTGAGCTTGAGCAGCACCGGCACGCTCAGCGGGCGCTGATTCTGCTCCAGTTGGTTCAGGTAGCTGGGGGAGAGCTCCAGCGCCCGGGCCAGCGCCACCTGCGTGAGGCCCCGCTCCTCGCGGAAGCGTCTCAGGCGGATGCCCATGTATGTCTTCTTCATCTGCTGTTTCCTGTTGCTTGTTTTGTTCTGGATGTTCGCAAGATTCGCAAACTATCGCTCATCTCTTTGCAATCATTCGCCTTTTTAGTGATTTACCTATTTTTTGTGGTGCGTATATTGCGAACATCTCAAGTGAAGCGCAAGCCCGGATGATGACAATCACACCCCCCGACACCCCGCTCGCCGATGCGCGTCCCAGGACAACCACGTTCGTGGAGATGATCTTTCCGGATCAGGCCAACCATTACGGCACGCTCTACGGCGGCAACGCCCTGGGCATTCTCGGCAAGGCGGCCTTCGTGACGGCCACCCGGTTCGCCCGCCGGGCCGTGGTGATGGCCGCCTCCGAGCGGGTCGAGTTTCACACCCCGGTCCGACTGGGGCAGATGCTCGAACTCACCGGCAGCGTGCTGCGGGTTGGCCGCAGCTCCATGACCGTGGAGGTGCGCGGCGTGGCCGAGACGCTGCCGGGCGGGGGGCGCAGCCCGGCGCTGTGCGGACGCTTCGAGATGGTGGCAGTCGATGACGCAGGCAGACCCCGCGCCATCTTCGACGAGGGCGAGGCGCGCTGATTCGCGCCCGAACTTACAACGACAGGACACACACGGAGGAGACACTCATGAGCAGCACCCAGGAAGCGACCTTCAAGACCAAGAAATCGGTAGCCCTTTCCGGGGTTTCCGCCGGCAACACCGCCCTGTGCACGGTGGGCAGGAGCGGCAACGACCTGCACTACCGCGGCTACGACATCCTCGATATCGCCGAGCGCTGCGAATTCGAGGAGGTTGCCCACCTGCTGGTACACGGCAGGCTGCCCACGGGCGCCGAACTCAAGGCCTACAAGGCCCGCCTCAAGGCCATGCGCGGCCTGCCCACCAGCGTCAGGGAGGCGCTGGAGAGCCTGCCCGCCTCGGCGCACCCGATGGATGTGATGCGCACCGGGGTCTCCGCCCTGGGTTGTGCGCTGCCCGAGAAGGACGACCACGGCATTCCCGGCGCCCGCGACATCGCCGACCGCCTGCTGGCCTCCCTCGGCTCGATGCTGCTGTACTGGTATCACTGGGCCACCAACGGCAAGCGCATCGACGTGGAAACCGACGACGACTCCATCGGCGCCCACTTCCTGCATCTGCTGCACGGCCATGCGCCTTCGGCGCTGTGGACGCGGGCGATGCACACCTCGCTGATCCTCTACGCCGAGCACGAGTTCAACGCCTCGACCTTCGCCGGCCGCGTCATCGCCGGCACGGGCTCCGACATGTATTCGGCGATCACTGGCGCCATCGGTGCCCTGCGCGGCCCCAAGCACGGCGGCGCCAACGAGGTGGCCTTCGAGATCCAGAAGCGCTATGACACGCCCGACGAGGCCGAGGCCGACATCCGCCGTCGCGTCGAGGCCAAGGAGGTGGTGATCGGCTTCGGTCATCCGGTGTATACCGTGTCCGACCCGCGCAACGAGGTCATCAAGGGCGTTGCCCACCAGCTCTCCGTCGAGGCCGGCTCGACCAAGATGTTCGACATCGCGGCGCGCCTCGAGGCGGTGATGTGGGAGGTCAAGCGGATGTTCCCCAACCTCGACTGGTTCAGCGCCGTCAGCTACCACATGATGGGCGTGCCGACCGCGATGTTCACCCCGCTGTTCGTGATCGCCCGCACCTCCGGCTGGGCGGCTCACATCATCGAACAACGCATCGACAACAAGATCATCCGGCCGAGCGCCAACTACGTCGGCCCCGAAGACCGCGTCTTCGTCCCCATCGACCAGCGCCAGTGAAACCGGGAAACCCCATGAACAACGCTTACCGCCAACCGCTGCCGGGCGCTCAGGTTGATTACTTTGACACCCGCGCCGCCGTGGACGCCATCCGCCCCGGCGCCTGGGACGGGCTTCCCTACGTGTCCCGCGTGCTTGCCGAGCAGCTGGTGCGCCGCTGCGAGCCGGCGCAGCTCACCGCCGCGCTGACCCAGATCGTCGAACGCCGGCGCGATCTGGACTTTCCCTGGTATCCGGCACGGGTCGTCTGTCACGACATCCTGGGCCAGACCGCGCTGGTGGATCTCGCCGGCCTGCGCGACGCCATCGCCGACCAGGGCGGCGATCCGGCCAAGGTCAATCCGGTGGTGCCGACCCAGCTGATTGTGGATCACTCGCTGGCCGTCGAGTACGGCGGCTTCGATCCCGCTGCCTTCGAGAAGAACCGCGCCGTCGAGGAGCGCCGCAACGAGGACCGCTTCCATTTCATCGAATGGACCCGGCGCGCCTTCGAGAACGTGGACGTGATCCCGGCGGGCAACGGCATCATGCACCAGATCAATCTGGAGAAGATGTCGCCGGTCATTCAGGTCCGCGACGGCGTGGCCTTCCCCGACACCTGCGTCGGCACCGACAGCCACACCCCCCACGTGGATGCCCTGGGCGTCATCGGCATCGGCGTCGGCGGGCTGGAAGCCGAGACCGTGATGCTCGGCCGCGCCTCGATGATGCGTCTGCCGGACATCGTCGGCGTGAAGCTCTCCGGCTGTCGCCAGCCCGGCATCACCGCCACCGACATCGTGCTGGCGCTCACCGAGTTCCTGCGCGAGGCGCGCGTCGTCGGCGCATGGGTCGAGTTCTTCGGCGAGGGCGCCCAGAGCCTGTCCATCGGCGACCGCGCGACGATCTCCAACATGTGCCCGGAATACGGCGCAACCGCCGCGATGTTCTACATCGACCAGCAGACCATCGACTACCTCCGGCTCACCGGCCGCGACCCGGCGCAGGTGGCGCTGGTCGAGCGCTACGCCCGGCACACCGGGCTGTGGGCCGAAGCGCTGAAGGGCGCCGAGTACGAGCGCGTGCTCGAGTTCGACCTGTCCGGCGTGGAGCGCAACCTGGCCGGCCCGTCCAACCCCCATCGGCGCCTGCCGACCGCGGCCCTCCGGGCGCGCGGCATCGCCGACGGCGACAGGCTCGCCGCCGCCCGCGAGGAAGAAGCCCGCGGCCTGCTGCCCGATGGCGCGGTGATCATCGCGGCGATCACCAGCTGCACCAACACCTCCAACCCGCGCAACGTCGTGGCTGCCAGCCTGCTGGCCCGGAACGCCAACGCGCTGGGCCTCGTGCGCAAGCCCTGGGTGAAGACCTCGTTCGCACCCGGCTCACGGGTGGCGCGGCTTTACCTGGAGGCGGCCGGCCTGCTCACGGAGCTCGAAAAGCTCGGCTTCGGCATCGTCGGTTACGCCTGCACCACCTGCAACGGCATGTCCGGCGCCCTCGACCCCGAAATCCAGCGGGAGATCATCGCCCGCGATCTTCACACCGCCGCCGTGCTGTCGGGCAACCGCAATTTCGACGGGCGCATCCACCCCTATGCCAGGCAGGCTTTCCTTGCCTCGCCGCCGCTGGTCGTGGCCTACGCCCTTGCCGGCACGATGCACTTCGACATCGAGCGGGACGTGCTCGCCGTGGTGGACGGCAAGGAGATCCGCCTGAAGACGCTGTGGCCGTCGGACGAGGAGATCGACGCCATCGTCGCCGCCAGCGTGAAGCCCGAGCAGTTTCGCCAGGTGTATGAGCCGATGTTCGCGCCCCACCGCGACGACACCGGGAAGATCAGCCCGCTGTACGCCTGGCGTGCGCAATCCACTTACATCCGCCGCCCGCCCTACTGGGACACCGAAGGCGTCGGCGCCCTGGCCGCCAACCCCCGAACGCTCACCGGCATGTGCCCGCTGGCGGTGCTGCCCGACAACATCACCACCGACCACCTCTCTCCGTCCAACGCCATCCTGGCGGATTCCGCGGCCGGCGAATATCTGGCCAGGATGGGGCTGCCGGAGGAAGACTTCAATTCCTACGCCACCCACCGGGGCGACCACCTCACCGCCATGCGCGCCACCTTTGCCAATCCGCAACTGGTGAACGAGATGGCCGTGGTGGATGGCGCGGTCCGCAAGGGCTCGCTGACCCGCGTCGAGCCGGATGGTACGGTGATGCGCATGTGGGAAGCCATCGAGACCTATCTGCAGCGCCGGCAACCGCTGATCGTCATTGCCGGGGCAGACTACGGCCAGGGCTCCAGCCGCGACTGGGCGGCCAAGGGCGTGCGCCTCGCCGGCGTCGAGGCCATCGTCGCGGAAGGCTTCGAGCGCATCCACCGCACCAACCTGATCGGCATGGGCGTGCTGCCGCTGGAGTTCAGGCCCGGCACCACGCGCCTGACCCTGGGCCTCGACGGCAGCGAGACCTATGACGTGACCGGCGAGCGCAAGCCTCGCGCCGAGCTCGTGCTGGTCGTCCGTCGGCGCAACGGCGTGACGCTGGAAGTGCCCGTCCGCTGCCGCCTCGACACCGCCGAGGAAGTGTCGATCTACGAAGCTGGCGGCGTGCTGCAACGCTTTGCCCAGGATTTCCTGGCCTCGAACAAGGAGACAACCCGATGACCCCTACGCCCCAGATCCGCATCCCCGCCACCTACATCCGTGGCGGCACCAGCAAAGGGGTGTTCTTTCGGCTGGACGACCTGCCGGAGTCCTGTCGCGTGCCCGGCGCGGCCCGCAACAGGCTGTTCCAGCGGGTGATCGGCAGCCCCGACCCCTACGCCGCCCAGATCGACGGCATGGGCGGGGCGACGTCGAGCACCAGCAAGTGCGTGATCCTCTCCCGCAGCACCCGGCCGGATCACGATGTGGATTACCTCTACGGTCAGGTGGCGATCGACAAGGACTTCGTCGACTGGAGCGGCAACTGCGGCAACCTCTCCACGGCGGCCGGCGCCTTCGCGATCCATGCCGGCTACGTGCACCCGGCGCGCATTCCGCACAACGGCGTGTGCACCGTGCGCATCTGGCAGGCCAACATCGGAAAGACCATCCTCGCCCACGTGCCGATCAGCAACGGCCAGGTGCAGGAGACGGGCGACTTCGAGCTCGACGGCGTGACCTTCCCGGCGGCCGAGATCGTCCTGGAGTTCCTGGACCCGTCCGATGACGGCGACGACGGCGGCGCGATGTTCCCCACCGGCAGGCTGGTGGACGAGCTGGACGTTCCCGGCGTGGGCAGCTTCAAGGCCACGCTGATCAACGCCGGCATCCCGACCGTCTTCGTCAACGCCGCCGACATCGGCTACACCGGCACCGAGCTGCGCGAGGCGATCAATGCCGACCCTGCCGCGCTGGCCCGCTTCGAGGCCATCCGGGTGGCGGGCGCCCTGCGCATGGGGCTGATCAAGACCCCCGACGAGGCGGCCACCCGTCAGCACACGCCGAAGATCGCCTTCGTCGCGCCCCCCCGGGACTACGTGACGTCCTCGGGCAGGACGGTGGGGGCGGCCGACGTCGATCTGCTGGTGCGCGCCCTGTCGATGGGCAAGCTGCACCACGCGATGATGGGGACGGCGGCGGTGGCCATTGGCACCGCGGCGGCGATTCCCGGCACGCTGGTCAATCTGGCCGCTGGCGGGGGCGAACGCAACGCGGTGCGCTTCGGGCACCCGTCCGGCGTGCTGCGCGTGGGCGCCGAGGCCCGGCAGGTCGCAGGCCAGTGGAAAGTCACCAAGGCCGTCATGAGCCGCAGCGCCCGCATCCTGATGGAAGGCTGGGTGCGCGTTCCGGCCGATTCATTCTGAGCAAGGAATTCGAGATGTCCACCCGCAGAAAACTGAAGGAACTGGTTGCCGCCAAGCGCGGCGTCATCGTGCCCGGCGCGTTCAACGCGCTGTCCGCCAGGGTCGTCGCCGACCTCGGCTTCGAGGCCATCTACGTCACCGGCGCCGGCGTCACCAACATGTGGTTCGGCATGCCGGACCAGGGATTCATGGGCCTCGCCGAGATCGCCGAGCACACCGCGCGCATCCGCGACGCCGTCGAGCTGCCGCTCATCGTCGACGCCGACACCGGCTTCGGCAACGCGCTCAACGTCCGCCACACCGTCCGCACCCTGGAGCGCGCCGGCGCCGACTGCATCCAGCTCGAAGACCAGGTTGCGCCCAAGCGCTGCGGCCACTTCAGCGGCAAGGACGTGATCTCCACCGAGGAAGCCGTCGCCAAGATCAAGGCCGCGGTGGATGCCCGCCGCGACCCGGATCTGCTCATCATGGCCCGCACCGACGCGGCTGCCGTGCACGGCTTCGACGCCGCCATCGAACGTGCCGAGCGCTTTGCCGAGGCCGGCGCCGACATCCTGTTCGTCGAGGCGGTCACCACCGCCGACGAGATCCGCGCGCTGCCCGGGCGCCTCACCACGCCGCAGCTGATGAACATGGTCATCGGTGGCAAGACGCCGATCGTCGATGCCGAGGAGCTGGCCCGGCTTGGCTTCGGCATCGTGCTCTACGCCAATGCCGCGCTGCAGGGCGCGCTGATGGGCATGCAGAAAGCCCTGGGCGCGCTGCGGGACGACAAGGCGATCCTGGAGTCCAGCGGGCTCGTGACGCCGTTCGCCGAGCGCCAGCGCCTGGTGGGCAAGCCGGCGTGGGACGCCCTCGAAGCGCTTTACATCTAGCGACCGACGGCGCCGCCCCTGGATGCGCGTCTCCACGGCGTGGATCCAGGACGCGCCGCCGTTCGATCGATTCGGTTTCGCCGCCGGGCATGACATTCCCTCCCCAGCCGGTCTCTCCAGGGCCGGTGCCCGGTCGGCGCTTTTATGAGTCCTACTGTTCAGCCGGCAGACCCGGCCGGATCCATCGCGCCCCGCTCGCGGCGCGCCCGGCGTCCGCCATTCGACACACGGGAAGAAAAATGGACAACACCAACGCAATTCCCCGCCCAACCGCATTGTTCGAGGCCATCGCCGACTCGCTGCGCGATCGCATCCTGACGCACGAATTCCCGCCTGGCTTCGTCATTGACGAAAGCGCGCTGGCAAAAGAGCTGGGCGTCAGCCGGACGCCCGTCCGGGAAGCCCTGAAGGTGCTGGCGCGCGACGGCTTCGTGAACGTGGTCCATCGGCGGGCCACCCATTGCACCGTCACGCAGCTCACCGCCGCCGAACTCGCCGCGCTCCTCAAGCTCATCGAGCACCTGGAGCATTTCCATCACGATGCTGCCGACAATCCGTTTCTGGCAGACATCATCCGGCGCCTTACCGACAAGCTCTACCTGGCGGTGGGGCCGCAGTTCGTGCTTGCGGACCGCAAGGCCAGGAAGGAGATTGTTGAGGGCATGGAGAAGGACTGCGCTGGCAAGGACGTCAAGCATCTCCTCCTGAGCTACTTTTCGTGGCGGCGGCTGGAGGTTGCCAAGTGTGCAATGGCAACGCCAGCCGCGTTGGAGACTGCCGCTTGAGGTGGCGCTGCGAGGCCGGCCGAGACTGGCTCGAAGTCATCTGACGGGTCATGTCAGCCGGCTGCCCAGCAGTTCCTCCATCCAGGCAATGAAGACCTGCACCCGCCGGGACAAGTGGCGGCGGTGCGGATAGACCACCTGAACCGGCATCGGCGCCGGTCGGTGATGCGGCAGCAGTTCGATCAGGCTGCCATCGTCGAGATGCTCCTCAACGTCGAATCGGGGGATCTGGATCAGGCCCAGGCCCGATAACGCACACGCGATGTAGGTCTCGGCGTTGGTCACGCCGACCCGCCCCTCCACGCGGAGGGTGTGGCGAGTCCCGTCCTCCTGCCATTCCCACGGAGTCGCCTGGCCAGTGGACAGCGACAGGTACTGCACAACCTGATGCAGGCGTAAATCCTGCGGCGATTGCGGCCGACCGTGACGTTGCACGTATGCCGGGCTGGCGCAGTTGATCAACTGAAACCGCCCCAGCGGATGCGCCACCAGGCTACTGTCGCCGAGCGCCCCGACCCGAAGGGCGCAGTCGATGTTCTCGGCCACCAGATCGACCGACCGGTCGGTGGCGCCCAGCTCGATGTCCAGCCTTGGGTGGCGCGCCAGCAGATCGGGCAGCGCCGGGGCGATCAGCCGGCGGCCGATGCGGCTGGGCACATCCACTCGCAGTCGTCCAACCACGCCCCCCTCGGCCTGGGGGTGAAAGCGGGCCTCAAGGTCCTCCATGTCTCCGACCAGGGCCGAAGCCCGCTCGAGCAAGGCCTGGCCGTCCTGGGTGAGGGTCACCTTGCGCGTGGTGCGGTGGAACACCCTGACCCCGAGCCGGGCCTCCAGTTGCTGGATCGCCATGGACACGGACGGCCGCGGCAGCCCCAACTGATCCGCCGCCTGGGAGAAGCTGCCTGTGGCTGCCACACGCAAAAAGGTGCGCAGGGTGTCGATGCGGTCCATGGCTCAATTGGTATAAAAATCTGAATGGTTTTGTAATGAAAGCTGGCTTTGTAAGGTCAATCAAACCAAATAAGCTGCTCCAACATTACAACACAGCCAAGGAGCCCGACATGTCCAACCCCCACAACCTAGAAGGCAAGGTGGTACTGATCGCCGGTGGCGCAAAGAATCTGGGTGGCCTCATCGCCCGCGATCTGGCCCGCCACGGTGTCAAGGCGGTTGCCGTCCACTACAACAGCGAGGCTAGCCGGAGCGACGCCGAAGCCACCGTGGCGGCCGTGCAGGCGGCCGGTGCGCAGGCGGTCGCCCTGCAGGCAGATCTGAGCACTGCGGCGGCGGTGGAGAAGCTGTTCGCCGATACGGTTGCCTCAGTGGGCCGGCCTGACATTGCCATCAACACCGTCGGCAAGGTGCTCAAGAAGCCCCTGCTGGAGATCAGCGAGGCCGAGTACGACGCGATGAGTGACATCAACGCCAAGATCGCCTTTTTCTTTCTGAAGGAAGCGGGGCGGCACTTGAATGACCACGGCAAGATCTGCACGCTCGTCACGTCGCTGCTGGGGGCCTTCACGCCTTTCTACAGCGCCTACGCCGGCACCAAGGCTCCGGTGGAGCATTTCACCCGTGCCGCGGCAAAGGAATTCGGTGCACGGGGGATCTCGGTCACGGCCGTCGGACCCGGTCCCATGGATACGCCATTCTTCTACGGACAGGAAGCATCCGATGCGGTTGCCTATCACCAGTCCGCCGCGGCCCTCTCTGCCTTCAGCAAGACCGGATTGACCGACATCGAGGACGTCGTTCCTTTCATCCGGCATCTGGTCAGCGATGGCTGGTGGATCACCGGTCAGACCGTGCTGATCAACGGCGGCTACACCACCAAGTGAACAGCTCCAGGCCGGACGCTCCGGCCCGGCGGGTTCAGGGCAGCGCGAAGCCCTTGCCCCAGGGTACGAGGGGCGGCAGGCCGGGCGCACCCAGCACGCGGAGTAGCCCGGTGGCCGGCAGCTGGCCGTCGATGACCCGGGCGTCCCTCAGCCATTTGTCTGCAAGGCCGGTCAACGTGTCGGCCTGATCGTCGAGCCCGGCTGCATGAAGCTGCATCAGGGCCGGCGTGAGGGCCCGCACGACGCGCTCGTCCCGATCCGCCAGACCTTCCGTGTTCTGCCATGCGCGCTGCAGCCATGTCACTTCGGGCGTGCGGGCCAGTGCCGTCACCAGATCCAGCCCGGTTTCCGGGTCGGTGGAATCGAGCAGGCGGGTGATGAGCGGATGGGCGGCGGCGGGCAGTTCGAAACCCCAGCACAGGGCAGGCAGCCAGACCGACACGTCGGCTTCTTCGTCGGACGCTGCCACCAGCGCCACCGCGGCCGCCGGATCGGCGACGAGCAGCCGGGCCAGCACGGCGACGGCGCCGATGTACAGATCGCTCCGGGGGTAGGTGTCGGCGTAGCGCAGCAGCCGGATACGGGCGGACGCCGGATCGTGGCGGGCGAGATAGCGCAGGTGGGCGGTGCGGAACTGGGGGTGACGGGCCAGGGCGTCGGGGGCATCTGCCAGCGGTTGCCACAGGGCTTCGGCCGCGGGGCAGGGCTCGCCGGCGTCCAGGCCGCGCAGCACGAGTTCGGCGATGGTGACGATGTCCGGCATCGACATCGGCAGCCCGCGGGAGACATCGAGGCGTGCCAGCAGCTGCTGCGGCCGGCTGGTGGTGGCCAGCATCGCGCCGTTGAACCATGCGGCGGGATGGGCCAGCGCCACGTCCAGCAGGGCGTCGGCGTGGGCGTGGCCGCCCAGATGGCAGGCGTGGATCAGCAGGCGCTCGTTGCCGGGCTTGGGCAGGCGGTCGTGGAGCAGCGCCACGGCAGAGGCGGTGTCGCCGGCGGCCAGGCTTGCGGCCAGCCGGGCGTGGGTGGCGGCGGGTTCGGGCAGGGGCGGCAGCGCTTCGCCGTGGAGGCCGATGAGCCAGCCGGCGGTTTCCACGTCGATCACGTCGAGGGCAAGGCCCTGCTTGACGAGTTCGAGCATGTTCCGGGCGGCGCCAAGGGAGTCGGGGTTCATGGTGCGGGGGCGGTGGTGGTGAAGCGGGCGACGTCTTCGGGGCGTAGGTTCCGCAGGTCGGAATGCCGGATGGCGATCGGGTCGGGGCCGAAGGCGGTGACGGCGTCGGCATTGACCGGCATCACCAGTGTAAACAGCGCCGGCCCGCCGAAGGTGCCGTTGGAGCCCAGGGTGCTGGCGCCGGTGGGCGTGACCACCGGATTGAGGCCTGCGCTGTAGCTGGCCTCGGGGTAGGTGTCGATCAGGCCGGTGCTGCGGTAGCGGTAGGGGTTGGCGACGCGCGCCCACTGGCGCTGCACCACGCGGTTCATGCGTTCGTAGTCCATTTCGGTCAGGTCGGTGCTGCGGATGGGCATCATCAGTCGGCGCTGCTCGTCGAGCTGGTGGCGGGTGGAGGTGAGCCGGCTGCCGTGGTCGGCGAGATCGCCCCGGTGCAGGGCGCGGATCTCCTCGTCGGAGAAGGGCCGGGCCAGGGTGGTGTCCGGTGCGGCGCCGCCGGCGTCGATCTGGGCGGCGAGCCCGGCGTCCTGCAGGGCGCCCTGCTGGAGCACGACGGCGTCGAGTTCGCTGCGGAAGATCAGGCCGTGGTGGGTGCGTCGCTGCTCCATGGCCACGAAGGCGGCGTTCACCTCGGTATCGATCTCGAAGCGCAGGTTGGCCGGCACGTGGGCCACGTCCGGCGGGCCGATGGGCGGCGGTGCGGGCGGCTGGACCTGGGCCGGGGCGCTGCGGGCCTGGGTTGCCGCGGCCTGGAGCGTGGCCTCGGCCAGGCGCAGCTGGTTGAACAGGTCGGGGTGGGCGTTGTTGGCGGTTTCGACGGCGCGGGTGAGGGCGGCGATGTCGTTCCACAGCGCGCGGTTGCCCAGGTTGGGGAGCTGGGCCGAGGCCTCGGTGATCTTGGCGTCGTAGGCGGCGCGCACCGCGCGCAGGCGGGCGTAGGCGCTCTGGGGCGAGGTGTCGGCGGTGGTGATCTCGGTGGGCAGCGCGTGGCCCGAGGCTTCGCTGAGGGCGGCCTGGAGGCGCGCGTCGCGCTGCTCGCGGCTTTCCAGCAGGGTGACGTAGCGAGCCCGGCCGGGGCTGCCTTCGGGGAGCATCGGCGTGCTGCGGGGGCCGCCGTGGGGGGCGAGGCGGTAGCGGGCGTTCTCGAGGGTGAGATGGACGCGCTCGAGGTGGGTGAACAGCTTGGCGTGGTCGACGGGCGTGGTGTTGAGGGTCGATTCGGCCGTATCGAGCTCTTCGTCGAGGGTGGCCCATTGGGACAGGTTGTTGATGTCGGTGACGCTGGCGGTGCTCATGTCGAGGCGCGCGTCGATGGCGCGCCAGCGGGCGTCGAGGCTCTCGCGGTTCGGGTCGGGGTCGCTGCCGCGGGCTTCGGCGCGCAGGCGCGTGAACTCGGCGGCCTGCTGGTCGAGCACGGGCAGGCCGACCCAGGCGCCGCGCGCATCGCCATAGGCCGATTCGAACAGGCCGGTGAGCTCGGATTCCTTGGCGCTGAGTTCGCTGCGCAGGTTGGCGGCGTCGCGCTGGGCGGCGGCGCGAAAGGCGCTCACGTCGGTCACCCCGAGCTGGCGCAGCTCTTCGTCGGTGCGTGCCTGCAGGCGCCGGTTGCCGATGAGGGCGCGGTAATCGTTGAGCACGCGGTTGATGTTCTGGTTCACCTCGGTCACCGAGCCCGGCGGGTACGAGGCCCAGCGTTCGACGCTCTCGTCGAGCCCGAACAGGCTGAGGATCCGTTCGCCCGCCATGGTGACCGCAAGGCCGAGCCCCATCACGCCCGCCTTGACCAGCGGATGGCTGGGCATCTCGGCGCCGGCCACCATGATGCTCTGGCCGGCCATCATGCACAGCATGTTCACCGAGGCGTGGATGGCCGAGCTGGCCACCGCGGCGTTGCGTTCCTCGGCGGTCTGGTAGTTGGCAGTGACGGCCGCGCCGACCTCGAACACCGCCAGCACCGCGAACTCCCAGGTGGCCACGCCGCCGCTGCCGGCCGCCGCCTGGCGCAGGCTGGCGGTGGCCATGCGCACGCCGATGTGCATGCCGTAGGCAGCGTGGGCGGTGTGGGCCAGGCGCTCGGGCAAGCTGGCGTTGCCGTCGGGGCCGCCGGCGATCGAGGTGACCGCCTCCTGCACCGAGTGGATCACCATCATCGCGCCCATGGCCTGCCCGACGGCGTGGAAGCCGCGCACCGCGGCATCGGCGCCAGCCGGGGCGGTGCCGCCCATGCGGATGAACTCGGTACGGGTGATGCGGCCCTGGGCGTCGCGGCCGGTGGTCACGTCGGTGTGGGCCTGGGCCTTGAGGGTATTGACGATGCCTTCGACGCGGGTCAGCTCGCCGCCGATCGTGGCCCGCTGGCCTTCGGCGGCGCTGCCATGCCACTGCTGCAGCTGGTCGCGCAGGGCCATCGCCCGGGCCAGCACGTCCACCCGCCGGTCGGCCGGCACCTGGCCGGTTTCGAGGGCCTGGGTGAGCTCGGTGAGTTCGCGGTACTGGCGGCCGAGGGCGTCCCGCTGGGCGGGCGGCAGGGCTTCGGCGGCGGTGGCCAGATCCCGCGGCATGGCGGCGAAGGCGGTGGGCAGGCTGATGGCCCGGCCGTGGTCGAGGGCGAGCTGCAGCCGGGCGCGCACGGCGGGGTTGAGGGCGGCTTCGGCGGGCTGCACCTGGGCCAGATCGGCCAGGATGTCGGTGGCGCTGCGCCCGCCGGGCGACATGCGGCTGCGGAAGGCCGCCCGGTTGGCGGCGGACGTGTGGTCGCGCCCGCCAGGGTTGGGCGCGCGGGCGTCCAGCAGATCGGCGGCAGCGACACCGCGCAGCTCGGCGAGCAGGGTTTCGATGCGCGTGATGTCGGCCTGCAGCGCGGTCTGGAGCTGGGCGGAAGTGGCGCCTGGCTGCTCCAGGGCCTGGGCGGCGAACTCGGGGCTTTCGCCGACGGTACGCAGGGCTTCGCGCAGCAGGTTGAGCCGGCGATAGGCGTCCTGCAGCTGGGGATCGGCGTTGAAGACCTGGATGCCGGTGCCGCCAGCCCCCGGCGCCGGGGCGGTGAGGCCGCGGTTGCTGTCGAGGGTGGCGATGTCGGTGCCGCTGTCGCTGGTGGGCGCGCCGGCAAAGACGACCCGCACGCCCTGGCGCTGCAGGTAGTCGAGCAGCGCGCCTTCGGAGCCTGTGCGGGTGGACGGGCCGTCGAAGGCGAAGCCCTCGCGGCTCTGGATCAGCAGGGTGAGCTCGCCGTTGCGCTGGAGGGTCTGCTCCAGCAGCAGGTTCATGCCTTCGATGTCGCCCGGCGTGCGTCCGGCGGCGGCGCTCAGGTGGTGGCCGAGCCCGGACACCACGCGCACGTTGCGCATCGCGTCGGCAAAGCCGGTGGCGCCCATCCCGTCGCGCAGGGCGGTGATGTCCTCGCCGCGAAAATCGGCGAACACGGCGTGGCGGGTGGGCGAGCTCTCGTTGCCATGCACGTACAGGAAGCCCGCGCTGTCCTCCATCGGCGAGGGCACGGAGCGCCGGGCGCCGGTGGCCCGGGCGGTGTAGGCGGCGTCGAGATCCTGGTGGGCCGAGGCCCGGGCATACACGTCGATCTGGGCCGCGCCGGTACCGATGCGGGTGTGCTGGACGCCGGTGCCCGCCACCGCGACGGTCGGGTTCCAGCCTGCGCCGTAGCCCAGCCCCACCAGCACCGGATCGGTGGTGGTGAGGAGTTCCTGCAGCGTGCCGGCCTGGCGCCAACCGCTGGAGGTGACCAGATCGGCGGCCCGGATGTTGTGGGTCGTGATGAGCTCGATCAGCTGGCGGGTGTGGTCGCCATGGACATGGGTGAGCAGGATCTGCTGGATGCTGGTGACGCCCAGCTGTGTCTGCATCTGCGCCACGGCGGCCATGGTGACGGCCCGCGGCCCGCCGGCGTCGATGAGGATCGACAGGCCGGTGCCGAGCCGCGCCTGGGTGAGGCCTTCCTTGCCCACCGCCGGCAGCGCCAGCCAGGGCGTGACGGCCCGCGGGGCGGCCGGGGCAAGCCCGTGGGGGCCGCTGGCGTGGAGCCCGGGAACCGGGTCGTGGAGCGGCGCGGCAGCTGGCCGCAGCACGAAGCCGACGGCGGGAAAGGTGGTGATCCGCCCGTCGCCATAGACGATCATCTCGCCCGGCGTCGGGTCGGGCTCCCAGGCCGAATCGGAAAGATCGAGCACGCCGCTGGCGTCGGCGGCTGGCGCGCTGCGGATTTCGGAGGCTTCGTCCAGCACCGGGCTGGCGTCGGTGCCGTTGTTGCGGGCGATGCCCACGGTGGTGCCGGCGAGCACCGGATCGGCGGCCAGCACCGACTGCACGTAGGCCGCCCAGCGCTGGTCGCGCACGTCCTGGGTCGGGGCCAGCGGCTGGGTGCGCTCCCACTCGTTGCGCTGGGCCTGCAGCTGGTCGCGCAGGGCGCCGGCGTACCAGGTGCGGTAAGTCTGCTGGGCGGCCAGCACGGCGGTGACGCTGCCGTCGGTCTCCTGGGCGGCGGTGCCGCGGATCGAGATGATCCCGACGCTGGCTGCGATATACGGCAGCAGGTGGCCCGAGGGCGCGCCCGGGGCGAGCACTGCCTCGGAGATCGGCGTGCTGCCCACCAGGCCCACCAGCCGGTCGGCCATCGCCTCGCCGAGGGGCTGCGCGTCGGCGGATGACAGGCACTGCATGCCGGCGTCGAGCAGCACGCTGCCGGCATCGGTATTGACCAGCACCACGGTGCCGGCGGCCACCGTTTCGGTGTTGGCGGCGGCGGTCAGCACGTGCTCGCCGCGCTGCTCGATCACCTGGATCGGCCCGCTGGCGGTGAAGGCCGGGGCCAGCGGGTCGATGACCCGCGGCAGCACCGGGCCCGGCGTGGACATGGGCGGCTGGGATTGCGCCTCGATCCAGGTCTCGAACACCGCGCTGACCGGCGTGAGGAACACCTGAAGGCGCTGGGCGGACAGCACGCGGCGGTCGAGCGTCACGTGGTGCACCGTCGGCGCGCCGCTGAGATTGGGGCCCTCGACCTTCACCGAGATGCTCATGTTCGACGGCGCCTCGACGTTGGCCAGGGCCGGATCGAGGACGAAGGTGCCCACTCGCGGCTCGCACACCGGGCCGCTGGTGGTGGCGTCCGGCGGGCACTGGCGGCGCACGCCGCTGTGGCCCAGCACGATGTGGCTCACCTCGTGGGCGAGCAGGCGCTCGCCGGCCGGGGTGTCCGGCGCGGGGGCCCTGGCGCCGAGCACGATGGATGGGCCGGCGGCGAAGGCGTTGGCCCGGATGTCCCGGGCGGCGGTGGCGGCGGGCTTGCCGGCGTGGAGCCGCAGCGGCGAGAGATCGGCCCCCAGGCGGCGTTCGAAGCGGTCGCGGAGGGGGGAGGGCAAAGGCACGCCAGGGCTGGCAAGGGCTTTGCCGACCGACGGCGGCGTGCTTGGCGGTGCCGGGCCGCTGGCGCTGCGGCGGATCTGCTTCGACGCCGCCGCACAGGCGGGGCAGGGCTGAGGGCCGGCGGCGCAGGCCGGGCAGGCGAGCTTGACCGGCGCATCGGTGGCGACCAGCGCGTCGGCCAGGCGGTCTGCCGCGGCCTCCTCAGGCGCGTGGGCGGCGCCCACCTGCGAATCGGCGTTGCGGCCGCGTTTGGGCTCAGCCGCTGCGAGGGTCGCGGCCATGGCTCACTTCTTCACGTCTCCACCCAGCACGGCGCGGATTGGTGCCGGCACGAAGGGCGCCTTGAGCAGGTCGACGCTGATGAACACGCCGGTGCCGGCCGGGGCCGCGCCGGCGCCAACGGGGGCGGGCAGGGATTTCATCACCGTGGAGGTCTGGCCGTCGGGGCCGCTGACGGTGGGCTTCCAGTCCAGCCCGACGCCGCTGCCCACCTGCAGCGAGACGCCGGGCATCACGCCCCACACGGCCTTGGCCGAGCTGAGGCTGACGCCGCCGGAAGGCGCGAGGCTCCAGCCCAGGTCGAGGCTGAGGGTCATCGGCGGCATCCACGAGAGCTTCTGGTGGGCGAGGCCGAGCAGGTCGTCGCCCGAGAACGAGGCCTTGAGCTGCGTGGGGCCGCCCGGGGTGGTGGGCAGGATGTAGCGGAAATCGGTGAGGGTGGAATAGGGGATGAG
>JAKLLO010000077.1 GCA_023150095.1 Zoogloea sp. | reverse complement strand
GTACGGGAACGTCGCCCCTGCACCGGTGATATCAGCGGCCTGCGCGACGGCGGCACCGCCAAGGGCAACAGCGAATGAACAGGCGCGAATGAAACCTTGCATGAAATTCTCCATCGTAGCGGGCACCGCGGGGATATCCGGCAGTAAAGCCCAAAAAGAAACCCGGAACTGAACTGTCTGTGACAGCTCAGCACCGGGTTATATTCTACGAACTGAAAATTTCAGATTTGTTACATATCGCACTGCAACAAATCAGACTGCGGCAGCCCGCACAACTTCCGCGAGGCCATGAACGATACGATCGACCTGTTCAGCATCCTCCCCCTCAACCATGACCCTCAGCAGCGGCTCGGTACCCGACGGACGCAACAGCACGCGCCCACGGTCGGCCAGCTCCGCCGTTGCAGCCTTGACGGCCTCACTGATGGTTTCGTTGCTGGACCACGCAAAGCCCGCGCGAATCCGCACATTGACGAGCTTCTGCGGATAAAAGACCAGATCCTCACACATCTCGTCGAGGGTCGTGTTGTTCTTGCGCAAGGCGGCGAGCACCTGCAGGCCAGCGATGATCCCGTCGCCCGTGGAATGCCGGTCGAGGCAGATGATGTGACCGGAGTTCTCGCCCCCCAGCTTCCATCCATTTTCGTGCATCAGTTCGAGCACGTAGCGATCACCCACCTTGGCGCGGGCAAATGGGAGACCGAGGCGGCCCACAGCGTGCTCGAACCCGAGATTGCTCATCAAGGTACCGACCACACCGTTCGCCACCCCCTCGGCCTTCCCGGCCTTGGCGATGACGTACAGCAGCTTGTCGCCATCGTAGATGTTGCCCTTGGCGTCCGCCATCACGATCCGGTCGCCGTCACCATCAAGCGAAATTCCCAGATCGGCACCACTGCGCAGCACCGCATCACGAATGCACTGGGGAGAGGTCGCACCAACCTTGTCGTTGATGTTCATCCCGTTCGGTTCGGCACCAACGAGCACCAGCTCTGCGCCAAGCTCGTGGAAAACCTTAGGCGCCACCATGTAGGCGGCACCATGGGCGCAATCCAGCGCAATCTTCATGCCGCGCAGGTCGAGCTCGTTCGGGAACGTGTTCTTGCAGAACTCCACGTAACGGCCGCGGGCGTCGTCGATACGCTGCGCCTTGCCCAGGCGGGCGGACGGCTCGCAACCCATCGGCTCGTCGAGGCGCGCCTCGATCTCGAGCTCGACCGAATCCGGCAGCTTCGTACCGGCCGCCGAGAAGAACTTGATGCCATTATCCTGAAACGGATTGTGGGAAGCCGAAATGACCACACCAACCTGTAGGCGCAGTGCGCGGGTCAGATAGGCAATCGCCGGGGTGGGCAGCGGCCCGGCAAGATAGACGTCCACACCCGCCGCCGAAAAACCCGCCTCAAGGGCGGATTCGAGCATGTAACCCGAGATCCGCGTGTCCTTGCCGATGATCACCGCGGGATGCTCGCCCGGCCGCAGGTGCTCACGGGCCACCAGCGTCTTGCCCGCCGCATAGCCGAGCCGCAGTGCAAAATCCGGTGTGATCGGCGATTCACCGACGAGACCACGCACACCATCCGTTCCGAAATACCGTCTAGACATTTATCCCTCTCACAATCACGTCTTTCATCAACTTGGCATTCTGCCGCAAGCGGGCCGCTCAGTCTGACTGAAGTGCATTCCACAAGCGCAAAACATCACGGGTTGCGCCCACGTCATGGGTGCGGACGACCCGGGCACCATTCTGGACAGCGATCAGCGCCGCCGCCGCCCCCGCCACAACCCGCTCTCCCACATCCCTCCCCGTGACCGCCCCCAACATGCTCTTTCGGGACATGCCAACGAGAAGCGGGTAGCCGCCATCGCCAAGCCGCTCGAGTTGGCGCAGGAGCATCAGGTTGTGTTCCACCGTCTTGCCGAAGCCAAAACCCGGATCGAGCAGGATCCGGTCCCGCGCCACACCGCGTTCCAGCAACGTCCGCACGCGCTCGTCGAGAAAGGCCTCGACCTCTTCAACGACATTGGCGTACTGCGGCGAGCACTGCATGGTACCCGGCTCGCCTTGCATATGCATTACGCACAGCGCAACGGCCGAATCGCAAACCGCATCAACCGCACCGGGCAAACGAAAAGCGGCGATATCGTTGATCAGATCGGCGCCCACGCGGATGGCCTCGCGCATCACGGTCGGCTTGACGGTATCCACCGACAAGGGAACGCCAAGACCGGACAACGCCTCGACCAGGGGAACGACCCGATCCAGTTCCTGCTGCTCCGGCACGGGCGTCGCGCCGGGTCTCGATGACTCACCACCGATATCAAGGATCTCGGCCCCCTCCTCCACCGCGCGCTCGGCGGCGCGGATGGCGGCATCGAGGGCCGGATTGCCGTCACCCGAGAACGAATCGGTGGTCACATTGACGATGGCCATGATCTTCGGCTGGGTTAGATCAAGCTGGAATCGTCCGCATTGCACGACTGAAGAATTCATGAAGTACTCGAACAGAAATGAAACAGGGCCGGCTCTTGAGCCGGCCCTGCAAAAAACAGAGCGGATGAATCAGGCCGCGGGAGCCGGCGCAGTCGGCGCAGCGCCGGGGGAATCGTCGCTCGGACGGCGAGGAGGCTGCGACGTCGGCTTAGGCGCGCGGGGCGCCTTGCCGGCCATGATGTCGTTGATCTGGTCGGCGTCGATGGTCTCGAGCTCGAGCAGCGCAGCGGTCATGGCCTCAACCTTGTCGCGATTCTCTTCGATCAGACGACGGGCCAGGGCGTACTGCTGGTCAAGGATGCGACGGATTTCCGCATCGACCTTCTGCAGGGTCGCCTCGGACATGTTTTTGTGAGTCGTGACCGAACGGCCCAGGAAGACTTCGCCTTCTTCCTCTCCATAAACCATGGGCCCGAGGTTGTCGGACATGCCCCACTGGGTCACCATCCGCCGAGCCAGATCGGTTGCCCGCTGGAAATCGTTGGATGCACCGGTGGTCATCTGATTCATGAAGATCTCTTCCGCGATCCGGCCGCCAAACAGCACCGCAATGGTCTGCAGGAGGCGCTCACGATCCTGACTGTAGCGATCCTGCTCCGGAAGCTGCATCGTCACACCGAGGGCGCGACCGCGGGGGATGATCGTGACCTTGTGAACCGGATCGGTCTTGGTCAGGCACTTGGCAACCACCGCGTGACCCGACTCGTGGAACGCCGTGTTGCGACGCTCCTCTTCCGGCATCACCATCGAGCGGCGCTCCGCGCCCATCATGATCTTGTCCTTGGCCCGCTCGAAGTCGTCCATATCCACCAGACGTTTGTTGCCGCGGGCAGCAAACAGCGCAGCCTCGTTCACCAGATTGGCGAGATCGGCACCGGCGAACCCGGGACAGCCACGGGCCAGCACCAGCGCATCCACGTCCGGCGCGATGGGCACCTTGCGCATATGCACGCGCAGGATCTGTTCGCGACCACGGATATCGGGCAGCGGAACCACCACCTGGCGGTCGAAACGGCCCGGACGCAGCAGCGCCGGATCGAGCACGTCCGGACGGTTGGTGGCGGCGATCACGATGACACCGGACACGCCTTCAAAGCCATCCATCTCAACGAGCAACTGGTTCAGCGTCTGCTCGCGCTCGTCGTTGCCGCCACCGAGGCCGGCGCCACGCTGACGACCCACGGCGTCGATTTCATCGATGAAGATGATGCACGGCGCCTGCTTCTTGGCCTGTTCGAACATGTCGCGCACGCGGGCGGCACCCACGCCGACGAACATCTCGACGAAATCGGAACCAGAGATCGAGAAGAACGGCACCTTGGCCTCGCCGGCGATCGCCTTGGCAAGCAGCGTCTTGCCAGTACCGGGCGAGCCGACCATCAGCACACCCTTGGGAATGTGCCCGCCGAGCTTCTGGAACTTGGAAGGATCACGCAGGAACTCGACCAGTTCGCCGACCTCCTCCTTCGCTTCGTCGCAACCGGCCACATCCGCAAAGGTGACGGTGTTGGCCGTCTCATCCAGCATCTTGGCCTTCGACTTGCCGAAGGAGAAGGCGCCACCACGCCCGCCTCCCTGCATCTGACGCATGAAGAAGACCCACACGCCGATGAGCAGGATCATCGGGAACCACGAGACGAAGATGTTCATCAGGAAGGACTGCTCTTCCTCGGGCTTGGCAGCCGTCACCTTGACGCCGAAGCGCATCAGGTCACCCACCATCCAGATATCCTGCACGCCCGGCGTATAGACCGTGATCTGGCGGCCATCCTGGGTCGTTGCGCGCACGGTGCGGCCGTCGACGATGGCCTTGGAGATCTTGCCCTGCTTGGCGTCCTCCATGAACTGGGAGTATTCGACCGAATTCTGGGCGGCCTGGCGGTTGTTGAACTGGTTGAAAACCGTCATCAGCACAACGCCGATCACCAGCCAGATCGCAAGATTCTTGAATAAATTGTTCAACGCAATTCCTTGAAGGCCCGACAGGGGCCATAGCTTAGTGGACTGATTCTATGTCCGAACGTTCGGCGGATCAAATCATCGTCGCCATAGTCAAGCTCAATCGTCGGCGGCAACACTCAATTGCGTTTTCCGGAGCCCAGCAGGTAAACCTCCGAACTACGCCCCCGGGATGCCTGGGGCTTGCGGACAGCGACCGACTTGAAGATCCCTTCCATCTGCTTGCGGAACTCGTCGAAACCCTGCCCCTGGAACACCTTGACCAGAAAGCGCCCGCCGGGCGCCAGATGCTGGCTGGCAAAATCGAGCGCCAGTTCGGCGAGGTAGATCGACCGGGCCTGATCGCTCGTCGGAATCCCTGATATGTTGGGGGCGATATCCGACATCACAAGGTCCACCGCGCGCCCTTCGAGCAATTCCTCGAAGCGCTGCACGAATTCCTCGTCGTGAAAGTCCCCCTGCATGAACTGCACGCGATGGATCGGCTCCATCGGAAGCAGATCGAGTGCAAACACGCGGCCGTTGTCACCCACGCGGTTTATCGCCACCTGGCTCCATGAGCCGGGCGCCGCGCCCAGATCGACGACGACCATCCCCGGACGGATCAGTTTGTCTTTGTCGTCGATCTCCATGAGCTTGTAAGCCGCCCGGGCACGGTAGCCCTCGGTCTTCGCCCGCTGGACGAACGGATCGTTAACGTGCTCCGTCATCCATGATTTACTGGTCTTGGTGCGCTTCATCGCGGTACAATTACGCCCTTTTTTCAATGAGTTGGACTTAGTCCAACTTTGCCAAAACCATGATCGAACTTACCCCTGCGGAACGGCGAGCCCTTCGCGCGCAAGCCCACCATCTCAACCCCGTCGTCAGCGTGGCCAGTAACGGCCTTACGCCGGCCGTGCTCAAGGAAATCGACCACGCCCTGCAGGCCCACGAACTCATCAAGATCCGGGTTTATGGTGAAGATCGCACCGAACGCGACCTGATCATGGCGACGGTGTGTGCCGAACTCGGCGCCGCGTCCGTTCAGCATATCGGCAAGACACTGGTCGTCTGGCGCGAGAAGCAGGAGGTGGAATCCACCCCTGGCACGCCTTCCGACAAGCCCAAGAAGCCGGTGTCCAAGGCCAAGTCTGCGAAGGCTCTGTCGGCCCGCCGAGGCGTGTCCTCGCTGAATGCCAACAAATCCAAGAAGCCCCACTGGTTTGCTGCGCCGGGAAAATCGTCCCGCGGTTCGTCGGACCGCTGAACGATCACCGCGGTCAGCGCAGACCGCGGCCCTGCAAGGCGACGAGCACCAGCCCGAGCAGGCTCTGGATCAGATAAACGATGCTGGAAACGCCATGCCAGGCCGCAAAGCGGTCACGCAGGGCGCTTTCCATCACTTCGCGCGGAAACGAATCCGCCTTCAACTGGGTAAGGATCGGCTGAATGCCGAAGTAGCCGGCCACCGTCAGCCCCAGCATCAGGAAGACCAGCCAGAACACGCTGCTCTTGAAGGCCCCGCTATCCTTGCGCAGCGCAACGAACACCAGCAGATAAGCACTGGCAGCCATGCCCAGCCACGCCACATAAGTGAACAGCTGGCCAGCTACCTTGCCGGCCAGCGCCCGATCGTCGAGTACATGAAACAGCGTGGGCGCCGCCATGTAGCCGATCGCCCACAGCGCGCCCACCCAGAGGGTGATCACGATGCTGTAAAGGTGCTCGGCAAGGCGGTGCATGCGCTGCGGCTCAGACGTAGCGCACGTCGATCAGTTCGAGCTCGCGCACGCCCTTCGGCGCCTGGACCTCGGCCACATCGCCGGCAAACTTGCCGATCAGCGCCCGCGCAATCGGGGAGCTGATGGCGATCTTGCCTTCCTTGATGTCTGCCTCGTCGTCGCCGACGATCTGGTAGGTCACCGTGTCGCCGGTGTCCAGATCCTCGAGCTCGACGGTTGCGCCAAACACGCAGCGGCCGTCGGCATCGAGCAGCTTGGGATCGATGATCTGCGCGTTGGAGAGCTTGCCCTCCACCTCGCGGATGCGCCCCTCGATGAAACCCTGGCGCTCCTTGGCAGCGTCGTATTCGGCGTTCTCGGAGAGATCGCCGTGGGAACGGGCTTCGGCAATGGCCGCGATCACGCTCGGGCGATCAACGGTTTTCAATCGATGCAGTTCCTGCCGGAGCTTCTCGGCCCCGGCAACGGTCAAGGGAACCTTGTTCATGCCTTCGTGAGCTCCGCGTGGAGACCTTGCAGCGAGTAGGTCTCGAGGCCGGACAGATGACGCATGCCCGCACAGGCGGCGCGAGCGCCTTCGATCGTCGTGTAGACCGTGACCTTCGCGGCCAGCGCGCTGGTCCGGATCGAACGGGAATCGGACACCGCCTGACGCTTCTCCTCAACGGTGTTGATGACCAGGCTGATCTCGTTGTTCTTGATCATATCCACAATGTGCGGACGGCCTTCGTTCACCTTGTTGACCGCCGAGACGGCCAGACCAGCACCGGCAATCGCCGACGCGGTGCCACGGGTGGCAACGACGGTGAAGCCCAAGTCGATCAGTTCACGTGCCACTTCGATCGCCTTCGGACGGTCGGCGTGCTTGACGCTGATGAAGGCCTTGCCGGAAGTCGGCAGGCGCACACCGGCACCCAGCTGGCTCTTGACGAAGGCTTCGGCGAAGGTGCGGCCGACGCCCATCACTTCGCCGGTGGACTTCATCTCGGGGCCGAGGATGGTATCGACGCCAGGGAACTTGACGAAGGGGAACACCGCCTCCTTGACCGAGTAGTACGGCGGCACGACTTCACCGACGACGCCCTGGTCATCAAGGCTGCGACCGGCCATGCAGCGCGCGGCGATCTTGGCCAGCGGCAGGCTGCACGCCTTGGAGACGAAGGGCACGGTGCGCGAGGCGCGCGGGTTCACTTCGAGCACATAGACGATGGCGTCGTCGCCCTTGCCCTGGATCGCGAACTGGACGTTCATCAGGCCGCAGACGTTGAGGGCGCGGGCCATGGCTTCGGTCTGGCGACGCAGCTCGTCCTGCAGCTTGGCCGACAGGCTGTACGGCGGCAGCGAGCAGGCGGAGTCACCGGAGTGCACGCCGGCCTGTTCGATGTGTTCCATGATGCCGCCGATCATCACGCGCTTGCCGTCGGAGAGGGCATCCACGTCCACTTCGATGGCGTCGTTCAGGAAGCGGTCGAGGAGCACCGGCGAATCGTTGGAAACCTTGACGGCCTCGCGCATGTAGCGCTCGAGATCCTTCTGCTCGTGGACGATTTCCATCGCGCGGCCGCCGAGCACGTAGCTCGGACGCACGACCAGCGGATAGCCGATCTCGGCCGCCAGGCGCACGGCGTCTTCCGGCGTGCGGGCGGTGCGGTTGGGCGGCTGCTTGAGGCCGAGCTCATGCAGCAGCTTCTGGAAGCGCTCGCGGTCCTCGGCGGCGTCGATCATGTCCGGGGTGGTGCCGATGATGGGCACGCCGTTGGCTTCGAGGTCACGGGCGCGCTTCAGCGGGGTCTGGCCACCGAACTGGACGATGACGCCGACGGGCTTCTCGACGGCGACGATCTCGAGGATGTCTTCCAGCGTGAGCGGCTCGAAGTACAGGCGATCGGAGGTATCGTAGTCGGTGGAGACGGTTTCCGGGTTGCAGTTGACCATGATGGTCTCGTACCCGTCTTCACGCATGGCCATCGCGGCATGCACGCAGCAGTAGTCGAACTCGATGCCTTGACCGATCCGGTTCGGGCCGCCGCCCAGCACCATGATCTTCTTCTTGTCGGTCGGGTGGGCCTCGCACTCGTCCTCGTAGGAGGAATAGAGGTAGGCGGTGGCGGTGGCGAATTCAGCCGCACAGGTATCCACGCGCTTGAAGACCGGACGCACACCGAGGGTGTGGCGGTGCAGGCGCACGGAGGTTTCGTCGGTACCGAGGAGCTTGGCGATGCGGCGATCGGCGAAACCCTTGCGCTTCAGCTCGCGCAGCTCGGGCGCGGCGATGCCCTTGAGGGAGCGGCCGGAGAGCGACTTCTCGGTGAGGATGATGTCCTCGATCTGGATCAGGAACCAGGGATCGATACGGGTGAGCGCATGGACTTCTTCGAGGCTCAGGCCTTCGCGGAAAGCCTGACCGACGTACCAGATGCGCTGGGCACCCGGATCACCGAGTTCGCGCTCGAGGTCGTCACGATCGGCTTCGACTTCATCCAGGCCGTAGGCGCCGGTTTCCAGACCGCGCAGGGCCTTCTGGAAAGACTCCTGGAAGGTGCGGCCCATGGCCATCACCTCGCCCACCGACTTCATCTGGGTGGTCAGGCGGTCGTTGGCCTGGGGGAATTTCTCGAAGGCGAAACGCGGGATCTTGGTGACGACGTAGTCGATGGACGGTTCGAAGGACGCCGGGGTCGCGCCGCCGGTGATGTCGTTCTTGAGCTCATCCAGCGTGAAGCCCACCGCCAGCTTGGCCGCGACCTTGGCGATCGGGAAGCCGGTGGCCTTGGAGGCCAGCGCGGAGGAGCGGGACACCCGCGGGTTCATCTCGATGACGATCATCCGACCGTCCTTCGGGTTGATCGCGAACTGGACGTTGGAGCCGCCGGTATCGACGCCGATCTCGCGCAGCACCGCGATGGAGGCGTTACGGAGGATCTGGTATTCCTTGTCGGTCAGCGTCTGGGCCGGGGCGACGGTGATGGAGTCGCCGGTGTGGACGCCCATCGGGTCGAGGTTCTCGATGGAGCACACGATGATGCAGTTGTCCGCATGGTCACGGACGACTTCCATCTCGTATTCCTTCCAGCCGATCAGCGACTCTTCGATCAGGAGTTCGTTGGTCGGGCTGGCTTCGAGGCCGCGCTTGCAGATCTCGACGAATTCTTCGGTGTTGTAGGCGATGCCGCCGCCGGTGCCGCCCAGCGTGAAGGACGGACGGATGATCACCGGGAAGCCGATCTCGGTCTGGACCTGATGGGCTTCTTCCATGGTGTGGGCGATGCCGGAACGGGCAGAACCCAGACCGATCTTGGTCATCGCGTCCTTGAACTTCAGGCGATCCTCGGCCTTGTCAATGGCCTCTTCCTTGGCACCGATGAGCTCGACGCCATACTTGGCGAGCACGCCGTGCTTGGCGAGATCGAGGGCGCAGTTGAGCGCGGTCTGGCCACCCATGGTGGGCAGCACCGCGTCAGGGCGTTCCTTCTCGATGATGCGCTCGACGACCTGCCAGGTGATCGGCTCGATGTAGGTGACGTCGGCGGTGCCGGGGTCGGTCATGATCGTGGCCGGGTTGGAATTCACCAGCACGACCTTGTAACCCTCTTCGCGCAGGGCCTTGCAGGCCTGGGCGCCGGAGTAGTCGAATTCACAGGCCTGGCCGATGATGATCGGGCCGGCGCCAATGATGAGGATGGTCTTGATGTCTGTACGTTTGGGCATGGTTCTTCAGCGACTGGATAGCGGATGGCCTGGGAGTGGCGCGCTCGGGCACGCCGGCATGGCGATCGGCCTCAGCCCTTCGCCTCCATCAACTTGATGAATCGGTCGAACAGGTAGGCCACGTCGTGAGGGCCGGGGCTCGCTTCGGGGTGACCCTGGAACGAGAAGGCCGGCACGTCGGTGCGGGCAAGGCCTTGCAGGCTGCCGTCGAACAGGGACACGTGGGTGACCCGGACGTTGGCCGGCAGGGTGGCCGCATCGGCCGCGAAACCGTGGTTCTGGCTGGTGATCAGCACCTGGCCGGACTCCAGATCCTTGACCGGATGGTTGGCACCGTGGTGACCGAACTTCATCTTCATGGTCTTGGCCCCGGAGGCCAGCGCGAGCAGCTGGTGACCCAGGCAGATGCCGAAGGTCGGAATGCCCTTCGCCAGTACGTCCTGGATGGCCTTGATTGCGTAGTCGCAGGGCTCCGGATCGCCGGGGCCGTTGGACAGGAAGACGCCATCCGGGTTCAGGGCGAGCACTTCGGACGCCGGCGTCTGGGCCGGCACGACGGTCAGGCGGCAGCCGCGCTCGGCCAGCATGCGCAGGATGTTGCGCTTGACGCCGTAGTCGTAGGCCACCACGTGGAAGCGGGGGTTCTCGGCAGCCACGTAGCCTTGATCGAGGCGCCATTCGCCTTCGGTCCAGGGGTAGGTTTCGGTGGCCGACACGACCTTGGCCAGATCCATGCCAGCCAGCCCCGGGAAGCCGCGGGCCTGGGCCACGGCAGCTTCGGCGTTGAGCTCGGCGGCGGTGGCGGCGGTGACGATGCAGCCGCTCTGGGCGCCCTTCTCACGAAGGATGCGGGTCAGCTTGCGGGTGTCGATGCCGGCGATGGCGACGATGTTCTCGGACTTGAGGTAAGCATCCAGCGACTGTTCGCTGCGCCAGTTGGACGCCACCAGCGGCAGATCGCGAATGACGAGGCCTGCGGCAAAAACCTTGCTGGCCTCGCAGTCTTCGCGGTTGATGCCGGTGTTGCCGATGTGCGGGTAGGTGAGGGTGACGATCTGACGGCAGTAGCTCGGGTCGGTGAGAATTTCCTGGTAACCCGACATGGAGGTGTTGAACACAACCTCACCAACCGTCGAACCGACCGCTCCGATGCCTTTACCGTAAAACACCGTCCCGTCGGCAAGAGCAAGAATGGCGGGCGGGAAAGCTGACACGGCGGACTCCTCGAATTCTGGTGATTGGGCAACTGGCATGTGCAGCAGGCTACACATGAAAAACGGGATCAGCCGCTGTGGCTATCCCGCTGAGAAACTTTCTAATTATAGCCCGTGACGGGCCAGTCCGGCAAACTCGTCTGTAGGGAAACTGACAAGACGCTGACACGCCTAGCCCGACCGGCGCGCTCTGCGCAATACGCCCGCAAGATTGCCGAGCTCGGTCATGAGCACTGGCAGTTCGCGTTTGACCGTTGGCGCATCCGCGTCCTTGGCGGCCAGTTCGATGCGCTGCGCGACCGAGGTCACGGCGCCGGCATTGAAGACACCAGCCGAGCCCTTGATCGAATGGGCGATGCTGCGGATCGTCGGGAAGTCGCCATCACGGTGCGCCTGCTCCAGCGACCGCCGGTTGCGCTCAAGATCGCTGAAGAACAGGCTGATGAGCTGCTGCAGGGCCGCATCGTCGCCGTCGAGCAGGTCGCGGGTCGATTCCAGATCGGCAATCGCGTTGTCGCCCGCCATGTCCAGATAGTTGCCGGACGCCTCTTCGGGTTCATCCCCACTCACATTCACGTCACCCATCACCCGGTCGATCACGGCGTGGAGCTCGACGGGCTTGATCGGCTTGGCGATGTAGTCGTCCATGCCGGCCATCAGACAGCGATCCCGGTCGCCCTGCATCGCATGGGCCGTCATCGCCACGATCGGCGTCGAGCGCCACTGGCCGCCCGCAGCCCAGCTGCGCCGCGCCTCACGGGTGCGGATGGCCTGGGTGGCCTCGAGCCCCCCCATCACCGGCATCTGAACATCCATCAGAATCAGGTCGAAGCGCTCCTTGTCGAAGAGGTCCAGCGCCTCCTGGCCGTTGCCGGCCACCGTGAGCTTGTGGCCGACCTTCTCGAGCATCTTGACCGCCACGGTCTGATTGACCGGATTATCCTCAACCAGCAGGATCTTCAGGTTCTGGCGCGCTTTCGAGACCGGCGGCGCGTAGGCCTGGGTTTGAGCTGCATCGAACGCGAACATCTTCTCTTCGTCCACTGCTTCACCCTGCAGCGTCAGCGCCAGGGCTTCAAACAGATCGGTCTGGGCGAAGGGCTTGATGAGACGCGCACCAACTTTCAGGTTCTCGCACCTGACGGTATCGCTGCGCTGGGTATTGGCGTCCAGCATCATCACCACGCGATCCAGCCGCGGCCACCCCTTGCTGAACGACTCGGCGAGGGCGTAGCCGCCGGGCGCCGGCATCGTTGCATCCATCAGCAGCCAGTCGAAGGGAGCGTTCGACTTATGGGCCGCCGCCAGCAACTCTTCAACGGCCTCTCCCGTACCCGCCTCCAGCACCTCGAGGCCGACGGAACCCAACTGACGGCCGACGCAGCGACGCAGCGCCGCGTTGCGGCCCGCAAGGAGAACCCGACGCTGCCCGAGGTTCGGCTGAAGCACCTGCCCCGCCTGACCGACACCAACCCGAATGGTGAAGCGGAAGGTGCTTCCCACGCCGGGCTCGCTATCGAGCGTGATCGCACCGCCCATCAGTTCAACGATCCGCCGACTGATCGCCAGCCCAAGCCCGGTACCGCCATACTTGCGGGTCGTGGATTCGTCCGCCTGGGAAAATGCCCCAAAGACGAGCGCCTGCTTGTCGGCCGGGATGCCGATGCCGGAATCCCGGACGGCGAACTCAAGACTCAGCACCCCGGCCGATTCGCCAAGGCTAGAGACCGAAACCTCGACTTCGCCCTGCTCGGTAAACTTGATCGCATTACCCACCAGATTGGTGAGCACCTGACGCAGGCGCGTCGGGTCGCCGACGAGCACCGTCGGAACCTCCGGAGCCACGTCGTAGAAGCACTCCAGGCCTTTCTGGTAAGCCCGCAGCGCCAGCGACTTCATCATGTCGCCGAGCATGCCCGGCAGCGAGAAACCAACCCGTTCGAGGGTCAGATGCCCGGCCTCGATCTTCGAGAAGTCGAGCACGTCATTGATGATCCGCAGCAGCGAATCGGCGGAGCTCTTGACGGTCTGGAGGTATTCCCGCTGCTCGATGTCGAGCTGGGTGTCGAGAAGGAGTTCGGTCATCCCGATGATGCCGTTCATCGGGGTGCGAATCTCGTGACTCATGTTGGCGAGGAAGTCGCTCTTCGCCCGGTTGGCCGCCTCGGCCTGCTCCTTGGCGTGAAGGAGTTCGAGTTCGGAACGCTTTGCCTGGGTCACATCCCGGTAGGTGCCGACCATTCGGGCCCAGCGCCCTTCCCTATCCCGGCTGGAGGCACGCCCACGAACGAAAACCCAGCGCCAGCTACCGGAGCAATGACGAATCCGGAACTGAACCTCAAAGTGATCCAGCTCGCCGCGAAGATGCACGATCGCGTGATACCGGATCGTTTCCAGGTCATCGGGATGCACCAGCGAGAGCCACTGGGGCTTCGCAGCGGCATCGCTTTCGGTGTAGCCGAGGATCTCGCGCCAGTTGTCGTCGAGGACGACGACACCCGAGGCCAGATCCCAGTCCCACAGCCCACCTTCGGTGTTCTGCATGGCGAGATCGAGGCGCTCGCTTGAAGCCCGGACTTTGCACTCTGCTTCGTCGCGTGCCGCGATGACTCCGCCAAGGAGGTCGAGCAGCTGTGCCGGCGAAGCGGTCGCCACATCACAGGTAGCAGACAGACTGCCACTTGCAACGCGCTGCGCAATAAAGTCTCGCAATGCGCGCCCGAGCTTGTCGTCGGACGCGGCGGGATCGGCTTCTGGGCTGGTCACTTCGGCAAGGAGGTCGGGAGCGTCTGTCTAGAACGAAAGCACACCGGCGAAGCGGCGTACTGCCTTGAATCTGACGACTATAACGGCATGCTGCCGGCGTCCTTGAGGCCCTGGGACCAGGCCCCGATCACTTCAGGCCGAGCACATCCTGCATATCGAAAAGCCCCGCCTTGCGACCAGCGATGAAGCGCGCTGCACGCAGGCTGCCGGAGGCGTACGGCATGCGGCTGCTGCTCTTGTGGGTGATCTCGATGCGCTCGCCGATCCCGGCAAACAGCACGGTGTGATCGCCGACGATGTCACCGCCGCGGATCGTCGAGAAACCGATGGTCTGGGCGTCGCGCTCGCCGGTCACGCCTTCGCGGCCGTAGATGGCGCAGGTTTCCAGATCCCGGCCAAGTTCCTTCGCGACCACCTCGCCCATGCGCAGCGCAGTGCCGGAGGGCGCATCAACCTTCAGGCGATGGTGGGCCTCGATGACTTCCACGTCGTAGCCTTCGTTCAGGATGCGCGCGGCCACTTCGAGCAGCTTGAACACCGCATTGACGCCGATCGCCATGTTGGGCGCAAAGACCACCGGAATACTCTCGGCGGCAGCCGCGATGGCAGCCTTGCCCTCAGCCGAGAAACCGGTCGTGCCGATCACCATGCCGCACGAGGCTGCCTTGGCGAGTTCCAGGTGATGGAGCGTGCCCTCGGGGCGGGTGAAGTCGATCAGACAATCCGCCTTGGCGAGACCGGCGGCCACGTCGGCGGTGATCGCCACGCCACAGGGCTGGCTGACCAGCTCGCCCGCATCCTTGCCGATGAAGGGGCTGTCCGGCTGGTCGAAGGCGGCCACGAGCTCGGCGTCGGCGGCCTTGAGGGTCGTCTCGATCAGCATCCGGCCCATGCGGCCCGACGCACCGGCAATCGCGATACGAACTTTCTTCATGTTTTTCCCGAAAATGAACGATAGGAAATGGGTGTCGAGGGCGGGCCGCCCCGCGGATTACTGGGGCTTTGCCGCCGCGTCTTCGGGGCGGACATCGCCTTCCAGCCGAGAAAGGCTGTCGCCAGCGAAGATCACCGTGAGGCGACGCTCCTGGAGCTGATCACCCTTGCCCGGGCGGAAGCGATACACGTAGTCCCAGCGGTCGGAATGAAAGACATCAGTGACCAGCGGCGTGCCCAGCACGAAGCGGACCTGGTCACGGGTCATCCCTGGCTTGAGCTGGGCGACCATTTCCTGGGTAACGTAATTGCCCTGACGGATGTCGATCCGGTACGGCTTCACGAAATCGCTGACCGCGGTCGGCGAGCAACCGGAAACAGCCGCACCCAGCGCGGCGAACAGCAAGGCGGAAGAGATCAGATTGCGCATGGGGTTCGGGAGCGGACGCAGGCGCGGCACGGAGGCCGCATTCTCAACGAGGGGCAGAAACTATATCATACGGGGCCGGCCGGGCTCCCGGCCGCCTTCTCGTGTTTTTCGGGGCCCCCATGTCCAGCAACTCCCAGAATCTAAAAAGTATCGGCCTGAAGGCGACCTTTCCGCGGCTGAAGATCCTCGATCTGTTCCAGAAGGCCGAAAACCGCCATCTGACCGCCGAAGACGTCTATCGCCTGCTGATCGCCGAAGACATGGACATCGGGCTGGCCACCGTTTATCGCGTGCTCACCCAGTTCCAGCAGGCAGGCATCCTCGAGCGCCATTACTTTGAATCCGGCAAGGCCGTCTTCGAGCTCAATGAAGGCGGCCACCACGACCACCTCGTCTGCATGCAGTGCGGGCACGTGGAAGAGTTCTTCGACCCCGCCATCGAGGAACGCCAGAACCGCATCGCCGAAGAACGCGGCTTTGCGGTGCGCGAACACGCCCTCTACCTGTACGTGGACTGCAAGAAGACCGACTGCCCGCACAAGGCCGTCGGTGTCGGCCAGGTCGGCAACACCTCCGATTCCTGACTCTCCGCGGCCCTGACGCCGCCACCCCGTGGACGCATTCCTGACTTCGACAGCCCTCGTCGCCCTGGCTGAAATCGGCGACAAGACCCAGCTTTTGTCTTTCGTGCTGGCGGCCCGCCTGCGCAAGCCCTGGCCGATCATTGCCGGGATCTTCGTGGCGACGATCCTCAACCACGCCCTGGCCGGCTCGGTGGGCGTATGGGTTGCCCAGTACATCCCGTCCCACTGGCTGCCGTGGATCGTCGGCCTCGTGTTCGTGGTGTTCGGCCTGTGGACGCTCAAGCCCGACACGCTGGACGACGACGAGGCGCCTTCCGAGATGCACCCGGCCGGCGCATTCGTGACCACCGCCATCGCCTTCTTCATCGCCGAGATGGGCGACAAGACGCAACTCGCCACCGTCGCCCTCGCCGCCCGTTTCGATGCGCTGGCCTGGGTGGTGCTGGGCACCACGGTGGGCATGATGCTCGCCAACGTGCCGGCCGTGCTGCTGGGCGAAGGGCTGGCGAAACGCCTGCCCCTCAAGCTGATCCGCTGGATTGCCGCCGGCGTGTTCGTGCTCACCGGCGTCGTGACCATGGCCGGCGCCGCCAGCCTGGGCTGATCAGCCGGTCAGGCCCAGCATCTCCGCGGCGTGGCTGCGGGTGGTGTCGGTGATGTTCACCCCGCCCAGCATCCGGGCGATCTCCTCGATCCGCGCCGGGTCGTCCAGCGGCGTAACCCGCGACAGGGTCTCGCCATCCCGTGTTTCCTTGGCAATGGACCATTGCCAGTTGGCCTGGGCGGCCACCTGCGGCAGGTGGGTGACGCACAGCACCTGCCGGTCGTCGCCCAGCTGACGCAGCAGCCGGCCGACTATCTCGGCCACCCGGCCGCCAATCCCCACATCCACCTCGTCGAAGATCAGCGTTGGCGTGGCCGCATTGCGGCTGGTGATGACCTGGATCGCCAACCCGATGCGCGACAACTCGCCACCCGACGCCACCCGGGCCATCGGCCTGAGCGGCTGGCTGGCGTTGGCGGTGACGAGGAATTCGACGCTCTCCAGCCCGCTCGCGGCGCCCTCATCGACGGGCCGCAGGGCGATCTCGAACTGGGCACCGCCCATCGCCAGCGACTGCATGGCTTCGGTGACTGCCGCCGACAGCTCGGCCGCAAGCTTGCGCCGGGCCGCCGAGAGCGGCTCGGCCACGGCCAGAAAGGCCGCCCGGGCCGCGGCTTCTTCCCGGGCCAGGGCTTCAGGATCGGACTGGCGGACCAGCCGATCGAGCCGGCCGACACTCTCGGCCAGCACTTCCGGCAGCCCTTCAGGCGCGACGCGATATTTGCGGGCCATGGCGGTGATGGCCTGGATGCGCTGGTCGATCTCGGCCAGGCGATCGGGATCGAGATCGAGCCGGTCACGGTAGCGGCGCATGGCGTGGAGCGCCTCGTCGAGCTGGATGCTGGCGCTGCCGAGCAGCTCCTGCACGTCGGCGAGTTGGCCGTCGTGGGTCGCCATGTCGGCGACGCGGGACAGCAAGCGCTCAAGCTGGGAGACCAGCGCGTACTCGCCTTCCGCCAGGCCGTCGATGACTTCCGCGCTGCCTTCGATCAGGCCGGCGGCGTGGGCCAGCCGGGCCTGCTCCTGATTGAGCTGGGCCCATTCTTCGGGCTCGAAGGCCAGTTCGCGTAGTTCAGCCACCTGCCAGCCGAGGAGCTCACGCTCGCGCTCGGTGGAAGACGCGCCCTCCTCCGCCGCCTCCCGCGCCCGGCGCAGGGCCGACCAGGCACGGTGACGCTCGGCCACCTCGGCCACCTGGGCAGCCAGGCCGCCGTGGGCATCGACGAGCGCCAGCTGGGCGTCGGGCCGCAGCAACGCGTGATGGGCATGTTGCCCGTGGATGTCGGCCAGCCATTCGCCTGCGGTGCGCAGCTGGGCCAGCACCACCGGCGAACCGTTGAGCCACGCCTTGGAACGACCGCCACTTTCGATGACGCGGCGCATCAGCAGCACGCCTTCGTCGGCGTCGATCTCCTGCTCCGCCAGCCAGGCCCGCAACGGGCCGTCGGGCGGCAGATCGAACTCGGCGACGATCTCGGCGCGCGCCTGGCCGCTGCGCACCACGCCGGCCTCGGCCTTGCCGCCAAGGGCCAGCCCGAGGGCATCCAGGAGGATCGACTTGCCCGCACCGGTCTCGCCGGTAAGCGCGCCGAAGCCGGCCTGGAAGGCCAGCTCGAGCCGATCGACAATCACGAAATCGCGAATGGAAAGATGACGCAGCATGAAAAAACCGAATGGATGAGACCGGCAGATCAGCCGTGACGGGGCGTCGAGCTCCAGTGCAGCTTTTCGCGAAGCATCGCAAAGTAGCTGTAGCCCGGGGGGTGAAGCAGGCGCACGCGGTGGGGCGAACGGGTGATCCGCACGGTGTCGCCGGCGCGGGTGTCGTAGCGGCTCTGGCCGTCGAAGTGGACGCGGGAATCGTGGGGCGGCAGCAGCACGATCTCGATGCAGCAATGATCGGGCAGCGTGATCGGCCGGGCGGTGAGCGCGTGGGGGCACATGGGCACCAGCGCGATGCCTTCGACGCTGGGGTGAAGGATCGGCCCGTTGGCCGACAGGGCGTAGGCCGTCGAGCCGGTGGGGGTCGAGACGATCATGCCGTCGGAGCGCTGGGTGTAGACGAATTCGCCATCGACACGCAGGTCGAATTCGATCATCCGGCCCAGCTCGCCCTTGTTGACGACCACGTCATTGAGGGCCACCGTATGGAACACCCGTTGCCCGCCGCGCAGCACTTCGGCGTCGAGCAGGATGCGGGATTCTTCGGTGTAGCGCCCCTGGAGGATCTCGCCGATCTTGTCGAGGGCGACCTCACGGGAGATGTCGGTGAGAAAGCCCAGCCGGCCCTGATTGACGCCCGCCAGCGGCACGTTATGAGCAGCCAGCCGGCAGGCGCTGTTGAGCAGTGTGCCGTCACCGCCGAGCACCACGGCCAGATCCGCCCGGGCGCCGATCTCATCGTAGCTCGCCACCGTGAAACCCGCCGTGAGACCGGTGGAACTCGCGGTTCCCTGCTCGATCAACACGGCAATGCCGAGGCCGCGCAAATAATTGGCCAGCCGAAGCACCGCTTCGGCCACTTCAGGGCTCTGATACTTGCCGATCAGTGCGATAGTCTTGAACTCGCAGGTCATGCATTGATTAAACCACATTCTGCCGCGTGCTCCTGCTTCTCATGAACGCAGGCCTTCTCTTAGAATCGCCGGGAACCCTCCATCTGCCGCCATGACCCGTCTCGACCAACGCTCGCAAATCCTCCTGAAGACCCTGGTGGAGCATTACATCGCCGAAGGCCAGCCCGTCGGGTCGCGGGCCCTGTCGCGCTATTCGGGCCTGCAACTGTCGCCGGCCACGGTGCGCAACGTGATGTCCGACCTGGAGGAGCTGGGCTTCATCACCAGCCCGCACACCTCGGCCGGGCGGATTCCCACGCCCCTCGGCTACCGTTTTTTTGTGGACAGCCTGCTCACGGTGCAGCCCATCGGCACCGGCCAGCTCCATGAACTCCAGGGTCAGATCCAGCCCGGCGAGCCCCAGCGGGTGCTCAATGCCGCCTCCCAGCTGCTGTCGGGCCTCACCCACTTCGCCGGCGTCGTCGTGTCGCCAAAGCAGGACGTGCCGAAGATCCGCCAGATCGAGTTCGTCAGTTTGTCCGACACCCGCATCCTGCTGATCCTCGTCACCAGCGCTGGCGACGTGCAGAACCGCATCCTGTTCACCAAGCGCGCCTACAGCCCGTCGGAGCTCGTCACTGCGGCCAACTATCTCAACCAGCACTTCGCCGGCCTCGCCTTCGACGAGATCCGCACCCGCATCCAGGATGAGCTCAAGCAGCTACGCACCGACATGACCGAGCTGATGAGCGCGGCCGTCGAGGCCGGCAGCGAGGCGCTGGAGGAAACCCGCAGCACCTACGTGATCTCCGGCGAAACCAACCTGCTCGATGCCGAGGATCTGTCGTCGAACATGGCCCGCCTGCGTGAGCTCTTCAAGCTCTTCGAGCAGAAGACCGGGCTGATGCAGCTTCTCGACATCTCCAACCGCGCCCAGGGCGTGCAGATTTTCATCGGTGGCGAAAGCGGCCTCAGCCCGCTGGACGACTGCAGCGTCGTCACCGCCCCCTACGAAGTGGACGGCCAGCTGGTCGGCTCGGTCGGCGTGATCGGCCCCACCCGGATGGCCTACGAACGAGTGATCCCGATCGTGGACGTCACCGCCCGCCTCATTTCCAGCGCCCTCTCCGGGCAAAACTGAACCTGAAAGCTCCCCGATGACCCGATTCTGGCAAGCGCCAGCGCACACCCACGGCAAGGCGCCGCGTACCGGCATCCTGCTGGTCAATCTCGGCACCCCCGCCGCCCCCACAGCGGCCGCCCTGCGCCCGTATCTGCGACAGTTCCTGTCCGACCCGCGGGTCGTGGAGATTCCACGCCTTCTATGGTGGCCGATCCTCCACGGCATCATCCTGCGCACCCGTCCGGCCAAATCCGCTGCCAAGTACGCCAGCGTGTGGACCGACGAAGGCTCACCCCTCAAGGCGCACACCGAGAAGCAGGCC
>JAKLLO010000308.1 GCA_023150095.1 Zoogloea sp. | reverse complement strand
GCTCTACGCCGCCAACACGTCCTCTTTCTCCAGAGGAGCGCCACGGGCTCAGGCCGCTATCAGGCGTTTCCTGTCGTCTGAGAGGGCTTCAGAAAGCACGAACCCCCGGAAAAACCGGGGGTTCGTCAGCAGTCTGAAACGGGCCCAGCGGGCCCGTTGTTGCAACAGCGCCCGCAAGCAGGGCAGGCAGCAGCCGGCTCTCAGGCCATTGAGGCCGCTCAGGCCACCGCGGCGCCGATGGCGGCTTCGGCTTCGGCGAAGGCCTTGTCGGTGCTCTCGGCGCCCATCGCCAGGCCTTCGGCGTAGATGAACTCCACGTCGGTCATGCCCAGGAAGCCGAGCACGCCCTTGAGGTAGGGCACCTGGGAGTCGGCCGGGGTGTCGCGGTAGAGGCCGCCGCGGGCCAGGGCCACGTACACCTTCTTGCCCTTGATCAGGCCCTCGGGGCCGTTCTCGGTGTAGCGGAAGGTGACGCCGGCCTTGGCGATCGCGTCGATCCAGGTCTTGAGCTGCACCGGCACGCCGAAGTTGTACATCGGCACGCCCAGCACGATCGCGTCGGCGGCCTGCACCTGGGCGATCAGGGCGTCGTCGAGGGCGACGCGGGCGGCCTGCTCGGGCGTGCGCTGCTCGGCGGGGGTGAACAGCGCGCCGAGGGCGGCTTCGTCGAGCACCGGGTGCGGGTTGGCGGCGAGGTCGCGCAGCTCGACCACGGCGGCCGGGTTGGCGGCCTTCAGGCGGGCGGTGATGGCGTCGGCCAGGCGGGTGGAGTTGGCGCCGGCGGAGCGGGCGCTGCTGTTGATCTGCAGGATCTTCATGGGGTTCTCTCCAGGGTGTGGGGTCAGAAATCGGGGAGTTCGTTGGGGCGGAGGTCGAAGACCAGCACTTCGGCGTTCTTGCCCTGGCTGAATTCGATCCGCTCTGCGTTGCGCAGGCGGGCGCCGTCGCCGGCCTGCATGGGGTGGCCGTTGACCATCAGCTTGCCCTGGGCCAGATGCACGTAGGCGTGGCGGCCGGGCGGCAGGGTGAGGCTGTGCGCCTCAAGTCCGTCGAACAGGCCGGCATGCACGCGGGCATCCTGGTACACGCCCAGCGAGCCGTCGGCGCCGTCGGGCGAGATGATCAGGCGCAGGCGGCCGCGCTTGTCGGCGGCGCTGAAATGCCGCTGCTGGTAGCGGGGCTCGACGCCCCGGCGGTCGGGCACGATCCAGATCTGCAGGAAGTGCACCGGCGCGCTCTCGGAGGCGTTGAACTCGCTGTGGCGGATGCCCGTGCCGGCGCTCATCATCTGCACGTCGCCGGGGCGGATCACCGAGCCGGTGCCCATCGAGTCTTCGTGGGCCAGGGCGCCGTCGAGCACGTACGAGAAGATCTCCATGTCCCGGTGCGGGTGGGTGCCGAAGCCTTGGCCGGGGGCGACCAGGTCGTCGTTGATCACCAGCAGGTCGGAAAAGCCCACCTGTTTCGGGTCGTGGTAGTGGCCGAACGAGAACGTGTGGCGGGAATCGAGCCAGCCGAATTGTGCGTTGCCGCGCTCGGCGGCGGGTCTCAGTTCAAACATGGAGCCTCCTCGTGGGGGTCACCGGGCACTGCCGCCGGGGCAGTGCCCGCGGGCGATCAGCCCTTGATCGCTTCGATGGCGATGCTGATGGTCACGTCGTCGCCCACGTGGGGGGCGTACTTGCCGGCGTTGAACTCGCTGCGCTTCACCACCACGCTGGCGTCGGCGCCGATGGCGTCCTTCTTGAGCATCGGGTGGGGCATCGCCACGTAGTTGGTCACCTTCAGGGTCACCGGCCTGGTGACGCCCTTGAGGGTCAGGTCGCCGGTGATCGAGACCGGCTTGTCGCCCTTGAAGACCACCTTGGTGGACTTGAAGGTGGCGGTCGGGTATTTGGCGGTGTCGAGGAAGTCTTCGCCCTGGATGTGCTCGTTGAAGGTGTCGTAGCCGGTGTCCACCGACTTGGTGTCGATCACCACGTCCACCGAGCCGGTCTTGGCGGCCTTGTCGAGCACCACGGTGCCGGTGGTCTTGTTGAACTTGGACAGCTGGGT
>JAKLLO010000076.1 GCA_023150095.1 Zoogloea sp. | reverse complement strand
GGCTCCTGAAGGGCAAGTGCTGGGGTCAGGAGCCACTGTGCAAGTTGAGTGCCAGGTTTTTTGTCTGGCAAATCAGCGGCTTGCCGGCCATGCGCGATGTCGCAAAGCCGACAAGCGGGTCAGAATTGCTTCACTTCGATGTTGAGGGTCTGGATGCGGTAGGCGATCTGGCGGGGCGTCATGCCCAGCAGGCGCGCGGCCTTGGCCTGCACCCAGCCGGCCTGCTCAAGTGCGGCGACGACGCGCTCCTTCTCGGAGATGCCCGGGTCGTTCAGATCCACCTCGACCGGCGGCCGGGCAGGCGCCGGGCTGCCCAGGCCCATGTCGCGGGGCGGGCGGGCCGGCTGGCGTTCGCGGGTGCTCGGGAAGCGGATCAGATCCACGTCGATGACGCCATCCTCCGACAGCACGGCGGCCCGCTCGAGACAGTTTTCCAGCTCGCGCACATTGCCCGGCCACTCGTGGCTGGCGAGGCGGCGCTGGGCCATGTCGGTGAGGGTGAGCTTGCGCTTTTGCTCGGCGCCGATCTTTGTGAGCAGGTGGCGGGCGATCTCCGGGATGTCCTCGATGCGTTCGCGCAGCGGCGGCAGGAACAGCGGCATCACGTTGAGGCGGTAGAACAGATCCTCGCGGAAGTCGCCGAAATCCACCGCGGCTTCCAGATCCCGGTGGGTGGCGGCGACGATGCGCACGTCCACCTTCACGGTGCGGCTGCCACCGACGCGCTCGAACTCGCCTTCCTGCAGCACCCGCAGCAGCTTGGCCTGGAAGGAGGGCGAGATTTCGCCGATCTCGTCGAGGAACAGGGTGCCGCCGTTGGCCTGCTCGAAGCGCCCCTTGCGGGCCTCGACGGCGCCGGTGAAGGCGCCGCGCTCGTGGCCGAAGAGCTCGGATTCGAGCAGGTTCTCGGGCAGCGCCGCACAGTTGAGCTTGACCATCGCGTTGCGGGCGCGGGGCGAGTTGTAGTGGATGGCGTTGGCGATGAGCTCCTTGCCGGTGCCGGTCTCGCCGCGGATAAGCACGGTGGTGTTCCACTTGGCCACCAGGCGTGCCTGGTCGAACACCCGGCGCATCACCGCCGAGCGGCCCACCATGCTGTCGAAGCCGAACTGGTGGCGCACGGTGCGGCGCAGCAGGTCGCGCTCTTCGACAAGGCTGGATTTCTCCTGCTCCACCTCCAGGGACAGGCGCAGGGCCTGGCCGATGAGGTTGGCGACCATCTCGACGAACTGGGCGCGCTCCTGGATCAGGCCGTCTTCCGGCGCCTCGGGCTGCACCGCCAGGATGCCCTGAAGGTTGCCGCCGACCTTGATCGGCACCGCGATGAAGGGCAGCTCCTGCTGGTAGATGCCCTGGCGGTTGAGGAAGCGCGGCTCGTCGCCCACCCGGGCGAGCATCACCGAGCGGGGCTTCTCGAGCATCAGGCCGAGGATGCCCTCGCCGGGCTGGTACTGCACGCCGGTGGGGCCGGAAGGGTGGTGGAGGGTGTGGGTGATGAGGTTGCCGCTCTGGGCGTCGACGACGCCGATCATGCCGGCGGTGAGGCCGGCTTCGTCCTGCAGCACCCGCAGCACGTCGCGCAGGGTTTCCTCGAACACCAGCGAACGGCTGAGAACCCGGCTGACCGCATAGAGCGCGGCGAGCAGCTGGATGTTCAGCTCGTGGGTGCGGCAGTAGCCGCCGGGGGGCGGACAGTCCGCGGAGTGGATCACGTGTTCGTGCATTCTGCTCTCGTCGTTGGGTCTCAGATCGGGTCGCCGTCCAGGCGGAACTCGACGACCACGTGGCAGCCGCCGCCGGGACTTTCGTCCAGATCGATGATGCCGCCGTGGTCAGAGACGATCTGCTGGGCCCGCGACAGGCCGGTGCCCAGGTGGCGGCCGGCGCCCGTCTTGGCCGAGAAGAAGGGTTCGAAGGCCCGGTGGCGCAGCTCGGCCGGGATGCCGGGGCCGCTGTCGGTCACGGTGACGACCATGCAGCTGCGCGTAACAGAGGTGGCGAGGGTCAGCTCGCGGCGTTTCCAGCCCTTGTGGTCCATGGCCTCGATGGCGTTATCCACCAGCGCCTTGAAGAGCATGCGCAGCTGCAGCGGGCGGCCCAGCAGGGGCGGCAGGGTGGCGGCCGGGTGCCAGTCCACCACCACGCCGGCGCGCAGCAGGCGGGGCGTGCACACTTCCAGCACGTCGCGTAGCAGCTCGTTGAGATTGACGCTGAAGACCATCTCCGGTGCGCTGGGCGGGATCACCTGGCGCAGGGATTCCATGTGCTCGCGGCCGGCGGAGAGGGCGTGCTTGAGCAGATCCGCGCTGGACGGATCGCGCCGCTGCAGGATCGAGACCGCCGAGGCCATCACGTTCATGGGCTCTTCGAGCCGGAAGATCGCCGCCGACAGGCCCTCGCGCAGCGCCGCGGTGCGCTCCTCCTCGGCCATCGCGGCCTGCAGGGCGGCGGTGCGGGCGCGCTCCTGCTCGGCGCGCAGGCTGGTGACGTCGGAGATCACCAGCAGCAGCCCGGGCTGGTCGGCCGAGGCGAAGTAGTTGTCGGCGCTGTCGCTGTGGATCTGGATCATCGAGGTGGTCACCGACAGCCAGCGGGGCCGGCCGTTGCGGTGGTCCACGCGGGCTTCGCGGTTGTCGAAGATGCAGGTGCTGATGTCGTCCGACAGGCTGGTGCGCCAGGTGCCGAGCACGCTGTCGAGCAGGGTGTGGGCGGGTTCGCTCACCCGCAGGTCGGTCACGAGCTTCTTGTAGGCCTGGTTGTCCAGCAGCACCCGGCCCTTCTGGTCGAGGAGGGCGATGGCGATGGGCGCGGCATCCACCACCGATTCGATGAGCGCCTTCTGGTTGCGCACCATCTGCTCTAGGCGGTGGATCTCGGTGATGTCCCGGTGCATGCCCAGGTAGTGGGTGGTGTTGCCGGATTCGTCCACCACCGGCGAGATGGTCAGCTCGGCGAGGTAGAGCTGGCCGCTCTTCCGGCGGTTGAGGAGCTTGCCCGACCACGGGCGCTGTTCCATCAGCGCGGTCCACATCGATTGATAGATCTCCCGCGGGGTGGTGCGGTTGGAGAGCATCGACTCGTTGTTGCCCACCACTTCGCCCGGGGCGTAGCCGGTGACGCGGGTGAAGCTCTCGTTGGCGAAGAGGATGTTGGCGGCCAGATCGGTGATCGAGATGGCCAGGTCGGCCTGGTCCACGGCCTGCAGATAAACCTCCGGCGGAAGCTTCGGGCTGGGTTGCACGTGTTGGGCCGTGAGGCATTTGGCTGACGGCATGGATCTGGCTCCTCGGGTGTGCGTTTCTCGGATCGGACGCTTCTCCGGTCTGCCAGAGCATCTTCCGTGCCGTGGTGCACAAAAACGCCTGCTTCCCGCGGCTGGCGCGGCAGACGGCGGGTTCTCGGTGGAAATGCGACATAAACCCCTGTCGGTTTTGTGACATCCCACCCCCCGAAATCCGCCCCGCTTTGGTGCGTGCCCCACAATTCCGCACGCGGCCGGGCATTTGCGGCACCGCAGCGAAGTTGGCATGGCTTATGCACTGGGGTGGCTAAACCCGATGAGAGGCGTCATCCCATGAAGGACTTCCTGCTACTGCTGCTCTCGACCGCGCTGGTGAACAACGTGGTGCTGATCAAGTTTCTCGGCCTGTGCCCGGTGATGGGCGTGTCCAAGAGCGTGGACAGCGCCCTCGGCATGGGCCTGGCGACCACCTTCGTCATCACCCTGGCGGCCGGCGCGTCGTGGATGCTCGACAACTGGCTGCTCCAGCCCCTGGGCCTGGGCTATCTGCGCATCCTCACCTTCATCCTGGTGATCGCCGCGGTGGTGCAATTCACCGAGATGTTCATCAAGAAGTCGAGCCCCGGGCTGTACCAGTCGCTGGGCATCTACCTGCCGCTCATCACCACCAACTGCGCGGTGCTGGGCGTGGCGCTGCTGAACGTGCAGCAGGGCTTCAGCCTGTTCAAGAGCCTGGTGTATGGCTTCGGTTCGGCCCTGGGTTTCACCATCGTGCTGCTGATCTTTGCCGGGCTGCGCGAACGCGTGGCCCTCGCCCGGGTGCCGGCGGCCTTTGCCGGCGCCCCGATCGCCTTCGTCACCATCAGCCTCTTGGCCCTGGCCTTCATGGGCTTCTCGGGCATGAACGTGTAAGGGAGCGCCGCAAAATGTTGATCGCCATCTTCAGTCTCACCGTGCTGGGTGCCGTGCTCGGCATCGTGCTGGGTTTCGCCAACAAGGTCTTGCGGGTCGAGGGCAATCCCGTCGTGGACGAGCTGATCGCCATGATGCCGGGCTCCAACTGCGGGCAGTGCGGCTTTCCGGGGTGTTCCGGCGCCGCCAGCGCGATCGTCGACGGCACCGCGCCGCCGACCTGCTGCCCGCCGGGCGGCAAGACGCTTGCCGCGGCGATCGCCGCCAAGCTGGGGCTGGCGGTCGATCTGTCGGGCATGTCGGACGAAGGCCCGAAGATCGCGATGGTGGCCGAGGATCTGTGCATCGGCTGCTGCCGCTGCAGCAAGGTGTGCCCGACCGACGCGATCGTCGGTGCCGCCAAGCAGATCCACAACGTGCTGCGGGAGGCCTGCACCGGCTGCAGCAGCTGCGTCGAGAAATGCCCCACCGAAGCGCTGGTGATGAAGCCGGTGCCGGTCACCGTCCAGCACTGGGTGATGCCCAAGCCGCTGGCGGCGTGAGCGCGCGATGACCCACGCCCATCCTCATTCCCACCCCCTTTCGCTGCGCATCCCCGTCCGGGGTGGTCTGCAGGCTGCCGCTGCCGCGGCGCATCGGCTCACGGAGGCCTAAGGAGCGACCATGGACTTCAGCAGTCTGTTCAAGAAACTGACGGGCAAACATTGGGGCGTGCATCCGGCCGACCACAAGCGGCCCGCCGCCGACCAGCCCGTGCATGCGGTGCCGCTGCCGCCGCGCCTGCACCTGATGCTGTCCCAGCACGTGGGCGCCGCGGCGCGCCCGGTGGTGCTGGTGGGGCAGAAGGTGAAGAAGGGCGAGCTGATCGCCGCCGCCCAGGGCAACATCTCGGCCCCGCTGCACGCACCCACCTCGGGGGTCATCAGCGCCATCGGCGAGATCACCGCGCCCCACACTTCCGGCCTGCCGGCGATGGCGATCACCCTCACGGTGGACGGCGAGGACACCTGGATCGAGCCGCAGAACCTGCCCGCCGACCCCTACGCCCTGGCCGCGGCCGATGTGGCCGGCCGGGTGGCGGCCGCCGGTGTGGTGGGGATGGGCGGGGCGACCTTCCCGTCGTCGGTCAAGCTCAACCTGGGGCGCCGCTCCGACATCGACACCCTGATCATCAACGGCAGCGAGTGCGAGCCCTATCTCTCGTGCGACGACCGGTTGATGCGTGACAAGGCCGACGAGATCGTCTCGGGCATCCGGCTGATGCTGATCGCCACCGGCGCCGGCTGCGCCAAGGTGGGCATCGAGGACAACAAGCCCGAGGCCATCGCCGCCATGCGCGCGGCGGCCGGCGGCTTCGACAACATCGCCATCGTGCCGGTGCCGGCGCGCTACCCGATGGGCTCCGACCGCCAGCTGATCGTCGAGCTGACCGGCCGCGAGGTGCCCTCGGACGCCCGCGCCGCCGACGTGGGGGTGATCGTCCATAACGTGGGCACTGCCCGGGCCGTGCATGACGCGGTGGTGCTGGGTCGGCCGCTGGTGAGTCGCCTCGTGACGGTCAACGGCGCCGCCGCGGCCATGCCCGGCAATTACGAGGTGCCGCTGGGCATGCTGGTGAGCGACCTGATCGCCTTCACCGGCGGCGCCAGGGGTGAGGTGGCCCGGCTGGTGATGGGCGGCCCGATGATGGGCACCCTGCTGCCCCACGCCCGGGTGCCGGTGGTCAAGGGCACCAGCGGCATCCTGCTGCTCGACGCGAAGGAGGCCGAGGCGCTGGAGCCCGAAGCCTGCATCCGCTGCAGCAGCTGCGTGAAGGCCTGTCCGATGGGGCTGCTGCCCCTCGAGATGAGCGCCCGCATCCGCAACGACGACCTGGACGGCGCGATGGACCTGGGCCTCGCCGACTGCATCGCCTGTGGCTGCTGCGCCTACGTGTGCCCGTCGCACATCCCGCTGGTGCAGTACTTCTACCACGCCAAGGGCGATCTCTCGGCCCGGGAGCGCGCCAAGCTGCGCACCGAGGCGACCAGGAAGCTCGGCCTCGCCCGCCAGGAGCGGCTGGAGCGTGAGGCCCGGGAGAAGGCCGAGGCAGCGGCAAAGCGCAAGGCCGAACGGGCCGCCCAGCAGGCGGCTGCCGCTGCTGCTGCGGTGCCCGCCAGCACCGAACAGAAGGGAGAAATCGCATGAACATCGCCACCCTTCAAGGGGACGCCGTCGCCTCGCCCCATGCCCATGGCGGCAACTCCGTGGGGCGGACGATGGTCCGTGTCCAGCTGGCCCTGGTGCCCGCGACGGTCTATGGATTCTGGCTGTTCGGCTGGCCATCGTTCTTCCTGTGGCTGCTGACGGTGGTCTCGTGCCTTGTCTTCGAGGCCATGGCCCTGCGCATGACGGGCTCCACGCGTATCCGCAAGACGCTGTTCGACGGCTCGGCGCTGCTCACCGGCTGGCTGCTGGCGATGACCCTGCCCCCCTGGGCGCCCTGGTGGGTGGCGGTGGTGGGCGGCTTCATCGCCATCGTGATCGGCAAGCAGGTGTTCGGCGGGGTGGGGCAGAACGTCTTCAACCCGGCGATGGTGGCGCGGGTGGCGCTGCTGGTGTCCTTCCCGGTGCCGCTCACCCAGTGGGTGCTGCCCATGAGCCTGGCCAGCGTGCCGGCGCCGGATTTCCTGCAGGGGCTGCATCTCTTCGTGACCAGCGCGCCGCCGCTCGACGGCATCGCCAGCGCCTCGCTGCTGGGCCACACCAAGACCGAGATGTCCCGCGGCATCGACCTGCTGCATTCCCTCTCCGCGGCCAATGCGCCGGCCCTGTCGTGGTTCGGCACCCGGGCCGGCAGCCTGGGGGAATCGGCTTCGCTGCTGATCCTGGCGGGCGGGCTCTACCTGCTGGCCACCGGCGTCATCACCTGGCACACGCCGGTGGCGGTGCTGGCGGGGCTGGCGCTGCCGGCGGCCATCGGCCACGCGGTGGACCCGGCCCATTACCTCGGTGTTGCCGAGCACCTGCTCTCCGGCGCGGCGATGCTCGGCGCCTTCTTCATCGCCACCGACTACGTGACCTCCCCCAACACCGGTCCGGGGCAGATCGTCTTCGGGCTGTGCATCGGTCTCATCACCTGGATCATCCGCACCTGGGGGGGCTACCCCGAGGGCATGGCCTTTGCCGTGCTGATGATGAACGCCCTCACGCCGGTCATCGACCGCCTGGTCAAGCCACGCATCCTCGGGCGTGACCGCAAGGGCAAGCCGCTGGAAATTCCGGCCAAGTAAGGGAGCGCCTGACCCATGAAACTGGACGAAATCCGCGAGCACATCGGCTATCAGCCGGTGCTGCTGGGCATCGTGGCCCTGGTGGCGAGCGCCGCGCTGGCGATGGCCGCCGGCTCCACCGGCGAGGCCATCGCCGACGCCGAGGCCAAGGACCTGCGGGATTCCCTCGCCGAGGTGCTGCCGGCCGGGCTGGCCGACAACGATTTCCTGAAGGACACGGTGGCCATCGACAAGGCCGGCCATCCGGTGACGATCTACCGGGCGCGCAACGCCGGGGCCGTGAAGGCGGCGGTCTTCCAGGTGGCCGAGCGCGGCTACGCCGGCGAGATCAGCATCCTGATGGCCGTCGATGCCGAGGGCCACACCCTCGGCGTGCGGGTGCTCAAGCATGCCGAGACCCCGGGCCTGGGCGACAAGATCGAGGTGAAGAAAGATCCGTGGGTGAAGGCCTTCGACGGCAAGTCCCTGGACAACCCGGCGCCCCGGCAGTGGGGCGTGAAGAAGGACGGCGGCGTGTTCGACCAGTTTGCCGGCGCCACCATCACGCCCCGCGCGGTGGTCAAGGCGGTGAAGGGCGGGCTGGAGTTCTTCGCCGAACATCGCAAGGAAATCACCGGAGCCTGACATGAGCAACGACTACCGCAGCATCATCAAGGAAGGCCTGTGGGATCAGAACGTGGTGTTCTCCCAGCTGCTGGCCATGTGTCCGACCATGGCGGTCACCACCAGCGGCACCAACGGCCTCGGCATGGGGCTGGCGACCACCGCGGTGCTGGTGGTTTCGAACGTGCTGGTGTCGATGATCCGCCACACCGTCAGTTCCCAGGTGCGCATTCCAGTGTTCGTGGTGCTCATCGCCACCCTGGTGACGGTGGTGGACATGGCCATGAACGCGTGGCTTCACGATCTGTACAAGGTGCTCGGGCTGTTCATCGCGCTCATCGTGGTGAACTGCGCCATCCTCGGCCGGGCCGAAGCCTTCGCCGTGAAGAACGGCGTTGCCGCCTCGGCCGTGGATGGGCTGGCGATGGGGCTGGGCTTCACCGGCGCGCTCACGGTGGTGGGGCTGCTGCGGGAGTTCCTCGGCGCCGGCACGCTGTTCGCGCAGGCTTCCAACCTGCTCGGGCCGTCGTTTGCCTTTCTTGAAATGAAACTGCCCGGCTACGGCGGTGCGCTCCTGATGATCCTGCCACCCGGGGGCTTCGCGCTGCTGGGCTTCCTGCTCGCCGGCAAGCGGGCCATGGAGCGGCGCGCGGAATCTCGGGCCGCGGCGCGTGCTCCGGGCCTTGCTGAAGCGTCGGCTGCCTGAGGAGATACAAAATGCAGATTGGCGTTGCCTATTCCGAGCCCGGAAACCAGATCTGGGTGACCATCGAAGTGCCCGACACCGCCACCGTCACCGATGCCATCAAGCGCTCGGGCATCCTTGACCAGTTCCCGCACATCGACCTCACGAAGCAGAAGGTCGGCGTGTTCGGCCGCCTGGTGAAGCCCGACGCGGCACTACGTCCGGGTGACCGGGTGGAGATCTACCGGGGCATCATCGCCGACCCGGAGACGGTGCCGCGGCGCGATCTCGCCGACGACTGAGCCACCCCGACCGGCCGGCCTGCCCGGCCGGTTTCACGTCGGCTCCCCGATTTTTCATTGCCTTCGAGAACGCCCATGACTGCTCATCCCTCGCATCCACCCCGTTCGGGCGGAGCGCTGCTGGCCCTCGGCCTGCTGCTCCCCGCGTCGGCCTTTGCCGCCGGCAGCCTGCCCTCCGTCGGCGGCATTCCGTTCGATTTCATCCTCTTCGCGCTCACCCTGCTGGGCGTGGCGCTGTTCCATCACGCCACGCTCTACGTGGCGCTCACCGGCCTCGTCACCATCAGCGCCTACAAGGTGCTGGTGACGGGCTTCAAGACCGGCGCCGGCGTGGCCGGCCTCGTCGGCCACCTGGGGCACGAATGGGTGACCATCGCCAACCTGTTCTGCCTGCTCACCGGCTTTGCGCTGCTCGCCCGGCATTTCGAGAAGAGCCACGTGCCGGTGATCCTGCCGCGCTTCCTGCCGGACGACTGGAAGGGCGGCTTCCTGCTGCTGGTGATGGTCTTCGTGATCTCCAGCTTCCTCGACAACATCGCCGCGGCGCTGATCGGCGGCGCGATGGCCCATCAGCTCTTCAAGGCCAAGGTGCATGTGGGCTACCTGGCGGCCATCGTGGCGGCGTCCAACGCCGGCGGGGCGGGCAGTGTGGTGGGCGACACCACCACCACCATGATGTGGATCGACGGGGTGAGCCCGCTGATCGTGGTTGATGCCTACGTGGCGGCCGCGGTGGCGCTGGTGATCATCGGCTACTTCGGTGCCCGCCAGCAGCACGCCTACTCGCCCATCCTGCGCCACGCCCACCAGCACACCCATGTGGACTGGGGGCGGATCTTCGTGGTGCTGGTGATGCTGGTTTTCGCGGTGGTCACCAACATCACCATCAACGTGAAGTTTCCCGAGATGGCCGACGCCTTCCCCTTCATCGGTGTGGCCGTGTGGGCGGCGATCCTGCTGACCATCCCGGTGCGCCGCCATGACTGGGAGGTGCTGCCGGACACCATCAAGGGCTCGGTCTTCCTGCTGTCGCTGGTGCTGTGCGCCTCGATGATGCCGGTGGAGGAGCTGCCCGCCGCATCGTGGCAGTCGGCGCTGGCGCTGGGCTTCGTGTCGGCGGTGTTCGACAACATCCCGCTCACCGCGCTGGCCCTGCGCCAGGGCGGCTACGACTGGGGTTTCCTGGCCTACGCGGTGGGCTTTGGCGGCTCGATGCTGTGGTTCGGCTCGTCGGCCGGCGTGGCCTTGTCGAGCATGTTCCCCGAGGCCCGTTCGGCGGCCCAGTGGCTGCGCCATGGCTGGCACGTGCCGGTGGCCTATGTGACCGGCTTCTTCATCATGCTCACGGTGATGGGCTGGCATCCGGATGCCGACCACAACGCCCCTGCGCCGGTCGCGGCCGCCGCTGCCCACTGAGCTCCGTCGCGTCACACACAAAGGCCGCCGTTCCGGGCGGCCTTTGTGTGTGTGCCAAGCTGACTTCCGTCACGTGTGGATCATCGGTCTCTCCGCCGCGCCGAGCCGACTGTACGGCCGGTTGGGCGACTGAAGTCGCCCCTACGAGTCGCCCCGCACGTCGCCCCGTGAGGCATCCCGGCGCGTCGTCCCGCACATCGCTCCGCCTGTCGTCCCCACCGATCGCCCCTGATGAGGGCGTTGGCACGGCGGGCTTCTTGGGCGGCTTCAGCCGCCCAACCGTGCGCTCCGCTGGCGCCTGTCGGGTTTGTTGCGGCAGCGCGGCATTGTCGGCTTTACGACACGCGCCGGATGGTGTCGGCCCCTTTAAAAACAGGGGTTTGCAGTTGGCACTCAAATTGCTGAAGGGTGATTGAACCCTTGGAGAGGCCAGCATGAAAGCCAGCGAAATCCAGGCCCTGCTCGACGAGCCGGCCTGCAGCCACAACAAGAAGGAAAAGTCCGGTTGCGCCAAGCCCAAGCCCGGCGCCACCGCCGGCGGGTGTTCCTTCGATGGCGCGCAGATCGCGCTGCTGCCGATCGCCGACGTGGCCCACATCGTCCATGGCCCCATCGCCTGCGCGGGCTCGTCGTGGGATAACCGGGGTACCCGCTCGTCCGGCCCCACCCTGTACCGCATCGGCATGACCACCGATCTCTCCGAGACCGACGTGGTGATGGGGCGCGGCGAGAAGCGCCTGTTCCACGCCATCAAGCAGGCCATCGACAGCTACTCGCCGGCCGCGGTGTTCATCTACAACACCTGCGTCACCGCGCTGATCGGCGACGACGTGGGCGCGGTGTGCAAGGCCGCCACCGAGCGCTGGGGCACCCCGGTGGTGCCGGTGGATGCGGCCGGCTTCTACGGCACCAAGAACCTCGGCAACCGGCTCGCCGGCGAGGCGATGTTCAAGCACGTGATCGGCACCCGCGAGCCCGAGCCCGCCGCGCCCCGCGCCGACGGCCTGCCCACCTACGACGTGAATCTGATCGGCGAATACAACATCGCCGGCGAGTTCTGGCACGTGCTGCCGCTGTTCGACGAACTGGGCCTGCGCATCCTGTGCACCCTGTCGGGCGACTCGCGCTTCCACGAGGTGCAGACCATGCACCGGGCGAAGGTGAACATGGTGGTGTGCGCCAAGGCGCTGCTCAACGTGGCCCGCAAGATGGAAGACAACTTCGGCATCCCGTTCTTCGAGGGCAGCTTCTACGGCGTGCAGGACATGAACAACGCCCTGCGCGACTTCGCCCGGATCATCGGCGACGCCGACCTGATCGCCCGCACCGAGGCGGTCATCGCCCGGGAGGAGGCCAAGTCCCGCGCGGCGCTCGACCCCTGGCGCGAACGCCTCACCGGCAAGCGGGTGCTGCTCTACACCGGCGGCGTGAAGTCGTGGTCCATCGTCTCGGCCCTGCAGGATCTGGGCATGAAGGTGGTCGCCACCGGCACCAAGAAGTCGACGGAAGAAGACAAGGCGCGCATCCGCGAGCTGATGGGCGACGACACCAAGATGATCGACGACGGCAGCCCCAAGGCGCTGCTCTCCACCTATCACGAGTACAAGGCCGACATCCTCATCGCCGGCGGCCGCAACCTCTACACGGCCCTGAAGGCGCGCATCCCCTTCCTCGACATCAACCAGGAGCGGGAATTCGGCTACGCGGGTTATGCCGGCATGGAAGAGCTGGCCCGCCAGCTGGCCCTGTCGATGGGCAGCCCGGTGTGGGCGTCGGTGCGTAAGCCCGCCCCTTGGGCGGCCAAGCAAGGGCCGGGCACCGTGCTCGCTGCTTGAGGAGATCAAAATGGCTGAAATCGTCCATTCCAAGAAGGCGCTGGCGGTCAATCCGCTCAAGGTGAGCCAGCCGGTGGGGGCCTCGCTGGCCTTCCTCGGCCTGGGCCGGAGCCTGCCGTTGATGCACGGCTCGCAGGGCTGCACGGCCTTCGGCAAGGTGTTCTTCGTGCGCCACTTCCGCGAGCCGATTCCGCTGCAGACGACCGCGATGGATCAGGTGGCGTCGATCATGGGTGCCGACGACAACGTGGTCGAAGGCCTGCGGGTGCTCTCCGAGAAGAGCAAGCCCGACGTGATCGGGCTGGTGACCACGGGGCTGTCCGAAACCCAGGGCACCGACATCCGCCGCACGGTGCGGATCTTCCGCGAGAAGCACCCGGAATACGCCGGCGTGGCGGTGGTGCCGGTGAACACGCCCGACTACGTGGGCTGCCTGGAGAGCGGCTACGCCCTGGCGGTGGAGTCGATCATCGACGTGCTGGTGCCCGAAGGCCGCAGCGCCGGCCGGCGGCCGAAGCAGGTGAATGTGCTGGCCTCGGCCATGCTCACCCCGGGCGACACCGAGGCGATCCGCGAGTGGATCGAAGCCTTCGGCCTGCGCGCGGTGGTGCTGCCGGACATCGGTGACTCCCTCGACGGGCACCTCACCGACGCCGAGTTCTCGTCCCTCACCATCGGCGGCACGCCGCGGGCCGAGATCGAGATCATGGGCGAATCGGCTGCCACGCTGGTGGTCGGCCCGTCGCTCTTCAAGGCGGCGGACCTGCTCCAGGCCCGCACCAGCGTGCCCGACTACCGCTTTGCCGGCCTGATGGGGCTGGAGGACTGCGACGCCTTCACCCAGGCGCTGGCCGACATCTCGGGCCAGCCGGTGCCGGCGCGCATCGACCGCTGGCGCGCCCAGCTGCAGGACGCGATGGTCGATTGCCACTTCATGCTCGGCTTTGCCCGCGTGGCCCTGGCGGCCGACCCGGACCTGCTGGGCATGCAGGCTACCTTCCTCACCGGCATGGGCGCCGAGATCGTCGCCGCGGTGAGCCCGGCCAAGCACGAGAGCCTGGCGCTGCTGCCGGTGCCGAAGATCGTCATCGGCGATCTGGAAGACCTGGAGAAGGACGCCCGCGCCGGCGGGGCCCAGGTGATCGTCGCCAACTCCCACGCCGCGGGCACTGCCGAGCGGCTGGGCCTGCCCCTGATGCGGGCCGGCTTTCCCCAATACGACCAGGTGGGCGGCTACGCGCGCACCTGGGTGGGCTACCGCGGCACGCGGCAGGCCTTGTTCGATTTCGCCAACCTGATGCTGAGGCAACACCATGAACTCGAACCCTATCAATCAATCTACCGGGCCGAGCCCCGCCTCGGCGACAACCATGGCGCCCCGTCGTCTGCAACTGGTCTGGTCCATTAAAGAGGAGCCCGCCGCCGTGCTCAGGGTCGCCTTCGCCTCCACCGACCGCAGTCGGGTCAATCAGCACTTCGGCGCCGCCGAGGGCTTTGCCATCTACGAGGTGGTGCCCGACAAGGCCACCCTCGTGGGCGTCGCCGACTTTCCCGAAGAGGCGATGGACGGCAACGAGAACAAGCTCGCCGCCAAGGTGGAGTTTCTCGCCGGCTGCCACGCGGTGTACGTGATGGCCATCGGCGCCTCGGCGATCAAGCAGCTCATGGCCAAGGGCATCCAGCCGATCCGCACCGACGAGGTGGACGCCATCCCCGAGCTGCTGGCCGAGATCAGCCGGGCGATGAAGGAGGGCGGCGTGCAGTGGATCGACCGCGCCGTCGCCGCCCAGACCAAATCGGAAGACCGCTTCTCGGCGATGGAAGACGAGGGTTGGCAGGGATGAGCGCGCCCTTCATCGAACACCGCGGCGTGGTGCGCCGCATCGAGGGCGGCAAGGCCATCGTCGCCATGGAGACCGGCGGTTGCTCGGCCTGCGGCCACGTGAGCGCCTGCGGCGTGGGCAAGATGGCGGGCGACCGCCCGGCCACGCTGCTTACGGTGCCGCTGGAGGCGGGCGTGCAGGTGGGCGACGTGGTGGCCGTCGGCCTGCCGGCGGCCGGCCTCTCGGCCAGCGCCCTGCTTGGCTATCTCTTTCCGGCCATCGCGATGCTGCTGGGGGCGGCCCTGGCGGCCGCCCTCGACGGCCGCGACGGGGTGACCGCCCTCGGGGCGATGGCCGGCTTCCTCGCCGCCCTGATCCTCGCCCGTCTTGCGGTGGGCCTCGCCCCCCGCCTGATGCCTGCCCCCCGGCTCATGCCGATCCCGACCGCTTCACCCGTTTCCATCCAGGAGTTTCATCATGACTGACACCGTCGTCGAACGCGATCCCATCCTCGACACCGACTTCATCAAGGAGATGGCCCGCCAGATGCGCGCCCTCGACACCTACGGCACCTACCAGGGCTGGACGGTGGAGAAGATCCTCGATCCCTACATCCTCACCAAGGAGCGCAAGGCCGAGATTCCGCTGATCGGCGATCCCGACGACGTGACCATCGCCCGCGTGAAGGCCTTCTACAACGCCATCGCCGTGCTGATCGAGAAGGAGTGCAAGCAGCTCGCCGTGCCCCTGGTGCACCTCACCCACGAAGGCTTCGGCCGCGCGCTGATCACCGTCGGCAAGTTGGTCGCCGTGGATCGCACCCTGCGCGACGTGCATCGCTTCGGCTTTGCCAGCCTCTCGAAGATGAAGGACGAGGCCGACAAGATCCTCGCCGTGGCCCTCGAACGCATCGGCGAATACCCCGCCGTCGCCGGGATGTGAGCAGGGAGGCCGTCATGAGCACCGCCGAAGAGATCGCGGCCCTCGACAAGGAAGTGAAGAAGCTCAAGCGCATCGCTTCCGAATGGGCCTCCCAGCTGCACGATCTCGTGGAAGACCGCCTGCCGGCGGGCTACCACGAGATTCCGGGCATTTCCAAATCCACGTACGACGCCTGCGAGGCATGGGCGGAGGCCAACGCCCGCCTGTCTGCGGCACAGAAAGGTTGAACCATCATGGCGCAGATCACTGGCCTGACCCGCGGGGGCGTGGAATGGACGCCCGAATTCGTCACCAACCTGGATCAGGCCAAGTGCATCGGCTGTGGCCGCTGCTACAAGGTCTGTCCGCGCAACGTGCTCGATCTGGTCGAGCGCGAGCTGGAGGATGACGACGACTCCGACGACGACAACATGATGGTGATGTCCATCGCCAACGGCGCCGACTGCATCGGCTGCGGCTCCTGCGGGCGGGTCTGCCCGAAGGACTGCTACACCTACTCGCCGGCGAGCGTGTGATGTCCGGGCCTGCCGCCGCTGCACCGCAGCCCGACGCCGCCACCGGGGCCGCCGTGTGCGCGGCCCTGCGGCGGGAGGTGGAGCGCCTGGGCCTGTCGATCGGCAACGAGCCGGACTGGTCGCTGCTTTCCTTCGAGGAAATCACCGATCCGTTCTCCCGGGAGATCAGCCTGGTGGGCACCTGGCGTGGCTCGGCGCGCTTCGGCAAGGTCACGCTGTTTCCCGATGGCCGGGTGTTCGCCGAATACCAGGTGCTGCTGCCTCATCCCGACAAGCCCGAGAGCTACGTGGAATCCGTGCAGGTGTGGGGCAAGCCCGACAAGCTTCGCGGCGAGGCCGTGATTGCCGCCTACATGACCTGACGATGGACACGCAGCCGCGGCTGATCCTGCTGCACAAACACAAGACCAGCGGGCGGGTGCGTTTCCTGTGCCTGCCCTATGGCGTCGTCGCCTTCAAGGTGCTGCCTCCGCTGGCCGCGCTGCGGGACGAGGACTGGTCGCCGAAGATCCAGATCCACCCGGCCGCCATCGTGCGCGAGGCCGAGGTGCGCCTCGGCCTGCCCGAAGATGCCATCGACCCGGAAGGCGATTTCCAGGCCTGGGTGGATACCCCGGGCGGCGACGTGCCGGTGCTGCTGGGCGCCTTCGCCGGCATCGACCCGCCCTTCGGGGCGGCGGAGCGGGTCGGGGCCCGCTTCATCGCCATCACCGAATCCCGCGCCCTGACCGACGTGGAGCGCCAGCTCCTGCGCCGGGCCTACGAGCACGTGCTGGGCTGATCCGCGTCAAACCCCGGGCATCGGCACAAAGCCCGGCAGCGCCTGGACCCGCGCGATCCACGCGCGGATGTGCGGGAAATCGCTCAGCGCCACGCCGCCTTCCGGCGCCAGCGCCACGTAGGGGAGCACCGCGCAGTCGGCGATGGTCGGCCGGTCCAGCGCCAGCCAGTCGTGATCGGCCAGCCGGGCGTCGATCAGGGGCAGGATGCGTGCGGCGCGGCGCAGGGTGTCGGCCTTGTCGAGGGCGTAGCCGAACTTGTCCACCAGCCGCGCGGCGCCGGGGCCGTTCTGCACCTCGTTGGCGGCGGTGGAGAGCCACTGCACCACCTCGGCCATCGCCGCGGGATCGTTCGGCAGCCAGGCCTCACCGGCGTAGCGCCGGGCGAGATAGACGAGGATCGCCTGGGAATCCCGCAGCACCACCTCGCCATCCACCAGAATGGGGATCTCGCCCCACGGGTTGAGCTCGCTGAGGGGCGGGCGCTTGTGCTCGCCAGCGAGAAAATCCACCGGAACGATGTCCACGGGGATGCCGGCCAGCGCGGCAAACAGGCGCACCTTGTAGCAGTTGCCCGAGAGGGTGAGGTCGTACAGTTTCATGGCGGTCTCCTTCTGTGTGGGGTTGGGGCGTCAGGGCTTGGGAAGTGAATCGGGTTCGGCCAGCTCGGCGGCCGAATAGCGCGGGGTGATGTGCTGGGAGCAGTTCCAGTCGAAGGCCGCCACGTGCAGCACCATCACCCGCTCGGTGGGCGGCGCGCCGGGCAGGGTGACGGCGGCGACGAGATCCGGGTCGGCCTCGTCGGCGGGCAGCACCTGCACCTCGGCCAGCAGCTTGAGGCGCCGCCGGTTGGGGTAGTCCATCAGGATCAGCGCGGCCCTGGGCTGGCCGATCAGGTTGCCGACGCTCACGAACTGGCGGTTGCCGCCGTAGTCGGCGAAGGCCACGGTGCGCGCGTCGATCACCCGCAGGAAACCCCGCGGTCCGCCGCGGTGCTGCACGTGGGGCCAGCCGGTCTCGCTCACGGTGGCGAGGTAGGCGCTGTCGCGGGCGGCGATGAAGCTGCGCTCGCGCTCGCCCAGCGTCGCCTCCGGGTTGCCGGCGGGCGTGGGCAGCGGGGCGCCCAGGTAGCGCTGCTGCGCGTCGCGCACGCCGGGCGTGCAGGTGATGTCGGCAAAGTGGCGGGACATGGCAGGTTCTCCAGACCGTTTTGGCTATCGTGATCCTTTCGATCCGGGCAATAAATGGGCGTTTTGTAATTTCATTGATGCGCCCATCGGTTTAATCTTGTCGCCATGGACAAGTTCAAGGCGATGAACACCTTTGTCGGCATCGTCGAGGCCGGCAGCCTGACGGCCGCCGCCGAGCGGCTCGGCGTGTCGCTGGCGGCGGTGGTGCGCAGCCTCGCGGCGCTGGAGGAATCCCTCGGCCTGCGCCTGCTCAACCGCAGCACGCGGCGCATCGCGCTCACCGAAGAAGGCCGCGACTACCTGGAGCGCAGCCGGCGCCTGCTGGCCGATCTGGCCGACATGGAGAACGCCGTCACCGCCCGGCGCACGCGGCCATCGGGGCGGCTGGTGATCACTGCGCCGGTGATGTTCGGTCGGCTGCACGTGGCGCCGGTGGTCACCGACTTTCTCGCCGAGCATCCCGAGATGCGCGTCGAGCTGACGCTGGCCGACCGGATGCTCGATCTGCTCGACGAGAGCATCGACCTGGCGCTGCGCATCGGCGCGCTGCCGGATTCGGGGCTGGTGGCGGTGCCGGTGGGCAGCACCCGGCGGGTGCTGTGCGCGAGCCCGGATTACCTCGTCCGGCGAGGCCGTCCGGCCCACCCGGCCGACCTGCGCGAGCACATGCTGATCCGCCACACCGGGCTTGGCGACGGGCACGAATGGCACTTCGAGCGGGCTGGTGAGCGCGTGCGTGTGCCGGTCGAGGGCAGCTTCGCCACCAATCAGGTGGATGTGGCGCTGGACGCCTGCCGCAAGGGCGTGGGCTGCGGGCGCTTCCTGGCCTATCAGGTGCGCGCGGCCGAGGCCACCGGCGAGCTCGAGCGGCTGCTCGACGACTGGGCGCCGCCGGCGGTGCCGGTGAGCCTGCTCTATCCCCACGGGCGGCTGCTGCCGTCGCGGGTGCGGGCCTTTGTGGACTGGGCCGCGCCGCGCCTGCGCGAACGCCTGGCCGGCTGATCCGGAATGCCGCGGCGGCGGCGCGAATCCCCCATTGTCGTAAACGCGACACGCCTCCGACAGTCGTCCGAAGGCTGACATCCCTATCAAAAACAACGGTTTGCCGGTTTGGCTCGGCGTGGCACGCCCCTTGCAGAGAGGAGGCATAGCCCCCCAAATCGGAGAACCGAAATGATCAATCTCACCCCCGCTGCCGTCAAAGCCGTCCAACGTTTCATCCGCGGCTCCGAAACCCCCGTTGCCGGTCTGCGCCTGGTTGTTTCGGGCGGTGGCTGCTCCGGCCTCCAGTACGGCATGAAGCTCGAAGCCGAAAAGGCCGAGGACGACTGGGAACTGGAAATCGACGGCGTGAAGCTGCTGGTGGACCCGATGACCATGCCGATGATCGACAACGTCACCGTGGATTTCGTGGACACCCTGACCCACACCGGCTTCAAGTTCGACAACCCCAACGCCAGCGCCAAGTGCGCCTGCGGTTCTTCGTTCTCGGTTTAAGGAGCTGCCGCCATGTGGGAATACTCAGACAAGGTCCGCGAGCACTTCTTCAACCCGCGCAACTCCGGCCCGCTGGAAGAGGCCAACGGCATCGGCGACGTGGGCTCCATCCAGTGCGGTGATGCGCTGCGCCTGATGCTCAAGGTCGAACCCGAGACCGAGATCATCCAGGACGCGCACTTCCAGACCTTCGGCTGCGGCTCGGCGATCGCCTCGTCGTCGGCGCTCACCGAGATGATCAAGGGCATGACCCTGGATGAAGCCCTCAAGGTTTCCAACCAGGACATCGCCGACTTCCTCGACGGCCTGCCGCCCGAGAAGATGCACTGCTCGGTGATGGGCCGCGAAGCCCTGCAGGCCGCCATCGCCAACTACCGCGGCGAGGAGTGGAGCGACGACCACGAGGAAGGCGCGCTGATCTGCAAGTGCTTTGCCGTGGACGCGGTGATGATCGAAGACGTGGTGAAGGCCAACAACCTCAACACCGTCGAGGAAGTCACCTTCTACACCAAGGCCGGCGGTGGCTGCGCCGCCTGCCACGAAGGCATCGAGGAGATCCTCGCCAAGGTGATGGCCGAGCGTGCCGGCCCCGGCGAAGTGTCGCCCCCGCCCGCCTGCCCGGCCACCCCGGAAGCGCCGAAGCCGCCTTCCACCAAGCTCACCCTGGTGCAGAAGATCAAGAAGATCGAGGAAGTCCTCGACTCCGTCCGCCCGATGCTCCAGCGCGACCACGGCGATGTGGAGCTGGCCGACGTGCAGGGCAAGAAGATCTACGTGCACCTCAAGGGCGCCTGCTCCGGCTGCATGATGGAAGCGGCCACCCTGGGCGGCATCCAGCAGAAGATGATCGAGGCGCTGGGCGAGCTGGTGCAGGTGCTCCCGTCCTCCCACATGCCAGCCGAAGCCTGAGATGAAGGACGCCCCCCGAAGCGCCTGCGGCGCCTCCCCCCACTGGGGGGCGGGCCGGCCGCTTCGGAGCGGCCGTGCGCAGCCGGCCCAAAGGGTTGGCGCCTTCGATCAGTGCGGGTGACGTGCCCGCTTCGCACCGCGAATTCAAATCCAACAGAGAATCAGAGAGGCCCGTGCCATGAAACCCGTCTATCTCGACAACAACGCCACGACGCGGGTCGATCCTGCGGTGGTGGAGGCCATGCTCCCGTTCTTCACCGAGCATTTCGGCAACGCCTCGTCCATCCACGCCTTTGGCAGCGAAGTGGGCAAGGCCCTCAAGAAGGCGCGCAGCCAGGTGCAGGCGCTGCTGGGCGCCGAGCACGACTCGGAGATCATCTTCACCTCGTGTGGCACCGAATCCGATTCCACCGCCATCCTCTCGGCCCTCAAGGCCCAGCCGGAGCGCAACACGCGTATGGCTGGAGATGGAGGGCTTCATCGTCCACAAGCTCATGGTGGATAAGAAAGGCCGCGTCGACATCGACGAATACAAGTCGCTGCTGAATGACCGCGTGGCCGTGGTGTCGGTGATGTGGGCCAACAACGAGACGGGCACGATCTTCCCGGTGGAGGAGATGGCCGAGCTGGCGGCGGCCAAGGGCATCATGTTCCACACCGACGCCGTGCAGGCCGTGGGCAAGATCCCGATCGACCTGAAGAACACCAAGATCGACATGCTGTCGCTCTCCGGCCACAAGCTGCATGCGCCCAAGGGCATCGGCGTGCTCTACCTGCGCCGTGGCTGCCGCTTCCGTCCGCTCCTGCGCGGCGGCCATCAGGAGCGCGGCCGTCGCGCCGGCACCGAGAACTCGGCGTCCATCGTCGGCCTCGGCATGGCCTGCGAGCTGGCGATGAAGCACATGGAAACCGAGAACACCACCGTGCGCGCCCTGCGGGACAAGCTGGAAAAAGGCATCCTCAGCCAGATCACCCACTGCTTCCCCACCGGCGACGTGGCCAACCGGCTGCCCAACACCAGCAACATCGCCTTCGAATACATCGAAGGCGAAGCCATCCTGCTGCTGCTGAACAAGCTGGGCATCGCCGCCAGCTCGGGGTCGGCCTGCACATCCGGCTCGCTGGAGCCGTCCCACGTGATGCGGGCGATGGGCATTCCCTACACCGCGGCCCACGGCACGATCCGCTTCTCCCTGTCGGTGTACAACACCGAAGACGAAGTGGACCGCGTCATCGCCGCCGTCCCGCCGATCATCGAACAACTGCGCAAGCTCTCGCCCTACTGGGGCGACAAGGGCCCCTCCGCCAACCCGGAAGCCAGCTTCGCCCCGACCTACGCGTAGGCCAGCATCGAACGTAACTCCTCAAGCAGTAACCAAGGCTTGGCCCCGGAAGCGATTCCGGGGCTTTTTTTCGGCAAGAAGACAATGTTCGGCGAGCGCCTTCTCCCGCTCGGGCGCGGGCTGGCTTGAAGTGCGCCTCGAACACAAAGTTTCTGACACTCTCGTCATCGGTGAGCACCGTCTTGCCACTGGTGCCGTTCCTCTGGTTGGCGCTCGCTTCGGGCTTCTCCTCGCCCTCGGCGTAGCCCAGGTGATGGCTCAGCTCCGCCTGCAGCGCCCGCTCGATCAAGGCCTTCTTGATC
>JAKLLO010000307.1 GCA_023150095.1 Zoogloea sp. | reverse complement strand
CCGGGGCAAGACGATTCCGGGCAAAGCGGCTGGCGGATTCGACGAGTGCTTTCTGCTCGTCGGTCAGGCTGAAATCCATCGTCGGTCCTTTCGGTTGGGAAGTGCGGCGAATTTTAGAAACCGCCGGCTTAATCTGTCAATGTATTTACACATTTAGGCGGTTGCATTTTTCTATCAAAAACTCGATGTGCGATAGCACATAAATTATGTTGTTTATTTTCAACAGTTATAATTAGATTAATTGTGCAAAGCACAACCGCAAACCCGCCAAACAAAAACAATAAACGTAAATATGTTGACTTATATTCAGCAAGTCGATACGTTCCGCAGCGGCGTGGAACGACACGTCCGAGGCAGGAACGACACACAAGAGGAGCGAGACATGAAGAAGAGAACCAAGCACGTGGGCAGCACTGCCGCCCAGCACCGCCGCCGCTGGATGGGCGCAGCCGTTGCGGCAGCCCTGCTGGCGGCCGGGCCGGTGATGGCCCAGCAGAAGATCAGCGATGACGTGGTGAAGATCGGCGTCCTCACGGACATGTCCGGGGCGTATTCGGACTTCACCGGCGCCGGCGCGGTGATCGCCGCCCAGATGGCGGTGGAGGACTTCGCCCGCAACGGCCAGGTGGCGGGGAAGAAGATCGAGGTGGTCAGCGCCGACCACCAGAACAAGGCCGACATCGGCGCCGAACGGGCCCGCAACTGGTTCGACCGGGACAAGGTGGACACCATCGTCGAGCTGGTCACCACCAACGTGGCGCTGGCGGTGATGGACGTGGCCGAGCAGAAGAACCGGCTGGCGCTGGTATCCGGCTCGGCGGCCCAGGCGATCACCAACGAGCGCTGCAATGCCAGCACCGTGCACTGGGTGTACGACAGCTACGGCCTCGCCTCCGGCACCGCCAAGGCGGTGATGAAGGCCGGCAAGAAGAACTGGTACTTCATCGCGGCCGACTACGCCGCCGGCGCCGCCATGACCAAGGACGCCAGCCAGGTGGTCACCGCGGGCGGCGGCAAGGTGGTGGGCGTGGCCAAGCACCCCTTCCCCAACGCCGACTTCTCGTCCTTCCTGCTGAGCGCCCAGGCCTCGAAGGCCGACGTGATCGCGCTGGCCAACGGCGGCCAGGACACCATCACCGCCATCAAGCAGGCGGCCGAGTTCGGCATCACCGGATCGCGCCAGAGCCTCGTGCCGATCGTGCTGTTCATCAACGACGTGCACGCGCTGGGCCTCAAGACCGCCCAGGGCCTGACCCTCACCGAAGGCTTCTACTGGAACCGCGACGCGAAGACCCGCGCCTGGTCGCGGCGCTTCTTCGAGCGCGCGAAGAAGATGCCCAGCATGGCCCACGCCGGTGTGTATTCGTCGGTGCTCAACTACCTGAAGGCCGTCGAGAAGACCGGCACCGACGACGCCGCCACGGTGATGAAGCAGCTCAAGTCCACCGACATCGACGACGGCCTGTTCAAGGGCCGCATCCGCGCCGACGGCAAATTTGCCCACGACATGCTGCTGCTGGAAGTGAAGAAGCCCGGCGAATCCACCGAGCCGTGGGATTACTACCACGTCCGCGGCGTCATCCCCGCCGCCGACGCCGCCCTGCCGCTGACCGAATCCAAGTGCAAGCTCGTCGCCCCGCGCGCGGCGTCCTGATGACCCGGAGAGATGCCATGAAATTCGATCCCATCCTGCTCGCCCCCCGCATGGCGCCCATGAAAGCCGCCGGCTTCTGGCGCGACGAGACCATCGAGCAGCCCCTGCGCCGTGCGCTGGAGCAATGCCCCGACAAGACCGCCGTGGTGAGCTACGCCGCCGGCAGCGACGCCCCGGTGCGCCTCACCTACCGGGATCTCGACGCCCGCGTCGAGCGCATCGCCCGCGGGCTGGTACGCCTGGGTGTCGGGCGCAGCGACGTGGTCACCTTCCAGCTGCCCAACTGCTGGGAGTTCATCGCCCTGTCGCTGGCCTGCGTGCGCATCGGCGCGGTGGCCAACCCGGTGATGCCGATCTTCCGCCAGCACGAGCTGGGCTTCATGCTCAACTTTGGCGAGAGCAAGGTCTTCGTGGT
>JAKLLO010000306.1 GCA_023150095.1 Zoogloea sp. | reverse complement strand
GCGATCACCTGATCGATCAGTGCCCGCCGGCTCGCCTCATCCACCCCCAGCACCCGCGAGCCCGGCACCGGCGTGAAGGGCAGCGCCGACAGCCACTTGGGGTAGTAATCCAGCCCGTGGCGCCGGTAGGCATCCGCCCAGGCCCAGTCGAACACGTATTCGCCGTAGGAATGGTGCTTGAGGTACAGCGGCATCGCTGCCCGCACCCGGTTGCCGTCCCACAGCGCGGCGTGCTGCGGCACCCAACCGGTGCCTGGCGCCACGCAGCCGGAGGCTTCCAGCGTCGCCAGAAAGGCGTGGGACAGGCAGGGCTGATCGCCGGCGAGGGCGTCCCACTGGTCGGCGGGGATCTCGGCGATGGCGGAGTGGAGGCGGAAATCGGGCATGGGCGTGGAAGCGGGTCGGTCGTCCCGGATGCTACACGTTGGCGGTATAGTGTCGCCCCATGAAAACCCCACTTTGCGTCGCGATTGCCCAGATCAATACGGTCGTGGGCGACATCTCCGGCAACGCGCGCCGGATCCTGGAAGCGGTGACCCGGGCCAAGGCCGCGGGCGCCGACGTGGTCCTCACCCCTGAACTCGCCCTGTGTGGCTACCCGGCCGAGGATCTGCTCCTGCGGCCGGCCTTCATCGACACCTGCGCCGACGAGCTGGCGGCCCTGGCCACCCAGGTGCAGGGCATCACCGTGCTGGTCGGCTATCCGGCGCTGTATGGCGGCGAGCGCTACAACGCCGCCGCGGTGATCCGCGACGGGCGCATCACCCACACCTATTTCAAGCATCGCCTGCCCAACTACGAGGTGTTCGATGAAGAACGCTACTTCGAGCCCGGCACTGAAGCCTGCGTGTTCGAGCTGAAGGGCGTCAAGATCGGCGTGAACATCTGCGCCGACGTGTGGGAGGCCGGCGCCGCCGACGGTGCCCGCGAAGCCGGCGCCGAGTTGCTGCTGGTGCTCAACGCCTCGCCCTTCCACATGAACAAGCAGCAGCTGCGCTACGACGTGCTGCGCGAGCGCATCGCCGACACCGGCCTGCCGGTGGCCTACTGCAATCTGGTGGGCGGCCAGGACGAGCTGGTGTTTGACGGCGGCTCCTTCGCCCTTGACCAGGACGGCAGCCTTGCCTGGCAGGGTGCGATGTTTGCCGAGGAGCTGTCGCTGCTCCGCTTTGCCGACGGCGCCTGGCAGGATTGCACGCTGCCGCCCGCCCGTCCCGTCGAGGCCGACGTGTATCAGGCGCTGGTGCTCGGCGTGCGCGATTACCTGGGCAAGAACGGCTTCCCCGGCGCGCTGATCGGCCTTTCGGGCGGCGTGGATTCGGCGCTCACCCTGGCCATCGCCGTGGACGCCCTGGGCGCCGACAAGGTGCGCGCGGTGATGATGCCCTCGCCCTACACCGCCCAGATGAGCCTGGACGACTCCCGCGAGATGGTCCGCCGCATCGGCGTGCGCTACGACGAGATCGCCATCGAGCCGGCCATGAACACCTTTGCCGCGATGCTGGCGCCCCAGTTTGCCGGCCTGCCCGAGGATACGACCGAGGAAAACCTCCAGTCGCGCATCCGCGGCATGATCCTGATGGCGCTCTCCAACAAGACCGGCGCCATCGTGCTCACCACCGGCAACAAGAGCGAGATGGCCACCGGCTACGCCACGCTGTACGGCGACATGGCCGGCGGTTTCGCGGTCATCAAGGACATCTACAAGACCTTCGTCTATCGCCTGTGCGCGTGGCGCAACGCCCAGCCCGGCGGCCCGGTGATCCCCGACAACATCCTCACCCGCCCGCCTTCGGCCGAGCTCAAGCCCGACCAGTGCGACCAGGATTCCCTGCCGCCCTACGAGGTGCTCGACGCCATCATCGCCGCCTACATGGAAGACGACCTGTCGCCCCGCGAGATCGTCGCCCAGGGCTACCCGGAAGTCGACGTGTACCGCGCCGTGGCGATGCTGCGCCGCAACGAGTACAAGCGCCGCCAGTCGCCGCCGGGGGTGCGCGTCACCCAGCGTGGCTTCGGCAAGGACTGGCGTTACCCGATCACCTCGCGCTACCGCGACGCCTGAACCTTCCCG
>JAKLLO010000075.1 GCA_023150095.1 Zoogloea sp. | reverse complement strand
CTGTTGCGGTGATGCCGGTTTCTTCGGCGACTTCACGCAGGGCGGTGGTGACGGGGGCCTCGTCGCCTTCCCGGCTGCCGGTGACGGATTGCCAGAGTCCGGCGCCTCCGGCCCGTTCCATCACCAGGACTTCGAGCCCCGGGGTGTGGATCACCACCAGCACAGAGACAGGCTGCTTCGGGCCCTCACTCATTCCATGTCCTGCAGCCAGTCGGTGTGGGTGCCGCTGGTGCCGACCAGGGTCCAGAAGGGGATGCCGTCCTCGCGCCAGGTGTCGGCGGCGTCCTGGAAAACCGACAGGGCCATGGCGAAGTCGGCGGGGGCCGCTGCGGCGAAGGCGTCGCTGTGTTCAAGAATGATCACGTAACCGTCGGCAGCCATCCACGACAGGTCGGTGAGGCAGTCGGCCAGGGCGTCCCAGTTGTGCCCGTACCAGTCGGGGAAGTTCAAGGCCTTGCCGACGGTGTCGAGGAAGGCTTCCTTGTCGGTGACCTGGGCGAGATTGACCCGATGGAGCGGGTAGTCGAGGCTTTCGGCGGCTTCTTCAAGGGCGAGGTCGGAGGCAAATGGCATGCGATGGAGCCCGGCCTTTTCGGCCCGGGACAGAAGGGTGTGGAACTGGGGGGCGGTCATGCTCAGTCCTGGATCCGCCGGAAGCTGCGGTAGTGATCGTCGGAGTAGTAGAACACCGTGGGCGGCCGTCCGCCGCTGATGATGCGCCGGGCACCCCGGTCGCGGGAGCCGGGGGTGGTCACGGTGTATTCCCGGTAATGGCCGCGCTGGGCGTCGGGCAGACGGCCTTCACGGTTCTGGAAGGTGATGCCGTCCCGCCGGTAGGGAAAAGGGCCGCCCTGGCGGATCAGGGCAAGGGTCTCGCGGGCTTCCGGGGGGAGCGCCGACGCGGCAACGGTGGGGATCTCCGTACGATACCAGTCGAGGAAGTCACGGGCCTGGGCGCCGCCGGAACACAGCAGGAGCAGAAGAAAGGCAAGACGCAGGAAGCGGAGGTGCATGGCGACGCGGGGTGAAGGCAACGCTCGCCAGTTTAGCAGTCTGCCCCTCAGGGCTGAATCCCGTACTTCTTGAGGAGGGTGTAGTAGAAGGCGGTCAGGGCCGGCAGGCGGGCATTGCCGGGATCCTGCTTGCGGGCCCGTTCCATCAGGTCACGGGCCTGGGCGGCAAAACGCTCGTTCCAGCCGCAGCTCTCGATGTATTTGAGCAGGGCGAGGGTGGCGTTGAACAGCACGTGCACGTTGCCGGGCATCTTGCGGACGGCGCTGAGCATGAACTGCACGGCGCCCTCGTAGTCGCCGTCCTGGGCCTTGCGGGCGCCTTCGGCCACGAGGTCCTTGACCTCGGAGTCCATCTGCTTGACCAGTTGTTCACCGAGTTCGGCCTTGCCGGCTTCCTTCAGGAGTGACTGGGTACCGGCCAGGGTGCGTGCATCGGGGGCGTTGCGCATGATGTCGAGGATGACCTCGGCACCGTGGTTGTCGAGATTGGTTGCAAAGCAGGCCCGGGCGAGTTCACTCTTGAGCTTCAGGGACAGGGGCTGAGCATGGTCCTGGTCGGAAAACAGGGCCTTGATGGCTTCGCCGGCCTTCTCGGTATCGCCCTTCTTGACGTGCAGCAGGGCGCTCGACAGGTTGGTGCATGAGCGGGTCTTGGCGAGGCCGGCCATGGAGCGTTCCAGGTCACGGATGGTGGCCTCGGCCTGCGTCGTGTCCCCTTTGCCGAGCTGGGCCTGGAGCAGGCGCACGTGGTCTTCAGGGTCACGAAAGTCGGAGTATTTGCCTTTGCGCACCACCTCGGAAAGGACTTTTTCGGCGCCTTCGTGATCGCCGGTCTCGATGGACAGCTCGCCCAGCCGGCGCAGTCGTCCGACCCGGTGGGGGGAGAGGATGGTTGCGTTGAGCAGGATGCTGCGCGCGGATTCGAGCTCTCCGGCGGCTTCGCGGGTGCGCGACAGCCAGTCGTAGGCGTCCACGAAGAGCTCGTTCTCATTCACCAGGGACTGCAGGGTTTCCTCTGCTTCGGCGTAGCGTCTCTGCATGAACAGGGCCTTGGCCAGGCCCAGGCGGGCCCAGGGAATGCTGCGGCTTTCGAGAATCTTCTCGTAGAGATGGAGGGCTTCGTCGGCATTGCCGCTGGCGATGTGCAGCTCGGCGCGCAGGCGCATGAAATCGGTGGCCCACTGGGGGTGGGCCTCCTGGGCCTTGCTGCAGCTGGCAATGGCGTCGGGAACATTGCCCAGTTCGATCAGGCGATAGATGGGGAGAAAGGCTTCACGCTTGTCGAGGGCGCGCTCGATGCGATCGTGCAGGGTATCGGCAGCGAAGGGCTTGAGGATGTAGTCATTGGGGGCCAGTTCGGCGGCACTGACGACACGTTCGTACTGGCGTTCGCCGGTGACCATGATGAACAGGGTTGCCAGGGGAATGATGCTGTTGTGGCGCAGATCTTCAAGAAGGTGCTGGCCGTCCTGGCCGTCGCCGATGTGGTACTCGCAGAGGATCAGGTCGAAGCGGTTGTCGCGCAGCTTGCGGACCGCCACGCCGGCGGTCACGGCAAACTGGACCTTGCTGATCCCGCTCATGTTGAGCATGTTGCGAAGCTGCGTCCGCATCGACGGATTGGCTTCGACGATGAGGGCGGAGGTGGTGTCGAGATCAATCACGGGTAGCGGGGCGAGTAAGCACGGGAACACTCAGGCAAACGGCGCGGTGGCGGCAATCTTGAGGGGCGGCGTAAAAGAAAAAGGGCGAACGGCCTGGCCGTTCGCCCTGGGTGCGCAGATCCGGGAGGGTCAGCCGGCCGGGGTCTCCGTTGCCTTCTGACGCAGACGGATGTGCAGCTCACGGAGCTGCTTTTCATCCACCGGCGACGGGGCGTCGGTGAGCAGGCACTGGGCGCGCTGGGTCTTGGGGAAGGCGATCACGTCACGGATGGACTCGGCGCCGGTCATCATGGTGACGATGCGGTCGAGACCAAAGGCCAGGCCACCGTGGGGGGGCGCACCGTAGCGGAGGGCGTCGAGCAGGAAGCCGAACTTGGCACGCTGTTCGTCCGGACCGATGTTGAGGGCCGTGAAGACCTTCTCCTGGACCTCGGCACGGTGGATACGCACCGAGCCGCCGCCGATTTCCCAGCCGTTGAGGGCCAGGTCGTAGGCCTTGGCCAGGCACTTGCCGGGGTCGCTGGTGAGCAGCTCCAGGTGCTCGTCCTTGGGGCTGGTGAAGGGGTGGTGACAGGCCGTCCAGCGTTTGTCTTCCTCGTCGTATTCGAACATCGGGAAGTCCACGACCCACAGGGGTTCCCAGGCCTTGCCGTTGACGAAGCCCTTCTCGTGGCCGAGCTTGATGCGCAGGGCACCGAGGGCGTCATTGACCACCTTGGTCTTGTCGGCACCAAAGAAGATCAGGTCGCCCGACTGGGCGCCGGTGCGCTCGAGGATGGTGGAGAGGGCGGCTTCGTTGAGGTTCTTGACGATGGGCGACTGCAGACCGGTCTCGTTGACCTGGGTGACGTCGTTGACCTTGATGTAGGCCAGGCCCCGGGCGCCGTAGATACCCACGAACTTGGTGTATTCGTCGATCTCGCCGCGGGACAAGGTGGCTCCACCCGGGACACGCATCGCGGCCACCCGGCCGCCGGAAGTGGCGGGGCCGCTGAAGACCTTGAAGGCCACGTCCTTGACCGCGTCGGTGACGTCGGTGAGTTCGAGGGTGACACGCAGGTCGGGCTTGTCGGAGCCGAAGCGGTCCATGGCCTCGCCGTAGCTCATGCGCGGGAAGGGGTTGGGCAGCTCGACGGACAGCACTTCCTTGAAGATCGTGCGGATCATCTCCTCCATCATGGCCGTGATCTGGTCTTCGGTCAGGAAAGAGGTTTCGATATCGACCTGGGTGAATTCCGGCTGGCGGTCGGCGCGCAGGTCTTCGTCGCGGAAGCATTTGACGATCTGGTAGTAACGGTCGTAGCCGGCCACCATCAGCATCTGCTTGAAGAGCTGGGGCGACTGGGGCAGGGCGAAGAACTGGCCGTCATGCACGCGGGACGGCACCAGGTAGTCGCGGGCGCCTTCCGGGGTGCTCTTGGTGAGCATCGGGGTCTCGATGTCGATGAAGCCCTGGGCGTCGAGGAAGCGGCGAAAGGCCATGGCCGTGCGGTAGCGCAGGATCATGTTCTTCTGCATCTGCGGACGACGCAGGTCGATGACCCGGTGGGTCAGGCGGGTGGTCTCGGAGAGGTTTTCCTCGTCGAGCTGGAACGGGGGCGTGGAGGAGGTGTTGAGCACCTCGATCTCGTGGCACAGCACCTCGATCTCGCCGGAGACGAGGTTGGTGTTCTCGGTGCCGGCCGGGCGGCGACGCACCTTGCCGGTGATCTTCAGGACGAACTCGTTGCGGACCGATTCGGCCACCTGGAACATGTCGGCACGGTCCGGATCGCACACCACCTGGACGAGACCTTCGCGGTCACGCAGGTCGATGAAGATCACGCCGCCGTGGTCGCGCCGGCGGTGAACCCAGCCACAGAGGGTGACGATCTGGTCGAGGTAGGCGGTCGATACGAGGCCGCAGTATTGAGTTCGCATGATGGGGTCTTTATTTCCTGGGAAAACGGAACGCGCCTGCCGGGCAGACGCGTTATTGATTCAGAAGGGCGCCGGCCGGCTTGAGTGCCGGGGGGCGGCTGGACGGGGGCGGTGAGACCACGCCCATCGAGATGATGTACTTGAGGGCTTCATCGACGCTCATGTCGAGCTCGATGGCATCCTTGCGGGGCAGCATGAGGAAGAAGCCGGAGGTCGGGTTGGGCGTGGTGGGCACGTAAACGCTGACGAATTCGTTGCCCAGGTGATGCGCCGCATCGCCGCCGGGCGAGCCAGTCTGGAAGCCGATGGTCCACATGCCCTCGCGGGGGTACTGGATGAGCAGCGCCTTGCGGAAGGCCTGGCCGTTGCTCGACAGCAGGGTGTCGGACACCTGCTTGACGCTGTAGTAGATCGACTTGACCACCGGGATGCGCGACAGCAGGCTCTCCCAGAAGCGCACCATGCGCTGGCCGACGAAGTTGGCCGCGGCCAGGCCGGTGGCGACGATCACGACCAGCGAGACGACCACCCCGATCCCCGGCACGTGGAAGCCCAGGAGGGCGTCCGGCCGGAAGGTGGGCGGAACCAGCAGCAGGATCTGGTCGAGGGTCGTGATGATCCACGCCAGCACCACGAAGGTGATGACGAGTGGAATCCAGATCAGCAGGCCGGTTACGAAGTATTTTTTCATTCAGCGGTGGTCGGGCGCGTGGGGATCAGTGGCACGCGCAACTGCCGCCGCAGGGTGTTGGAGCGGGAGATTCGGACTTGGCCGCTTCCGTCTTGGGGCTGGCGCCAGAGCCGCCCTTGAAGTCGGTGGCGTACCAGCCGTTGCCCTTGAGCTGGAAGCCGGCTGCAGAGATCTGCTTGGCGTAGGCTTCGGCCCCACAGGCGGGGCAGACGGTGAGCGGGGCATCGCTCATTTTCTGAAGGTGATCTTTTTGATGGCCGCAGGCGCTGCAGCGATACTCGTAGATGGGCATGACGAGCTCCGGAAAGTCGATTGGGACGAAGTTTAGCGCATCGCAACATCGGGCGAAACAAGCCCGCTATCGCGCAAATGGGGGCGAATCCGCGTGTTTCAAGCGCTGGTGCTGGACTCAGAGCATTCCGAGGTAGGCGCTCGTGAGCGCAGCGCCCCAGAAGAGGGCCAGCAGACCGGCCGCCGCCAGGTAAGGCCCGAAGGGGATGGGAATCTCGCGGCCGTGCTGGCGCAGGACGATCAGGCCGACGCCGACAACCGCGCCGACCACCGACGACAGCAGGATGGTGAGGGGCAGTATCTGCCAGCCCAGCCACGCACCGATGGCGGCGAGGAGCTTGAAATCCCCGTAGCCCATGCCTTCCTTGCCGGTGACGAGCTTGAACAGCCAGAACACCGTCCAGAGGGAAAGATAGCCGGCCGTGGCACCGACCACCGCGCTCTGCAGGTCGGTGAAGGTGCCGCCGATGTTGAGGAGCAGGCCCAGCCACAGCAGCGGCAGGGTGATGCTGTCGGGCAGGAGCTGGGTGTCGAGATCGATGAAGCTGAGGGCGATCATGGCCCACACGAAGACCAGCGCGCCGGCAGCCTGCAGCCCGAAGCCGAAATGATGGGCCGCGAAGCCCGAGGCCACGGCGCAGAACAGCTCGATGAGCGGGTAGCGCGGGCTGATCGGCCCGCTGCAGTGGCGGCATTGCCCCCGCAGCACCACGTAGCTCACCACCGGAATGTTCTCGACCGCACTGATGCCGTGGCCGCAGTGCGGGCAGCGGGAGCGTGGGGTGGCGAGGTTGAAGCGGGGCTGCTCGTTGGCGGATTCGCCCCTCAGGCTGGCCGCCTCGGCCTGCCACTCCCGTTCCATCATGACCGGAAGCCGGTGGATGACGACGTTCAGGAAGCTGCCGACGAACAGGCCGAGCAGCGTGCAGTTGGCCGTGAAGACCAGAGGGTCCGCAAAGACTTCCATGACGAGGCCGGCTTCAGGAGACCACGGCACCGATCTTGAAGATCGGGAGGTACATGGCCACCACCAGGCCGCCGATCACGACGCCAAGGAACACCATGATGATCGGCTCCAGCAGCTGGCTGAGGCCGGCGACGGCATCATCCACCTCGCGTTCGAAGAAGTCGGCGACCTTGCTCAGCATGGAATCGAGCTGACCGGATTCTTCGCCGATGGACACCATCTGGACGACCATGGTCGGGAAAACCAGCGCGTTCTGCATGGCGACCGTGAGACTGGTGCCGGTGCTGACGTCGGACTGGATCTGCTTGGTGGCCTGCCGGTAAACCACGTTGCCCGAGGCGCCGCCGACGGAATCGAGCGCTTCGACAAGGGGAACGCCGGCGGCGAACATCGTGGCGAGCGTGCGCGTCCAGCGCGCAATGGTAGCCTTGCGAACCACTTCGCCGATCACCGGGAGCTGCAGCACGATGCGATCGACCGCAATCTGCATGGGCACCGAGTGCTTGTACATATACGAAATTCCGATGACTGCGCCCACGATGATGCCAAAAACGATATACCAGTACGACACGAAGAAGTCGGAGATGGCGATGACCATCATCGTGGGCGCCGGCAGATCGGCGCCGAAGCTGGAGAACACCTTCTTGAATTCGGGCACGACGAACAGCATCATCACCGACACGACCAGCGCGGCCACGACGACCACGGCCACCGGGTAGAACATCGCCGACTTGATCTTGCTCTTGATGGCAAGAATCTTTTCCTTGTAAGTGGCGAGGCGGTCGAGCAGGGAGTCGAGGATGCCAGCCTGTTCGCCAGCGGCGACCAGGTTGCAGAACAAGGCGTCGAAGTGGGCCGGGTGGCGGCGGAAGGCCTGGGACAGGCTGCTGCCGGTTTCCACGTTGGCGCGGACGTCGTTGAGCAGGCGGGCCAGGGACGGGTTGCCGCAGCCCTTGATGGCGATGTCGAAGGACTGCAGCAGCGGCACGCCGGAACGCATCATCGTGGCGAGCTGGCGGGTGAACAGCGCGATGTCCTTGTCGGTGATGGCGCGGCCGCGTGCAAAGGCCTGCTTGCGGATCTTCTGGGTGAGGATGCCCTGGCGGCGCAGAACGGTCTGGACGACGGTTTCGGTCGTGGCGCGCATTTCGCCACGGATGATCTTGCCGGTCTTGTCCTTGCCTTCCCAGACGAACAGGTGTTCGCGGGCGACGTTCGTGTTGCGGGCAGGGGTCTTCTTGGGAGCTGTGGCCATCAAATATTTCCGCGTGAAGCAGCGATCACTCGTTCGTGCAAGCGAGGACTTCGGTCAGCGACGTGACCCCTTGCTTCACTTTCAGCAGTCCGGACTGGCGCAGATCCCGGACGCCCTCGATCTGGGCCTGGGCAGCGATGTCCATCGAGTTGCCGTTCGTCATGATTATACGTGCGATCTCTTCCGAGATCGGCATCACCTGGTAAATGCCCACCCGCCCCTTGTAGCCCGAGCCCTTGCAGCGCTCGCAGCCCTTGGGGCCGTAAGGCTGCCACGTGCCGTCGATGTCTTCTTCCGCAAAACCGGCTGAAATCAGGGCTTCGATCGGGATGTCGACCGGCTGCTTGCAGGAGCACAGCCGGCGGGCAAGGCGCTGCGCCGTGATCATGATCACCGACGATGCGATATTGAACGGCGCGACGCCCATATTCTTTAGGCGTTCGAGGGTCGACGGGGCATCGTTGGTGTGGAGGGTGGACAGCACGAGGTGGCCGGTCTGGGCCGCCTTGACCGAGATCTCGGCGGTTTCGAGGTCGCGGATTTCGCCGACCATGATCACGTCCGGATCCTGGCGCAGGAAGGCGCGCAGGGCGGATGCGAAGGTGAGGCCGGCTTTTTCGTTGACGTTGACCTGATTGACGCCCGGCAGGTTGATTTCGGCCGGGTCTTCGGCGGTGCTGATGTTGACGCCGGGCTTGTTGAGGATGTTGAGGCAGGTGTAGAGCGACACCGTCTTGCCGCTACCGGTCGGGCCGGTGACGAGCACCATGCCGTAGGGGCGGGACACCGCGTCGAGTAGCGCCGCCTTCTGGTCGGGCTCGTAGCCGAGGGCGTCGACGCCCAGCATCGCGGAGGTCGGATCGAGGATCCGCATCACGATCTTTTCGCCGTGCAGGGTGGGCAGGGTCGAGACCCGGAAGTCGATCGACTTGTTCTTGGACAGCACCAGCTTCATCCGGCCGTCCTGGGGGACGCGCTTTTCGGAGATGTCGAGCCGCGAGATGACCTTGATCCGGGCGGCGATCTTCTCCTTCAGGACCAGCGGCGGCTGGGCGATCTCGCGCAGGATGCCGTCGGTGCGGAAGCGGATGCGGTAGTACTTTTCGTAGGGCTCGAAGTGGACGTCCGAGGCGCCTTCGTTGATGGCGTCGATCAGCAGCTTCTGGATGAAGCGCACCACCGGCGCGTCGTCCACCTCGGAGGCGCTCTCCTCGATCACCGGCGCATCTGCCAGGCCGTCCTGGCCCAGCAGGTCCATGTCGAACTCTTCGCCGGTGAGATCCTTCAACGTGGCCGAGGTGGATTCGGACAGGCGCTCGACGAGGGCGATGAGTTTGGGTGCCTCGACCACCACCGGGTCGACGGCAAGACCGGTCTGGAAGCGGATTTCGTCGAGGATGCGCAGGTTGGACGGATCGGCCAGGGCCAGGGCGAGGCGGTTGCCGCGGCGCCCGAGGGCGACGACCTGATGCTTGAGCATCAGCTTGCGGTCGATGGCGTCGATCGCCAGGTGGGACTGTTCGAAGGCGGCGAGATCGAGCGCCGGGGTGCCGAAGGTGTCGGCCGCGAAACGCGCCACGTCGTTGGCGCTCATCAGCCCCCGGTTGATGACTTCGAGGACGAAATCATTGGGGTTGCCCGATCCGGACGTGCACTGCAGCGCCTCGGCTTCGAGAAGCCGGCCGTGTTGTACGAGAGCACGGGCGAGGCCGCTCAGAGCGGCTTGGGGAGTGGCTGACATGCCGGAGCGTCTGTGAGGGTGATCGGCCTTGAACGTGCCCGGATCATGCCGTCAGGGCGAGGGCTTGTAAAGCCGCGACACGCTTTATGGCGACTTTTTCACAGCAGAGCGGAATATTCGCACGTTCTTGATGCGACGGTCTTCCGCCTGGACCACCTCGATCGGAATGCCGGCGATCTTGACCGACACGCCGGCCTCGGGAATGTCCTGCAGATGTTCGAGCAGGAGCCCGTTCAGCGTCTTGGGTCCATCGACCGGCAGATTGAGACCCAGCCGGCGGTTGAGGTTGCGCAGGTGCTGGCTGCCATCGACGATCACGCTGCCGTCCTCGCGCCAGGTGAGCTTGTCGGCGGCATCCGGTGCGCTGGTGGTGAATTTGCCGATCAGCTCCTCGATGATGTCTTCGAGGGTGACGAGGCCGAGGAGCTCGCCGTATTCATCCACCACCAGCCCGAGGCGCTCGCGGTTCTCCTGGAAGAACTGCAGCTGGGAATACACCGGCGTGCTGGCCGGGATGAAATACGGCTTCGACAGCATGCCGCGGATGTCGGCGGCGGACAGGCTGTGGTCGAGGGTCTGGCCGAGGATGCGGCGGACGTGGAGGATGCCGATCACCGCGTTCATCTCGCCGTCGAACACCGGCAGGCGGGTGTGATAGCAGGTGGCGAGGTGGCCCTGGATGACGTCGATGGGTTCGGCGATGTTGACCGCCTCGATCTGGCTGCGGGGCATCATTACGTCCTCGACGGTGATGTCCTCGAGCTCGAAGAGGTTGACCAGGATGCTGCGGTGCTTGGGCGGGATGAAGGCGCCGGATTCGAGCACCATCATGCGCAGCTCTTCGGTGGACAGGCTGTGGGCGTCCTGGCTCGCGTTCGGCGAGAGGCGGAGTAGACGCAACAGCCCGGCGACGAACAGATTGACGAACCACACCACGAAATAAAGGCTCTTGAGCAGGCCCGACAAGGGATAGCTCACGAAGCAGGCGAGCCGGTTGGCGTGGTTGGCGCCGATCACCTTGGGGGTGATCTCGGCGAAGACCAGGATCAGGAAGGTGACTGCCAGGGTGCTTACACCCAGCACCCATTCCTCGCTGCCGAAGAGCTGGATCGTGATGACGCTGACCAGGGTGGCCGAGGCGGCATTCACGAGGTTGTTGAAGAGCAGGATGATGCCCAGCAGCTTGTCGGTCTGATCGAGCAGATCGAGGGCCAGGCGGGCGCCGCGGGAGCCCTGATTGGCGGCGGAGCGCAGGCGATAGCGGTTGGCCGCCATCATGGCGGTTTCGGCCATCGAGAAGAAACCGGAAAGCGCCAGCAGCGCGACGAGGATCGCCGACTGGGCCGAAAGGGGAATGGCGTCCAAGCGGAGCGGGTTCGGTTGGGGAACCGGGCCGAGTATTCAGGCCGGGTCGGGCCTTGTCAAGCCGCGCGGCCCAGCAGCACCTCGGCCACGAAGCGGCTGCCCACGTAGGCGAGCATCAGCGCGATGAAGCCGGCGAGCGTCCAGTATTGCGCCTTCTTGCCGCGCCAGCCCTGGAAGTGCCGGCCGACCAGCAGGCTGCCGAAGATCAGCCACGAGATGATCGCGAAGACGGTTTTGTGATCGAGCCGGAAGGCTTTGCCGAACAGCGCCTCGGAGAACAGCACGCCGGAGCCCACGGTGAGAGTGAGCAGCACGAAGGCGATGCCGATCAGGCGGAACAGCAGGGTTTCCATCGTCAGCAGCGGCGGCAGGGCGGCGAAGGCGCGGGTGAGGTGGGCGCCATGCAGCCGGCGTTCGGCGACGGCCATCAGCATGGCGTGAAGGGCGGCCAGGGTGAACAGGCTGTAGGCCAGCATCGCCACCACGAAGTGGGCGCGGAATAGCGGCGAGCCGGCGTTTTCGAGCACATGGGCGCCGGGAAAGACGGCGGGCAGCAGCGAACACACGGCGGCGACGGGCATGCCGAGGGTCTGCAGGCCTTCGAGCCGGGCGTAGAGGCTCTCGATCCAGTAGAACAGGATCGCCAGCCACAGCATGAGCGACAGGGCGAGGCTGAAGCCGAAGTGGATGCCCTCTGCCGAGAAGAAGGTGCTGTTGAGCGCAAAGCCGTGGGCGACGAGGGCCACGAGCATCAGCGCGCGCTCCTTGGGTTGCAGGCCCTGGCGCGGGGCGGAGGTCGGCGCGATCCAGCGGGTGTGCCAGAAATGCACGCCAAGCAGCGCGTACAGGGAGGCGGGGAGGAGATGAAGTAGAATCGCGGGCATCTTCGAAGTTTACCCCAAGCCCTCGGCTACAAACCATCATGCTGGATAACCTCACGACGCGACTTGCGAAAGTCGTAAAAACCCTTCGCGGCCAGGCTCGTCTGACCGACGACAACATCCAGGACGCCCTGCGCGAGGTGCGCATGGCGCTGCTGGAGGCCGACGTGGCCTTGCCGGTGGTGAAGGATTTCATCGCCCGGGTGAAGGAAAAGGCCGTCGGCACCGAGGTGATCAGCTCCCTCACCCCCGGCCAGGCGCTGGTGGGCGTGGTGCACCGCGAACTCACCGACCTGATGGGCGGCGCCCACACCGGGCTCAACCTGGCCACCCAGCCACCGGCGATCATCCTGATGGCCGGCCTGCAGGGCGCGGGCAAGACCACCACCACCGGCAAGCTCGGCAAGATGCTCACCGAGCGGATGAAGAAGAAGGTGCTCACGGTCTCCACCGACATCTACCGCCCGGCGGCCATCGCCCAGCTGCAGACGGTGGCCCAGCAGGCGGGCATCGAGTTCTTCCCCTCCACGCCCGACCAGAAGCCGGTGGACATCGCCCTGGCCGCCGTCGATTACGCCCGCCGTCACTACTTCGACGTGCTGCTCGTCGATACCGCCGGCCGGCTCGCCATCGACCAGGTGATGATGGAGGAGATCCAGGCTCTCCACGCCACGGTCAAGCCGATCGAAACCCTGTTCGTCGTCGATGCGATGCTCGGCCAGGATGCGGTGAACACCGCCCGCGCCTTCAACGACGCGCTGCCGCTCACCGGTGTGGTGCTCACCAAGCTCGACGGCGATGCCCGCGGCGGTGCGGCGCTGTCGGTGCGCCACGTGACCGGCAAGCCGCTCAAGTTTGCCGGCGTCGGCGAGAAGCTGACCGGGCTCGAGGAGTTCCACCCCGAACGGATGGCCAGCCGGATCCTCGGCATGGGCGACATCCTGTCGCTGGTCGAGGACGCCCGCCGCGGCGTGGATGAGGAGAAGGCCAAGGAGTTTGCCCAGAAGCTCAAGAGCGGCAAGGGCTTCGACCTCAACGACTTCAAGGACCAGCTTGGCCAGATGAAGAAGATGGGCGGCCTCACCAGCCTGCTCGACAAGCTGCCGGCCCAGTTTGCCCAGGCCGCGGGCCAGCTCCAGGGCGGTGTCGAGGACAAGGCGGTGCGCCGCATCGAGGGCATCATCAACTCGATGACCCCGATCGAGCGCGCCAAGCCCGAGCTCCTCAAGGCCTCCCGCAAGCGCCGCATCGCTGCCGGCGCGGGCGTGACGGTGCAGGAGGTCAATCGCCTCCTCAGCCAGTTCGAGCAGACCCAGAAGATGATGAAGCAGTTCTCCAAGGGCGGCATGCAGAAGATGATGCGGGCCATGAAGGGCCTGATGCCCGGCGGCGGCCTGCGCTGATCGCCGGCCGGCTCCGTCCGGGGCCGGCGAATCCTGTTTGCCGCCGACACGCGGCCGTGGGAGGTGAAGCCGATGAAGTCCGACGACGATCGCTGGCGGCTGGCCGTCGAGGCTTCGGGCGACGCCCTGTGGGACTGGTCTCCCGCAGACGGCCGCATCTTCTCGTCGGCCAGGCTTGGCGCACTCCTCGGCCTGCCCGAGCCGACGGGCGCCATCGACTGGCGCAGCCATCTTCATCCGGACGATCGCGATGCCGTGCTGGCCAGTCTGGAGCGCAGCATCGGGCCTGGCGCGCAGCCTTTCGATACCGAGTTCCGTCTGCGCGGCCCGGGTGGGCGCTACCGCTGGTTCTCCGCCCGCGGCGGGGCGGTGGCGCGGGATGCGGGTGGTGTGGCGCTGCGCTTCGCCTGTCTGCTGCGCGACATCACGACGGATCGGGAGCAGCGTGAAACCATCCAGGCCTCCGAGCGCCTGTGGCAGTTTGCTCTCGAAGGCCACGGCGACGCCCTGTGGGACTGGACCCTCGAGACCGGGGTGATCAACATCAGCCCGTCCTTCCGCGCCATCACCGGATGGCCGGACGGCGCCGCGCTGCGGGGCAACGACATCTGGCCCGAACGCATCCATCCGGACGACCTGCGCAAGGCGATGGCCGCCTTCAACGCCCACCTGTCGGGCGGGCGGGCGATGACCGAGGTGGAGTTCCGCCTGCAGGTGAATGACGGCACCTACCGCTGGGTGGCCCTGCGCGGCAAGGTCATGGAGCGTGACGCCCTCGGCCGGCCGTCGCGGATGATCGGCACCGTGCGCGACGTGCACGACCACTACCTCAGCATTGCCCGCGAGAAGCGCCAGGAGCGCGAGCTGGCCCGCGCCGCGCACCTCATCCACCTGGGCGAGATGGCCTCGGTGCTGTCCCACGAACTCAACCAGCCGCTCACCGCCCTGCGCAATTTCTCCGGCGTGGCCCTGCGCCGTCTCGAGGAGCTGGGCCCGGCCGGCAACCGCATCGCCGAACCCCTCAAGATGATCTCCGAGCAGGCCCTGCGGGCGGGCGACATCGTCCATCGGGTGCGCAGCTTCGTGCGCCGGGGCGGGCTCAAATCGGCGCCGGTGGCGATGAACAAGGTGGTGCAGAGCGTCGTCCGCTTTGCCGAGTTCGAGGCCCGGGCCCACGCCGTGCAGCTTCTGCTCCAGCTGGCCGAGCCGCTGCCGCTGGTGAATGGCGATCAGGTGCAGCTCGAACAGGTGCTGAGCAACCTCGTCAAGAACGCCATCGACGCCATGAGCGCCGTGCCCTGGTCGCGGGACCTTGTGATTCGCACGCAGGTCGACCACGATGGGATGGTCGAGGTGGCGGTGATCGATTGCGGCGAGGGGCTCGCCGAATCAGTACGGCAGGACCCTTTCGCCCCTTTCGCCACGACCAAGCCGGACGGAGTCGGGCTGGGGCTGGCGATCTGTCGCACGATCATCGAGAACCACGGCGGACGAATGTGGGTCGAATCCAGTGATGCGCAGGGTACGACCTTCTGCTTTGCCTTGCCGTCGATGCCCGCCGCCTGAGCGGGCACAAAAAAAGAAGCGTCACCAAACAAGAATAATGAGACACCTGGCAGGAGACAAATCATGGACGCGCCGCTCGTGTGCGTGGTGGATGACGATGATGCCGTCAGACTCTCCATCGGCCTTTTGATCGAAACCCTTGGTTTGCCGGTGCGCAGTTTCGCCAGCGCACTGGATGTACTCGAAGACTCCGAAGTGCTGGCAAGAGCCCACTGCCTCGTCCTGGACGTGCGCATGCCCGGGCTCTCGGGCGTCGGCCTGCAGGAACGCCTGATCCGCCTGGCCCACACGGCGCCGATCATCTTCGTGTCCGGGCACGGCGACGTGCCGATGGTGGCGCGGGCGATGCGCGACGGCGCCTTCGACTTCCTCCAGAAGCCCTTCAACGAGCAGGTGCTCCTCGACCGCGTCCAGGAGGCGGTGCAGGTGGCGGCCCACCGACGACGCATGGAGGCCAGGCGGGCCGACATCCAGCGGCGCCTCGACACCCTCACCCTGCGCGAGCGCGACGTGATGGAGGGGATGGTCGCCGGTCGGCTCAACAAGCAGATCGCCGAAGACCTCGGCATCAGCATGAAGACCGTCGAACAGCACCGGGCCCGGGTGATGGAAAAGCTGGAGGCCGACTCCTTGGCCGCGCTGGTGCGCGTGGTGGTGCGTACGGAACGGGACGACAGCTGAACCTCCGGGTGGGGGCGCATCAGGGTTTTCCCGGATGCACGAAGGGGAAACGCCGGATTTGGTGGAAACACCTTATTTGGCAGAATCCGTCCCAATGGCTGACGCTGCATTGCACAAAAAATGACGGGTGGAGGAGACTTCCGTCCCGATGCAGACCGGTGCCCCGATCAATGAAGGAGAATCTATGTCGATGCAATTCGGTCCGTTTCAGGACGCCACGCTGGATAACCTGATCGAGCTGGGCCAGACCCTGGCTGCTCAGGTCGAGAAGATCACCCGCCTGCAGGTCGACACCGGCCTCGAGTCGTCCCGCGAGGCCATTGCGGCCACGCAGGCCCTGCTCGCCGTGAAGGATCCGGAAGGGCTCGCCAGCTGGCAGGCCACCTACCTGCAGCCGAATTTCGACCGCGCTGCCGACACCGCCCGCCAGCAGTACGCGGTGCTGATGGAAACCCGCGAGATCCTCGCCGACGCCGTCAAGCAATCCACCGCCGACGCCACCCGCCAGATCCAGGGCAACCTGGACCGCCTGGCCGAGGGCGCGCCGGAAGGCTTTGCGCCGCTGTTCCAGGCCATCCGCAAGGGCCTCGACACTCAGAACGCGGCGTTTGAATCGTTCACCAAGGTGGCAGACCAGCTCGGTGACATCGCCGAAGCCAATCTGCTGGCCATCAAGGAAGTGGCCGTGCCGGCGCCCAAGGCGCGCAGCGCGGCAAAGCGCAAGGCCGCTGCCTGAGCGGCCTCTCGCAAACATAGGGTTCAAGGGTATTTGGCCGCATCCTCCGGGATGCGGCCATTTTTTTGTCTGGGCGCTTCGCGCTACCATCGCGCCCCATGACGCAAGACGACCTTCACGCCCGGGCCTGGCAGGCCCTGATGAGTCCCGCGCCGGATGAAAAGTCGGCGCTCACCCAGCGCCTGCACGATGACTGGCGCGCCGGCCGGATCGGTGTGCCGCCGGCCAGCCCCGAACCCGTGCAGCCGGTAGACGACCCCGGCCGCCCCGAGCGGCCTGAACTCATCGCCCACACCTCGGTGCCCCGCCGCAAGCCCAATACGCCGGAAGGCCACGCGGCGCTGCTGCACGCCATTGCCCACATCGAATTCAACGCCATCAATCTGGCGCTGGATTGCGTCTATCGCTTCCGCGATCTGCCGGCGGATTTTTACGGTGGCTGGCTGCAGGTGGCGGCAGAAGAGGCCTATCACTTCGGGCTGGTGTGCGAGCGGCTGGCCGCCCTGAGCCACGCCTACGGGGATTTTCCCGCCCATCGCGGGCTGTGGGACATGGCCGTGAAGACCGCCGACGACCCGCTCGCCCGAATGGCGTTGGTCCCGCGGGTGCTGGAGGCGCGCGGGCTGGATGCCACGCCGCCGATCGTGGCCGGGCTCAGGCGCATCGGCGACGAGGCGACCATTGGTGTGCTGGACATCATCCTGCGCGACGAGATCGGCCATGTGGCGCTGGGCGACCGGTGGTTCCGCCACTTCTGCGCCGAGCGCGGGCTCGACCCCGAGCCGACTTACCTCGCGCTGATGGCTGACTTCGATGCGCCCTGGCCGCCCAAGCCCCTGAATGTTGAAGCCCGCCGGAAGGCGGGCTTCAGTGAGGCCGAGATCACCCGGCTCGAAGGCGGCAGGCCGCGCCGCGCAGATCAGAGCGAGCCGTAGGAATGCAGGCCTGACAGGAACATATTGACGCCGACGAAGGCGAAGGCGGTGACGACCAGGCCGATCACCGCCCACCAGGCCAGCATCGCACCGCGCAAGCCCTTGGTGAGCCGCACGTGCAGCCAGGCGGCGTAGTTGAGCCACACGATGAAGGCCCAGGTTTCCTTCGGGTCCCACTGCCAGTAGGTGCCCCAGGCTTCGGCGGCCCACAGGGCGCCCAGGATGGTGGCGATGGTGAAGAAGGCAAAGCCGATGGCGATGGCCTTGTACATCACATCGTCGAGCACTTCGGGAGCAGGCAGGCGGCTGGCAAGGATGCCCTTGCGCACCAGCAGGTCGGCCACGCCGATCATCGCCGCCAGCGCGAAGGCGCCGTAGCCGATGAAGTTGGCGGGCACGTGCACCTTCATCCAGTAGCTCTGCAGCGCCGGGATCAGCGGCTGGATCTCCTGGGCCTCGCGGGAGAAGGTGTACCACAGCAAAAACGCCACCGCGGCCGAGATCACCAGCAGCACGAAGGCGCCCATCCGCCGGGTGGCGTAGCGGCCTTCGTAGTACAGGTAGAGCAGGGCGGTGATCAGCGAGAACAGCACGAAGACTTCGTAGAGGTTGCTGATGGGGATGTGGCCCACGTCGGTGCCGATCAGGTAGCTCTCGTACCAGCGCACGAAGAGGCCGGTAGTGCCCATCGCGGCTGCGCTCCAGGTGAGGGCGGAGCCGGTCTTCTCGGCGAAGTCGGAGCGGGCCAGCAGGCCCAGCCAGTACGCGCCGGTGGCGATGAAGACCAGCGCGCTCATCCACATGATCGCCGTCTGGCTGGAGATGAGGTACTTGAGGAAGAACACCTTCTCGGCCCGGGCGAGATCGCCCTGATACAGGCTGATGCTGACCAGCGCCAGCGCCGTCGACACCGCCAGGAAGAGCCGGAAGGGCTTCCAGGCCCAGCCGATGGCGGCGATCGCCGGAACGGTGAGCACCAGGATGAGCTTTTCGTAGATGTCCATGAAGCCGCCGTACTGGCGCAGCGCAAAGGCCGCGCCGCCCGCCAGGGCGAGGGCGAACAGCCAGTCGCCGGGGCTCACGCGGCGGAGCAGGGCGCTGTTGTCGGTGTGGGCAATGTCCATGAATGGGCCTCTTGGGAACGATTTGGGGCCGGTCAGGCCGGTGTTGCAGGTTTGAGGGCGGCGGCGAGGCCGTCCCGATGGCGCCGGAAGGATTCTTCCACATCCATCGACTTGCGGTTGGAGCTGAGGGCGACCAGCGCCTCACCCGAGTCTTTGATCAGCACGAAGAGCCGACGTTCGCGGATGTAGAGCATCGCGAACACGCCAAGCACCAGCAGCAGCGAGCCGAAGTAGACGATCGGCTTGCCCGGCGAACGGGTGACCTGCAGCACGGTGGCGCGCACTTCGTCGAAACCTGCCAGCTGGAAGAACACCGGCGCGCCGTAGTGCAGGCTGTCGCTGGTGGCGTTGAGGGTGTCGCGCACCAGCCGGCCCGCGGCGGCGTCCATCGTCACGGCGGGCAGCCCGGCGTCAGCGCGGGCGAGCTTCCAGGCCTCCCAGGTGGCGCCTTCGAGGATCTTGATGAAGACGTCGGCGGCCTTGTCGCGCTCGGCGTCGGGGATGGTGCTCTCGATGAACTTGCCGAGGCTCTCGAAGCCGCCGATGGCGAAAAGCTCCAGCGTCTTGCGGGTGGTTTCTTCCATCCGGCCGCGTACCGAGGCGTCCATCTGGCCGACAGCGGTGGCGGCGAAGCGCCGGGCGAGTTCGGCGTGGCGGGATTTGTCGATCAGCTGGCGGCGGATCATGAACCAGCTGTCCGGCTTGCCGTCGGCGTCCATCGGGATGCGCATGAATCGGAACTGGGCGGAGGGCGAGTCGCGCATGCCCGAGAGCATGTACCAGGCGCCGTCCTGCTGGATCGGCTGCATGTAGGTCTGGTATTCGCGGGCCTGGCCGGCGGAATCCCGCAGCTTGTACTGGAAGCTCGGGCCGACGTTCTGCATGTCCTTCTTGGTGGGCGACTTGGCGCCGCTGCCCAGGTGCTTCTCGAGGTTGGCCATGGTGCCGGCCTCGGCGGGCTGGTCGCTGGCCATGTTCTCGATGTTGAAGGCGCGGAAGCTGCCGAGCTCGAGGGTGTGGTCGAGGCCGGCGGTGGTCACCTTGACCGCGTCGCCGATGGCGCCTTCCAGCGCAAAATCGGCACCGGCGGCGGGGCGCAGATCGTGGGCGACGAGCTTGAGCTTCGATCCGCCGTCCTCGAAGCTGGCCTGATACATCATCACGCCGTCGAACTCGAAGGGCTTGTTGACCTCGATGGTCTTCTCGACGGATTTGCCGCTGGCGTTGTCGGTGATGATGATGTCGCTGGCGAAGCGCTTGGGCATCCCGCTCTCGTAGTGGTCCAGGTGGAACTTCTTGAGGGACACGCTGAAGGGCAGATCCTGCAACAGGATGCCGTCCTGCACGTTGAGCACCGCCACGTTGGCGCTCTTGCCTTCGGGGATGAACACGTTGCCGCGGAAGCTCCAGTTGTCGAGCCCGAGCCGGCTTTCGGGGCCGATGTCGGAGATCAGCTGGTTGCCGCTGGTGACCACCTTGCCGCCCAGCGCCATCTGGGCCTTGAGGGGCAGGTTGCCGTCCAGCAGGCCGCCGAGGCAGATCAGCACGATGGCCGCGTGGGCCAGGAAGTAGCCGATGCGCGACCAGCTACCCTGTTTGGCGGCGAGGAGCACGCCGTCGCCACGGGTGTTGCTGCGGGCGGTGAAGCCGGCGCGGGTGAGGTAGGCGCTGGCGGCGGCCTGGGCCTCGGTGGTGGGCAGCGCGCAGGGCACCCGGTCGTGGTGCTGGAACTGGGCGAGGGAGTTTTCCTTGGCGTGCTCGCGGAAGCTGCGCATGTCGAGCAGCATCGGCCGGGTCTGGCGGACGATGCAGACGCTGGTGGAGATCACCAGGAAAGCCAGGATGGTCAGGAACCAGACGGAGTTATAGACCGCGTAGAGGCCGAGCTTCTCGAAGATCGGGAACCAGAACGGGCCGAACTGGTTGAGGTAGTTGTTGTAGGGCTCGTTCTGCTTGAGCACCGTCCCGATGATGGAGGCGATCCCGAGGATCGTGAGCAGGCTGATCGCGAAGCGCATCGAACTGAGCAGTTCGTAGAGTGCGCGGGAATTGCTGCGGTGTCGCATGGGTGGTGTCGGGCAGAAGTGCGGGGATACAGTGAGGGCAGGAGACGGTGCCGGTCACGGATTGGAACGGAAAAAGGGGTGGCCGAGACCACCCCTTTTTTATAGCTGCCGGGCGCCGGAAAGCGCCTTGACTCAGCGCAAGCCGGCGGCGTAGTCGGCGACGGCCTTGATTTCCGGATCGGTCATCTTGAGGGCGATGGTGCGCATCATCTTGGCCGGATCGTTGGCGCGCTCGCCGGCGCGGAAGGCCTTCAGCTGGGCTTCGGTGTAGTCGGCGAACTGGCCGGCCAGGCGCGGGTACTGGGCGGGCAGGCCGGCGCCGGCCGGGCCGTGACAGGCGGCACAGGCGGGGATGCCGCGCTTCAGGTCGCCGGCGCGCCACAGGCGCTGGCCGAGTTCGATGGAGGCCTTGTTCTTGGCCGCTTCGGGCTTCAGCTTCTGGCCGGCAAAGTAGGCGGCGAGGCCCTTCATGTCGTCGGC
>JAKLLO010000074.1 GCA_023150095.1 Zoogloea sp. | reverse complement strand
CAGGGCTGGTGAAGGCCTTCCGGGACGCGCGGGACTGGTCCCAGTTCCATTCCCTGCGTAACCTCATCGTGTCGCTCAACCTCGAGGCCGGCGAGCTGCTGGAGCTGACCCAGTGGAAGACCGACGACGAGATCGCCGCCATCCCGGCAGATCTCCACGCCCGCGAGGCGCTGGAGGACGAATGCGCCGACGTGCTGCTCTATCTGCTGCTGATCGCCGACCGGGCCGGCATCGACCTGGATGCCGCAACCCGCACCAAGCTCGCCAAGAACGAAGCCAAGTATCCGGTCGAGCGTTTCCGGGGTTCGCGCCGGAAGTACGACGCGCCGGAATGAACGCCGGGGAGGCGTGCCACCGGCCGAGGTGTTAGCATCGCGCCCCTGATCTATCGACCCTTGCCGCCCGCTTGCCCGGGTGCAACCGCCATGCTGAGTTACCGCCACGCCTTTCACGCCGGCAATCACGCCGACGTGCTCAAGCACTTCGTCCTCGTCCAGGTGCTGGAATACTTCAACCAGAAGGACAAGCCTTACTTCTACATCGACACCCACGCGGGTGCCGGCTGTTATGCGCTGGATGAAGCCTTTGCCCGCAAGAACGCCGAGTACGAAGAGGGCGTCGGCCGCCTGCTGGGCCGCAAGGACGTGCCGTCCGAGCTGAAGGAATACCTGCGCGTGGTGCGTGACCTCAACCCCGGCGGCAAGCTGCGCCTGTATCCGGGCTCGCCGTGCTGTGCGGCGCCGCTGATGCGCCCGGACGACAAGATGCGCCTGTTCGAGCTGCATCCGGCCGACAGCCGCCTGCTCGCCAAGACCTTCGAGAACGCGGGCAACCAGACGATGGTGCTGGAGCAGGACGGTTTCACCGGCATCAACGCCTTCCTGCCGCCGCCGTCGCGCCGCGGGCTGGTGCTGATCGACCCGCCGTATGAGGTGAAGACCGACTACCGCACCGTGCTGACGATGATGAAGGAGAGCCTGCGCCGCTTCCCGACCGGCACCTACATCATCTGGTATCCCAAGCTCCACAGCATGGCCTCGCGGGAGCTCCCCGAGAAGCTCAAGCGCCTGCCGATCACCAGCTGGCTGCACGTCAGCCTCGATGTACAGAAGCCTTCCGAAGATGGTTTCGGGATGCACGGCAGCGGGCTCTTCATCGTCAATCCGCCGTGGACCCTGCCGCCGGTGCTGAAAAAGGTGATGCCGTATCTGGTGAAGGTGCTGGGCATCGATGAGGGCGCCGGCTACCAGCTGGAATCCGAGATTCCCTGAGCGCGCCGATCGTCGAGGCCAGACGCAGGATGCAAAAAGCCCCGGGTGACCGGGGCTTTTTGTTGAAGCGTTGATCCACGCGGGCGGCAGCGAAGGCTCCCGCGGGCGATCTACAGCAGGTGCATCTTCTTGGCGGTTTCGGTCAGCTGCCCGCGGAAATCCGGGTGGGCGATGCTGATGAGTTCCTTGGTACGCTGCTTGGCGGTCTTGCCGCGCAGCTGCGCCACGCCGTACTCGGTGACCACGTAGTTGATGTCGTTCTTGCTGGTCGACACGTGGGTGCCCGGGGTGAGGGTCGGGACGATGCGCGAGATCGTGCCGTCCTTGGCGGTGGAGGGCAGCACGATGAAGGCCTTGCCGCCCTTGGAGCGGTTGGCCGAACGCACGAAGTCCGACTGGCCGCCGGTGCCGGAGTAGGGCAGCGGGCCCAGGCTCTCGGAGCCGCACTGGCCCAGGAAGTCGATCTCCAGCGTGGCGTTGATGCACATCAGGTTGTCGTTCTGACCGGCGATGTACGGGTCGTTGGTGAAGTCCACCGGGTGCATCTCGACCATCGGGTTGCGGTCGAGGAACTTGTAGAGCTTCTTGGAGCCGAGGGCGAAGGTGGCGACCATCTTGCCCGGCATGAAGTTCTTGCGGCGGTTGGTGACCGCACCGGCTTCGAGCAGCGTGAGGATGCCGTCGCCGACCATCTCGGTGTGGATGCCCAGATCGTGCTTGTGGGTGAGCTGCATCACCACGGCGTCGGGAATGCCGCCGTAGCCGATCTGCAGGGTCGAGCCGTCTTCGATCATGTCGGCGACGTACTTGCCGATGGCTTCCTGGACGGGCCCGATGGTGGGCAGGCCCACTTCGAGCACCGGCTCATCGTTCTCGACCAGGGCGGTGACCTGGGAGATGTGGATGTGGCAGTTGCCGAAGGCGAAGGGGACGTTCGGGTTGACTTCGAGGATGACGGCGCGGGCCTTGCGGATGGCCGCCATCGTGTAGTCGGGTGCGAGGCCCAGGGAGAAGTAACCGTGCTCGTCCATCGGCGACACCTGGGTGAACACCACCTCGGCAGGCATCAGGCCACGATCGATGAGCTGCGGCATCTCGGAGAAATAGCTCGGGTAGAAATCACCCACGCCTTCCTTGAAACCGGGGCGGGTCGCGCCGCTGAAGAAGTACGCCACGTGGCGCACGTTATCGGCGGTGGTGGGATCCAGGTAGCCGAACTTGCGCACGGCGAGGATCTGCGACACCTTCACGTCGCGGAAATCGCGGCGGTGTTCGGAAAGGGCGGTGAGGAGCGCGGGCGGCTCCGCAACGCCAGTCGGCACGACGATGGTGTCGCCGTTGTGAACGTTGCGGATGGCTTCGGCCGGAGTTACGCGCTTGGCGGCGTATTGCGCCTGGACGGTCATCTGTTTATCTCCCATGGTCATCGTTATAGCGCAGCATTAAACCACGGCTTGAAGCCGCAATTTGTACTCGATTGTATAGCCTGGGAGTGGCCTGGAATCTGGCCTGGATCAATGAAATCAGCGGGGCCGCCGGCCTAGGGCAGGGCCGAGCGATCGCGTCCGAGACAGGTGCGGTGACGGCCGTCCACGCGCTCGGCGAACCACGCGGTGGTGAGCTTGCGCTGGATCTTGGGGCTCTTCAGGTCGATCTGCGGCAGGGCCTCGCGGGGTACGGGCGCACCGGCGGCGGCATCGGCGAGCGCGAAGACCCTGGCATGGAGAGCGGTCTGGGCGAAGGCGGCGGTCTTCTCGAGGCGCAAGTCGCGGATCAGGGCGTCGCGGGACAGGCCGAGCCGGGTGCTGATGCCGGTGAGGGCCGACAGCGTGGCGCTGGGTTCGGCGGCGGGCGCGCCATCCTTGTAGCGCAGCAGGTCGCCATCGAGGGCCAGCGCCTGGCCGGACAGGCGGGCGACCGCCGACTGGAAGGCGGCGTTGCGGCTGCTGAAGCGGCCGGCGTTGAAGTCGGCAAAGCGGTAGAGGATCTTGCTGTATGGCGCCGGGTAGTCGAGCAGGATCGCGACGCCGAAGTACACCCCGCCACGGCGGGTGAAGACCTCGTTGCGCACGGAATCGCGGCGCGGATACGGGTAGGCTTTCTCGCGCACCTGCTCTTCGGCAAACGCGATGCTGACCTGCATCGGACCGCCGGTGCGCACCGGGTTGTACCCGCCCAGCAGGGATCTGCCATTGGGCAGTTCGGAGATCATGTCCTCGAACAGCGCGTTCATCTGCTTCTCGGTGCGCAGGCTGTCGATGCGCACCTTGTAGCTGCGGCCGTCGGGGCTGGTCTTGAGGAGGGCGGCGTCTACCAGCAGGCGCGGCAGGTGGATCTTCTCGCGCCGGGCTTCGATTTCCTTCCAGACGATCTGCGACAGGCCGGGCACCACCGGGTCGGCCTGGAAGGTGGATTCCTGCTCGATGACGGCGACGGCGGCGCAGATGTTGTCGGGCGTGAGGGGCAGGCGCAGGCTGCTGAAGGCGGTATGGATGTCGGTGGCCCAGCCGTCCCGGTCCTTGACGTAGGGCGGCAGGAAGCCGGCGACGAGGGCGCGGCCTTCCCGGTCGCCGAGCACCATGGGCGCCGCCGGGCGCGGCAGCGGCTGCACGACCGGGGCAGGCCCGGGGATGGGTGTGGATGGCGTGATGACGGGCTTCGGCGCTTCAGGTTGCGGCACCGGGATCGTCTGGGCGGGCGACCCGCCGGGGGCTGGCGGGAGCTTCGGCGAAGGCCGGGATTCCACCGGCCCGGTGCTGGCGCAGCCGCCGAGCAGGAGCGCGCCGGCGGCAAGGGCGATGGCCGCAGGGCCGGTGAAGCTGCGGATCAAGATCCGCCGGCGGTTTTTTCCGCCTCGGCGATGCGGCTCAGGCTGCGGGTGTAGAAGGCCGAATAGCCCAGGCCGACGAGGGCCATGATGCCGGTCAGCAGTACGGCGCCCTCCATCGGCTGGCCGGCGATCACGTTGGCAACGAAGGAATAGCCGAGCACCACTGCAGCGGCAAAGCCGCCGAAGATGCGAACGAGGGCGAAGGTCTTCTGCTGCTTGAGGGTGGGCGTGGCCATGGGGCGTTTGTCCAATGAAAAACCGGCTTGAGCCGCGAGGATCGGGTTTCCGATCCGCGGCGTCAAGCCGGTTGTCAGGTCAGAACAGGATGCGGCCGACCCAATAGCCGCCAGCGGCGATCAGGGCCGAGCAGGGAATGGTGAGGATCCATGCCCAGACAATGCTGCCGGCGATGCCCCAGCGGACGGCTGCCGTGCGGCGCACCGAACCGACACCGACGATGGCGCCGGTGATGGTGTGGGTGGTGGACACAGGAATGCCCAGCGCGGTGGCCAGGAACAGGGTGATCGCACCGCCGGTTTCGGCACAGAAGCCACCGACCGGCTTGAGCTTGGTGATGCGCTGGCCCATGGTCTTGACGATCCGCCAGCCGCCGAACAGGGTGCCGAGGCCGATGGCCATGTAGCACAGCACCACGACCCACGACGGAACCGGGTCGCCCTGGGCGGTGACGCCGGCGGCAATCAGCAGCATCCAGATGATCCCGACCGTCTTCTGGGCGTCGTTGCCGCCGTGGCCGAGGCTGTACAGTGCGGCCGAGACAAGCTGGAGCCTGCGGAACCACTTGTCGACCCGTCGCTGGGTCTTGTTGCGGCAAATCCAGGCAACGATCACGAGGATCAGCGAACCGAGGATGTAGCCGAGCAGCGGCGAGATGATGATGAAGGCGACCGTCTTGGCGATGCCGGCGCCGATCAGCGGATCGGTGCCGGCTTTGGCGATGGCCGCGCCGACGATGCCGCCGATGAGCGCGTGGGACGAGCTGGACGGGATGCCGTAGTACCAGGTGACGATGTTCCACGCGATGGCGCCCAGGAGCGCGCCAAAGATGAGGTGGTGATCGACAATGGACGGGTCGATGATGCCCTTGCCGACGGTGCTGGCCACCTTCAGCTGAAAGATGAAAAGGGCAACGAAGTTGAAGAAGGCGGCCCAGGCAACGGCCTGGTGGGGCTTGAGCACCCCGGTGGACACGACGGTGGCGATGGCATTCGCCGCGTCGTGAAAGCCGTTCATGAAGTCAAAGACGAGCGCAACGACAACCAGGCCGGCAATGACCCAGAAACCGATCTGTACGGGTTCCATGGCGATGCTCAGGCGTTTTCCAGCACGATGCCTTCGACGATCTTCGCGACATCCTCGCAGCGATCGGTGATCGATTCGAGTTGTTCGTAGATGGCTTTGAGTTTCATGACCTGCAGCGCGTCGCGCTCGTCACGGAAGAGCTTGGACATGGCGCCGCGCATGATGCGGTCGGCGTCGGTCTCGAGGCGGTCGATCTCCTGGCACGTCTGCAGCACGGCGCTGGCGTTGTCCATGTTGGAGATGAGGCCAACCACGATCTTGACGCGGGTGCAACAGGACAGGCTGACGTTGGCCAGCTGCTGGGCTTCGGGGGTGATGCGCTGGATGTGGTAGAGCGTGGTGCACTCGGCGACGTCCTGGACGGTGTCGAGGATGTCGTCCATGGCGTTGATGAGGCTGTGGATCTCGTCGCGGTCGAGGGGGGTGATGAAGCTCTTGTGAGCCTGGGCGACGGTCTCGTGGGTGATCTTGTCTGCGAGCTGTTCGATCTCTTCGATGGCGGCGATGTGTTTCTCGGCGCCGCCGAGGTCTTCCATCAGGGAGACCAGCTCTTGTGCGCCAAGAACGATCTGCTCGGCGTGGCTGTTGAAAAGTTCAAAAAAACGGCCCTCTTGGGGCAGCAGGCGTCCGAACATAGTTTATTTGTTGCAGGAGGATGACTGTAACGCGATTTTAACAGAGCCCCGCCTCATCTACGCACCGTATTGAGGCGAGGCTCCTGATCATCGTCAGAACTTGGGCTTTTTGGGGCCCTTGAAACCGCCGCTGAAGCCGCCCGGAGGGCCGTCCTTGCGGAACGGCTTCTTGGGCGGGGGAGCGCCGCGACCGGCGGGGCGGCCGCGTTCACGGCTGGCCTCTTCGGGGCTGGCGAGGCGCAGGTTGAGCGGCTGCTGGCGTACGCGGGCACGCCGCAGGATCTGCACTACGTCGTTGGACAGATCGGCGGGCAGTTCGACGGTGCTGTAGTCCTCGAACAGGTTGATCTGGCCGATGAAGCGGCTTTCGATGCCGGCCTCGTTGGCGATGGCGCCGACGATGTCCTTGGGGCTGGCCATGTGTTCGCGACCCACGTCGATGCGGTAGCGGGCGAGGCGGCCTTCGGCGTAGTCGCGGCGGCGCTCGAGGATCTCGCCACGGTTTTCGCGCGGTTCGCGGACGGGGCGGTCGGTCTTGCCGGCGGCGATCTGGGCGATGTCGGGCTTGCCGGTGTCCTGCATCTGCAGCGGACGATCCTTCTGGGCGAGGAAGGCCAGCGCGGCGGCGATCTCGTGGACGTCCACGTCCTGCTTTTCTTCGATGCCGGCGATGACGTCGAGGAAGAAGCTCAGGTCTTCGGATTCGAGGACTTCGCTCACCTGCTGGCGGAAGGCGGCGACGCGCTTGTCGGCGACGGCTTCGCGGCTGGGCAGCTTGAGGAGCTCGATCGGTTGCTTGGTGGCGCGCTCGATCTGGCGCAGCAGGTGGTTCTCGCGCGGGGCGACGAACAGGATCGCGTTGCCGGAGCGCCCGGCGCGGCCGGTGCGGCCGATGCGGTGGACGTAGGCTTCGGTGTCGTAGGGGATGTCGTAGTTGATGACGTGGCTGACGCGGGGCACGTCGATGCCGCGGGCGGCCACGTCGGTGGCGACGACGATGTCGAGGGTTTCGTTCTTGAGCTGTTCGATGACCCGCTCACGCAGCTGCTGGGTCATGTCGCCGTTGAGGCAGGCGGCCGCGTAGCCGCGGGCTTCGAGCTTCTCGGCCAGTTCGACGGTGGCGGTCTTGGTGCGCACGAAGACGATGGCGGCGTCGAAGTCGTCCTCGACCTCGAGGATGCGGGTGAGCGCGTCGAGCTTGTGGGGGCCGGCGATCTGCAGGAAGCGCTGGCGGATGGTGGAGACGGTGGCCGTGGCGGCCTTGATCTTCACTTCCTTCGGATCGCGCAGGTAGCGGTGGGCGACGCGGCGGATGGCGTCCGGCATGGTGGCCGAGAACAGGGCCGTCTGGCGGGCGGTGGGGGTGTGCTCGAGAATCCATTCCACGTCGTCGATGAAGCCCATGCGCAGCATTTCGTCGGCTTCGTCGAGGACCAGGGTGGTCAGGTTGTCGAGGTTGAGGCTCTTGCGCTCGAGGTGGTCCATGACCCGGCCCGGCGTGCCGACGATCACGTGGGCGCCGCGCTGGAGCTGGCGCAGCTGGACGACCATGCTCTGGCCGCCGTAGATCGGCAGCACGTGGAAGCCGGGCATCTTGCTGGCGTAGCGCTGGAAGGCTTCGGCCACCTGGATGGCGAGCTCGCGGGTGGGGGCGAGGACGAGCACCTGCGGGTTGCGCTGGGCGAGGTCGACCCGGTCGAGGGCCGGGAGGGCGAAGGCGGCGGTCTTGCCGGTGCCGGTCTGGGCTTCGCCGAGGATGTCGTGGCCGGCGAGCAGGTGCGGAATACAGGCGGCCTGGATGGGCGAGGGGGTTTCGTAGCCGATCTCGGCGAGGGCGGCCAGAATCGGCGCCTGGAGGTCGAGCTGATCGAAGCGTTCGATGGGAGCAGTCATGGGAGCGGGGGCGCGGGCCGGGTGGAGGGTGAAGCGGTCTTGGGCCCGGGGCGTTAAGGCGGCTTCAGCAAAACACTCAATTTTACCGTAAGCGCGCCCCGCCGTCCTGTTGCTTGAGGAAAGTCAGCGCCCGGTGACGGTTCTGGCGTCCTGTCCGAACAACACTTTCTTCGCTTCGTCGCTCATCGGCGGCTGGCTGGGGTTGATGCGCTGGGCGATTTCGTAGGCGCGCACGGTGGCCGGCCGCTGCTGGATGACGTCGAACCAGCGCTTGATGTTGGGGAAGTCGTCGAGGTTCTGGCGCTGGCGTTCGTGGGGCACGATCCACGGGTAGCAGGCCATGTCGGCGATGGTGTAGTCGTTGCCGGTGATGAAGGCGCGGTCGGCGAGGCGGCGGTCGAGCACGGCGTAGAGGCGGGCGGTTTCCTTCACGTAGCGGTCGATGGCGTAGGGCACCTGCTCGGGGGCGTACTGGGTGAAGTGGTGGTTCTGCCCGGCCATGGGGCCGAGGCCGGCCATCTGCCAGAACAGCCACTGCAGGGTGTCGACGCGCTGGCGCAGGTCGGTGGAGAGGAAGCGGCCGGTCTTTTCGGCGAGGTAGAGCAGGATCGCGCCAGATTCGAAGATCGAGACGGGCTCGGCGCCATCGGCCGGGGCGTTGTCGATGATGGCGGGGATGCGGTTGTTCGGGGCGATGCGCAGGAAATCGGGCTGGAACTGCTCGCCCTTGCCGATGTTGATGGGGTGGAGCGCGTAGGGCAGGCCGGTCTCTTCGAGGAAGAGGGTGATCTTGTGGCCGTTGGGGGTGGTCCAGTAGTACAGGTCGATCATCGGGGGTGTCCTTCAGGCGGATGGGCGGCGTTCGGCGGCCAGTACCCAGGCAGGGTCGAGGTCGCGGATCGGTACGCGGGGGTCGGCGGGGATGCGGCCGGCCAGTTGCAACTGCAGGTAACGCAGGCAGGAGACACGCAGGAAGGAGGTGAAGTTCGTGCTTTCGTCGAGACGGCCGCTGATGGTGAGTTCGTCGTAGAGCCGCCCGAGGAGCTGGGGCACGCTGAGGCCGTCGCGCTCGCCGATCTCGCCGAGCACCTGCCAGAAGAGGTTTTCGAGGCGCAGGCTGGTGGCGACGCCATGCAGGCGGATCGAGCGGCTGCGGGTGGCGTAGAGCTCAGGGTCGGCGTTGATGAAGATCTGGCACATCGATTCGGCTCGAAACGCGGGAAACCCCCGCCAGCCCATTGTAGGAGCTGCGGGGGCTTTTTGCGCGGGTGGGCTGGTTCAGCTGATGCGGGTGCCCAGCACCGCCAGGAATTGCGCGATCCAGGCCGGGTGGGCGGGCCACGCCGGCGCGGTGACCAGATTGCCGTCGGTGACGGCCTGATCCACCGGGATGTGGGCGTAGGTGCCACCGGCGAGCTCGACCTCGGCCCGGCAGGCGGGGTAGGCGGAACAGGTGCGGCCCTCGAGCACGCGGGCGCCGGCGAGGAGCTGGGCGCCGTGACAGATGGCGGCCACCGGCTTGTTGGCGGTGAAGAAGTGGCGCACCGCGGCGATCACGTCGGGGTACATGCGCAGGTATTCGGGGCCGCGGCCGCCGGGGATCACCAGGGCGTCGTAGTCTGCCGGGTCGATGTCGGCGAAGGTGGCGTTGAGGGTGAAGTTGTGGCCGCGCTTTTCGGTGTAGGTCTGGTCGCCCTCGAAATCGTGGATGGCGGTGGCGATGGTGTCGCCGGCCTTCTTGTCGGGGCAGACGGCATCGACCGTGTGGCCGACGGCCTGGAGCGCCTGGAAGGGCACCATGGTTTCGTAGTCTTCGCAGAAGTCGCCGCAGATCATCAGGATTTTCTTGGCCATGTCTTGCTCCGTTCGGGTGGATGGGAAACCGCGGAGAAAGTGTGGCCGCACGCCAGCCGGGGCGGGTGGTAGCCGGTTACCGCGCCAGGGTTTGCCAGCCGGGCGGCGGGTGCGCATCATGGGCGTTTTGGAGAGACAGACGATGACCGATTTCGTGATTCCTCCGCCGGCCCAGGCGGTGGTGCCGGTGGCGGGCAGTGCCAGGGTGTTTCCGGTGCGGCGGATTTACTGCGTGGGGCGCAACTACGCCGCCCACGCCCGCGAGATGGGCGCCGACCCGACCCGCGAGGCGCCGTTCTTCTTCTGCAAGCCGGCCGATGCGGTGGTGCCGGCGCTGCCGGATGCATCGCTGGCGCTGCCTTACCCGACCCAGACGCGGGATTTCCATTATGAGGCGGAGCTGGTGGTGGCCATCGGCCAGGGCGGTGCCGACATCCCGGTGGATGCGGCGCTGGATCACATCTGGGGCTACACCGTGGGGCTCGACATGACCCGCCGCGATCTTCAGGCGGCGCTCAAGTCGAAGGGGCATCCGTGGGAGGCCGCCAAGGCCTTCGACCGCTCGGCGCCGATCGCGCCGCTGGTGCCGGTGGTGGATTGCGGCCATCCGCAGGCCGGGGCGATCTGGCTGACGGTGAATGGTGAGCCACGCCAGCGGGGTGATCTGGCGGACATGATCTGGTCGGTGGCGGAGATCGTTGCCAGGCTTTCCACGCTCTTCCGGCTGGAGCCCGGCGACCTGATCTTTACCGGCACGCCCGAAGGCGTGGGCCCGGTGGTGCCGGACGATGTGATCGAGGCCGGGGTGGAAGGCGTGGGGCGGCTGGCGCTGAGGATCGGCTGAGGGTCAACCCAGGTCGCTGCGGTGGGCGTCGGCCCAGCAGTTGGGCGTTTCGTAGATGCGGACCTGCTCGAGCCGGACGTGGTTTTGATACACGCCGGTGTAGAGCGGATCGAGGATGCGGAAGGCGGCGACGGCGAGGTTCTCGGCGGTGGGCACCACGTCGAGGAGTACGGTTTTATGGCCGGGGATGGCCTGGAGGAAGTCCACCACCGCGGTGTCGCCCCGGTAGGCCAGGAAGGCGTGATCCCACACGTCCACCACGTGCTGTTTGGCGATGGCTTTCACGTCGCCGAAATCCACCACCATGCCGTTGGCCGGCAGGCCGTCGGCGCGGATGATGTCGCCGGACAGGGTGATCTCCAGCGCATAGCGGTGCCCGTGGAGGTGGCGGCACTGGCTGGCGTGATCGGGAATCCGGTGGCCGGCGTCGAATTCAAGGCGGCGCGTGATCTGCATGGATGCTCCGGGCGCGAGGCTCCGGGTAGGAAAAAAGGTCCCGTATTATACGCGCCTCGTTTTTACAGCTGGACAGCACCATGAAAACCCCCGGGCAGATGCTCACGGTCACCGATCACAACCGCAGTTTCAGCAGCCTGACCTACGTGTATCCGGTGGTGTCGCGCCGGGCCGGCGGCGTGTCGGTGGGTATCAACCTCAATCCCAACAACGCCTGCAACTGGCACTGCGCCTATTGTCAGGTGCCCGGGCTGGTCCGCGGCGCGGCGCCGGAGATCGACGTGGCGCAGCTGGAGGCGGAGCTGCGCGGGTTTCTGGCTGAGCTGCTTCACGGGCGCTTCATGGAAGAGCACGTGCCGCCGGATGCGCGGGTGATCCGCGACATCGCCTTCTCGGGCAACGGCGAGCCCACCAGCAGCAAGGCCTTCGATGAAATCGTCGAACGGGTGATCGCGGCGCGTGACGAGGCCGGCCTCGCGGCGGTGCCGGTGCGGCTCATCACCAACGGCAGCCTGATCGACCGGCCCTACGTTCAGTCGGCGCTCAAGCGGCTGGCGAAGGCGGGCGGTGAGGTGTGGTTCAAGTTCGATGCGGGGACGGCGGAAGACATCCGGCGCATCAACGGCATCGACGTGGCCCCGCAGACCCATGCCCGGCGGTTGGCGCTGTGCATGTCGCTGTGCCCAACCTGGGTACAGACGTGCGTGTTCCGCTGGGATGGCGTGCTGCCATCGCAGGATCAGATTCGGCATTACCTGGAGATGCTGGCGTATGCGCTGGTACAGGCGCGCGAAAGCGACCCGTCAGCAGGGCTGAAGGGGGTGCTGATGTATGGCGTGGCGCGGCAGTCGTATCAGCCTGAGGCCGGGCATCTGCAGCGGCTCTCGCCAGCGGAGCTGGATGCGATCGCCAGCCAGGTGAAGGACGGGCTGAAAAGGGAAGGGCTGACCGTTACGGTCAGCCCTTGAACACGCTACATCGCCTGCTCAGTGCGACACGCGCTCCTTGCGCTTGGCACGGGCTTCCTTCTTCAGGGTCTTGAAGAGCTCGGGGTTGGTGGCCTTCAGGTACTCGACCACTTCGACATCGTCCTTCTTGATCTTGGTGATATCGACCTGTTCGATGTGCACCAGACGCAGCAGCGCCTGAACAGGGCGGGGGATGTTGCGGCCGCTCTCGTAGCGCGAACCGCCACTCTGGGTCACGCCGATCTTGGACCAGAACTGGGACTGGTTCATGCCCAGCTTGCGGCGGATTTCACGGACATCAACTTTTTCGGTGGTTTTCATCTCTTTGTTCCTCAAGGGTTTGACTCTGTTCGTTATTAACAACGGCCTGGCTGTTGTCTGCTATAACTTTCGTTATATGTCGGAAAGTATAGATCACTACTCGCAACACATACAACGGTATATTTGGATGGGTTAGGGTTTACCACACGAATTCTTTGTGACGAGATGCACACCCGCGGTTGGGTAATCTTCTGCACTGCGTCAAAGCTGCAAGAGTTCGCGTTATCCGCTAAGATCACGCGCTTTCCACATCCTCATCTTCTTAGAAGTCAAGATGGCGCTCATAGTTCAGAAATATGGCGGCACTTCCGTCGGCAACCCCGAACGGATCAAGAACGTGGCCAAGCGGGTCGCGAAGTTCCATGCCCAGGGACACAAGATGGTGATCGTCCTCTCCGCGATGAGCGGCGAGACCAACCGTCTGATCGCCCTGGCCAAGGAAGTCAGCGCGAACCCCAGCCCCCGTGAACTCGACGTGGTGATCTCCACCGGCGAGCAGGTCACGATCGGTCTGCTGTGCATGGCCCTTGAAGAAATCGGCATCAAGGCGCGCAGCTACACCGGCGGACAGGTGCGCATCCTAACCGATAGTTCGTTCACCAAGGCACGCATTTTGGATATCGACGGCGACAACATCCGCCGCGATCTCGATGCCGGTGCCGTGGTGGTCGTGGCCGGCTTCCAGGGCGTCGATGAGGCCGGAAGCATCACCACCCTTGGTCGTGGCGGTTCCGACACCACCGGCGTGGCGCTTGCCGCCGCGATCCAGGCTGACGAATGCCAGATCTACACCGACGTGGACGGCGTCTACACCACCGATCCCCGCGTCGTGCCGGAAGCCCGCAAGCTGGACACCATCACCTTTGAAGAGATGCTGGAAATGGCCAGCCTCGGTTCCAAGGTGCTGCAGATCCGCTCCGTGGAATTTGCCGGCAAGTACAAAGTCAAGCTGCGGGTTCTCTCCTCGTTCCAGGAGGAAGGCGAGGGCACCCTGATTACCGTTGAGGAAGACAAGAACATGGAACAGCCGATCATCTCCGGCATTGCTTTCAACCGTGACGAAGCCAAGATCACCGTGCTGGGTGTTCCCGACAAGCCGGGCATCGCTTACCAGATCCTTGGTCCGGTGGCGGATTCCAACGTCGATGTGGACATGATCATCCAGAACGTCGGCCACGACGGCACGACCGATTTCTCCTTCACGGTGAATCGCCCCGACTACGACAAGGCGATGAAGATCCTCGAAGGCGTGCAGACCCACATCGGTGCCCGTGAAATCAAGGGCGACCGCACGATGGCCAAGGTGTCCATCGTCGGCGTGGGCATGCGTTCCCACCCGGGCGTTGCTTCCCGCATGTTCCGCACCCTGGCGGAAGAGGGCATCAACATCCAGATGATCTCGACCTCCGAAATCAAGATTTCCGTCGCCATCGACGAGAAGTACCTCGAACTGGCCGTCCGCGTGCTGCACCGCGCATTCGGCCTCGATCAGGCCACTTCTTGATTTGACAGACAGCCTGCTCCTACCTATAATGGCGGGCTGTTGCGGAGAGTTGGCCGAGAGGTCGAAGGCACTCCCCTGCTAAGGGAGCATGCGAGCTAAAACTTGCATCGAGGGTTCGAATCCCTCACTCTCCGCCAAGAAAAAACAAAACAGCCCTTGAGCAATCAAGGGCTGTTTTGTTTTTGGCGTTCTGGCGGCTGAGATTGGGGTTGCTGGTGGAGCGTGAGGGTGGGAGTGCTGCGGTTCGGTCCTGCAACGGGCCGGCCTAAGTCGGTTCTGGCGTCGTGATTGTTGTCTGACGAGGCGCCTTGGTCAGGGCAGACCTGTCTGTCTTCGTCTGGACTGGGATCGCTGTGAGAAAGGGTCTCAGAGCGGCGTCTTCGACGAGGATGTGATGGATCAGCCGATCCTCGAGGAGTACGCACAGATCGCTGCGGGCGATGGGCTGCGTATCGATCCGGGCGATGCAGGCAAGCAGGGTGCTGGTGAAGCTTGCATGCTTGCTTGCGTGGTTTTCCAGCTTGGGATAGCCCAGTTCGGCCAGAAAGCACTCTTCACGGGAAAAGTGGTGAGTGGTCAGCGCTGCAAAATCCAGCAACAGGTGCTTGATGTCTGCGTTGCTCAGAGCGGTGTTGGAGTCGATCTTCAGACAGGTTCGGGTGGCGAGCAGGATCAGTTGTCTGTGCTGGGAGTCGAGTGTGGGGTCGCCAACGCTGAAGTCGTCTTCCCAGGTATTCATGTGCGTATCCAGGTGACCCCGTCCCGTCAGTTATCTCCGGTGGGTCTTCATGTCTCATGGAGGTAGGTTTTGATCCTACGCGATACGCATGGACATTCCTGTCAAAACCTTGCGGGACGCCTTGAGGTGTGGGCTGGCGCGGTTGATGGCAGCTGGGGGAAGATCAGTGAATTTCGAGGGGAATGAGAAGCTGGTAGCCTTTTCCGCGGATGGCCCGGATCAGCGGGAAGTCGAGATCGGGCTGGAGGGGAACCAGCTTGCGTCGAAGGCGGCTGATGGCGACCTCGAGGTAGTTCTTTTCGAGTTCGGTGGCTTTGTCGGCGCACAGCAGCATGAGCTGGCTTGAGTCGACTGTCTGATCGACGCTGGCCGCCAGGGCGCACAGGATCGCGGTTTCGAGGGGGGAGAGCGTGGCGCTTGCACCGCCCGGGCTCGAGATGGTGCAGGATTGCCGTGCCAGCCGCCAGACGGGTTTGTGTTCGGGGTGGAGCCGGCGCTGGAGGCTGCGGAGCGCGGCGAACAGCTCCTCGCCCGAAATTGGCTTGCTTAGAAAGATGTCGGCGCCCGATTCATATCCGCTGATGCGGTCGGTGGGCTGTTTTCGTCCGGTGAGGATGATCAGCCCCATGCGCGGATAGGCTTTTCGAAGGCGACGGGAGATGGAGAGGCCGTCTTCGCCCGGGAGATTGAGGTCGATGATGGCGATCTCGGGTGGATGTCCGCGATCCAGCAGCCAGTCGTCCAGGGCCAGTCCGCAATTCACTCCGCTGGCCTGAAATCCGTGCAGGCTCAGGAAATGGGCGAGCTCTTCCCGGAGGATGCCGTAGTCTTCAACGATGACGATTTCGTCGCTCATGGCAGCGGCGGCGTGGCCGGAAGGCGGAGGTTCAGTTCGACCATTGTGTCTTCGGTGACCCGGTAGGTGACGTCGCCCTCCTGGACGCGGGCGAGCGTGCGGACGAGATAAAGGCCCAGGCCGGTGCCGGTGTGCATGTGGGCCTCGGGGCCCCGGTAGTAGCGCAGAAAGATCTGCTCGGGATCGGGCAGGCAGGAGGCGTCTGCCGGGTTGCGGATCTGCAGGACGGTCTGCTGCCGGCCTGCATCGTCGGTTGTGGTGTGCGCGGCCACCTGGACAGGCGAGCCCTGGGGCGAATATTTCAGGGCGTTGTCGAGCAGGTTTTCAAGCATGATCGAGAGCAGCTGACGGTCGGCCCACATCTGGCAGGCCGCCGGAATCTCCACGTCCAGGCGCTCCGATCCGCTGGTCAGGCGCACCCGGATTGCGTCGATCAATTCGGATAGCTGGCAGTCCTCACGCAGGACGGGTTGGTCGTCCCGGTCCAGGCGGTCGAGCTGGATGCAGCGCTCGATCACGCCGCGCATCGCATCCGTTGCCATCTGGATGGTGTCGAGACGCCGGAGCACATCGGGGGGCTGGCTGGTCAGCTGGTGCCGGAGGGAGCTGCCGGACATGGTGACGACGGAGAGCGCAGCGCGGAGCTCGTGGGTCAGCATGTCCATGAACTGGCTCTGCAGCTGCAGGCGCTCGCGTTCGCGGGCTTCGCTCTCCTTCAGCCGTCGGTCGTCGGCTTCCTTCATCAGGAGCAGGAAGGCGAGGGTGCCGATCAGCAGGAAGCTGAACTGGACGACGAAGGTGAGCGACTGAATGACGCTGGGTGTGAGCAATCCGGCATCGGTGGTTGCGTAATGGCCGACCCGCAGCAGCATGATCGGGAGAAAGATCAGGAAGAGGATGCCGGTCAGCTTCTGGACGCGGGATGCCTCCGCGTCACGCAGAAGGGCGACGCCGCCCGTGGCATAGATGATCGCGACCACCGAGCCCGAGATCGTGACGAGGGAGGCAGGAGTGGTGCCGAAGATCCACAGCAGGACCGAACCAAGCACCACTTGCAGCGCCAGCAGGATGTTGATCGGCGAGTGGAGCCGCCAGGGGATCAGCACCAGCCCGACTTCCAGCGCAAAGCCGGCCATGATCAGCGGGTTGCCCACGTGCGCGGAGAGCACCAGCGGGATCGACCCGCGCAGGCAGATCAGGGTCCAGCCCGTGGCCTGGAGCATCTTGCTGAGGACGAACAGCCGGACCGGGCCTGGGCTGCTCGCGCGTTTTTCATAGGCGAGCACCATCGCCATCGCAAGCAGGTTGCCGATGACGAGCAGTTGCAGAACGGTCAGGAGATGGAGCGTGATCACGACTGGCGGAGTTTAGAGCAGGTGGCTCGGCTCCGCTCGAAATTTACCCCTTCGTGTGTAGGGTCTAACTGTGACGGGTGCCGGGGGGGCTGCCGAGGCGGCGCGGGTCAGATTGTTCGGCGCAGGTAGGGGATGTGGCTGATCGCCAGGGATGCGGCAAGGGATGTGAGGAAGGCGAGGGTCGCGACAGCAGGGATGGCGAGCGCCGGATGGAAATCCAGTGGTCCGAAACCGATACGCTGCAGCGCTTCGATGCAGAGCGGATGAATCAGATAGACGCCCATCGTCAGGGCCGACACCTGCCGGGTGTGGCGGCCAGCGAGCGGGCGGTGGGCAGATTTGAGCAGGTAGAGGCAGCTTGCTGCCATGGGGATGACGGTGAGGCTGAGGTAATCGTAGAAATACAACCCGGTCTGGAGGCCGGCGCGGCTTGCCAGCGCGTGGCAGCCGACTGCGGTGAGGAGACCCGAAATCAGCAGGGTGCCCCACAGTTTTGCCCGGGTTGGGCCGGAGGGCGCGGTGGCGATCAGATGACCGAGGACGAAATACGGCACGTACGACAGGAACCAGGCCGGGAAAAAGGTGCCACTCCGGGGCGTGATGCGGGTGTCGATCGCGTTCGCGGCAGCCAGGGTGAAGGCGACCGCGGTCATTCCCATCAGCTGCTGACGGGTCGTCCGGGCGACGAGTTTGCGCAGGAGTGGCGTGACGAGGTACAGCGGTACCAGCATGTAGAGAAACCACAGGTGGTAGTAGGGCTCGCCGATGGCGATACGGTGAAGGAGGGCTGCCGCACTGGGGGGATTGCCCTTCAGGCTGCCCTTGGCGAACACCCAGAGCAGGTAGAACGCCGACCAGAAGACGAAGGGGACGAGGATGCGGGCGATGCGCTTGCGGTAGAAGGTTCTGGCGTCTTCTATCTTGCCCGGTGCGAGGAGCAGGGCGCCGCTGATCATCACGAAGACCGGCACGCACCAGCGGCTGAAGGCGTTGATCAGGTTGCCGGCCCACCAGTCTGCAGAACCGAAGGGGGTATCCACCACCGGACTGACTGCGGCGTGCAGGACGACCACCGCGAGGATGGCGATGATCCGCGAATTGTCGAGCCAGACCATGCGGGTATCCGGTTTGGTTGAGATGCTGCTGCCCGGCAGTTGTGTGGCTGGGGGTTGGAAAATCCGGGTGAATCCGGTCAGACGTGATTGTAGGCATCACGCATGTCCGCGGACAGGTTCCTGATGCATGGGGTGTGACGTGTGTCGCTTAGTGGAAATCCCGGCTGCGGGTGGTGAGGCGGCCGAGCATGGCGGAGCGATCGACGACACGCTTGGCGTGCAGGTGCACAACGCTGCCCTGGCGGGCGATCTGGCCGTAGATGCCGATCAGGCTGGCGCCCAGCAGGATGCGACGTTCGGCTTCGAGGAGTTCGGGGCGGACGATGACGTTGACCCAGCCGGTCTCGTCTTCGAGGGTGACGAACATCGTGCCCTTGGCGGTGCCGGGGCGCTGGCGGCAGGTGACGATGCCGGCGCAGCGGGCGAGCTTGCGGTCGGGGCAATCGGCGATCTCGGCGGCGCTGAGGAAGCGTTCGGCGCTGAGCATGCCGCGCAGGAAGGACAAGGGGTGGCGGCCCAGGCTGAAGCCGAGCCGGGCGTAGTCGGCAACGATGTCGTGGGTTTCGGCGGGCGCTGGCAGGGCAGGCGGGGTATCGGCGATCGGTGCTTCGTGGAGCATGCCGGGGGCAGCCTGGCTGCCGGCAGCGGCCCACCAGGCCTGGCGGCGGTGGCCGGCCAGGCTTGCCAGCGCACCGGCGGAGGCGAGGGTGCGTAATTCGGCCGTGGCGAGCCGGGCCCGGCGGGCGAGTTCGTCCACCGAGGTAAAAGGCCCGGCCGTGCGGGCGGCGGCGATGCGGTTTGCTGCGTCGGGCCCGAAGCCCTTGACCAGCCTCAGCCCGAGCCGGGCAGCGGGCTGGGCGGCGTCGGTAGCGGAGGGTTCGAGGGTGCATTCCCAGTCGCTGGCCAGCACGTCGACGGAGCGGACCTCCACCCCGTGCCGGCGTGCGTCCTGGATGAGTTGTGAGGGGCCGTAGAAGCCCATCGGCTGGCTGTTGAGGAGGCCACACAAGAAGGCGGCCGGGTGAAAACGCTTGATCCAGGCGGAGACATAAACCAGCAGCGCAAAGCTGGCGGCGTGGGACTCTGGGAAGCCGTAGCTGCCGAAACCCTGGATCTGGCGGCACAGGGCGTCGGCAAAATCCCGGCTGTAGCCGCGGGCCAGCATGCCGGCGGTGAGCTTGTCCTGGTAGCTCAGCAGATCGCCTTTGCGGCCCCAGGCGCCCATCGCCCGGCGGAGCTGGTCGGCTTCGCCGGCGGTGAAGCCGGCGGCCACCATGGCCAGCTGCATCACCTGCTCCTGAAAGATCGGTACGCCGTGGGTGCGTTCGAGCACGGGTTTGATCTCGGGCCTGGGGTAGTCGATGGGTTCAAGGCGAGCGATCTTTTCGCGGGCCGCGAGATAGGGATGGACCATGCCGCCCTGGATGGGGCCGGGCCGGACGATGGCGACCTCCACCACCAGATCGTAGTAACAGCGGGGCCGCAGGCGGGGCAGCATGCTCATCTGGGCGCGGGATTCCACCTGGAACACGCCCATCGCGTCGGCCTCGCACAGCATGTTGTAGACAGCGGGCACTTCGCGGGGGATGTCCTGCATGGCCACAGGCCGGCCCAGCCACTGGCCGATGAGCTGCAGGCTGCGCCGGATGGCCGACAGCATGCCGAGGGCGAGCACGTCCACCTTGAGCAGGCCGAGGGCTTCCAGGTCGTCCTTGTCCCATTGGATGACGGTGCGATCGGCCATGGCGGCGTTCTCGACCGGTACGAGCTCGGCCAGCGGCCCGCGGGAGATCACGAAGCCGCCCACATGCTGGGAGAGATGCCGGGGAAAGCCGACAAGCTGGTTGGCGAGATCGAGGAGCAGCTGCACCCGCGGGCTGGCCGGGTCGAGGCCGGCTTCGAGGATGCGCTCGGGGGCCACCTGGCGGCCGTCCCACCAGGCCAGGCGGCGGGAGAGCTGGTCGAGCTGACCCAGATCGAAGCCCAGCACCCGGCCAACGTCGCGCAGGGCGCTTCGGGGGCGGTAGCGGATCACGGTGGCGGCCAGGGCGGCGCGGTCGCGGCCGTACTTGCGGTAGATGTACTGGATGACCTCCTCGCGCCGGTCGTGCTCGAAATCCACGTCGATGTCGGGCGGCTCGTTGCGCTCGCGTGAGATGAAGCGCTCGAAGAGCAGGGTGGCCTGATGGGGATCGACCTCGGTGACGCCAAGGGCGTAGCACACCACCGAGTTGGCCGCCGAGCCGCGCCCCTGGCACAGGATTTTCTGGCTGCGGGCGAAGCGGACGATGTCTTCGACGGTGAGGAAGAAGGCTTCGTAGCGGAGCTCGGCGATCAGGGCGAGTTCGGCTTCGGCCTGAGTGCGGACCCGGGGCGGGACTTGATCCTCGCCGTTGGGCCCGGGCGGGTAGCGCCGCGCAAGCCCTTGGCGAACCAGTTCGCGCAGGTGGGAGATGGGCGTGGCGCCGGGCGGGACAATCTCTTCGGGGTATTCGTAGCGCAGGGAGGCCGGCGAAAAGCTGCACCGACTGGCGATGACGAGGGTTTCGGCCAGCCATGCCGGGGGATGGCGACGGGCCAGGGTGTCGATGGGCAGGAGCCGCCGCTCGGCGTTGGCGGCGAGGCGGTAGCCGGCTTCTTCGAGGGTGACCCGGTGGCGCAGGGCGGTGAGCACGTCGGCCAGACGCCGGCGGCTGGCGTCGTGCATGAGCGGGGCGCCGGTGGCGACGACCGGGATGCCGGCGGTGGCTGCGGCGTCGGCGATCCAGGCCCGCCGGGCAGCATCGTCGGGCCCGAGGAGAAGCGGCGCGGCGAGCCAGGCGTTGCCGGGAAAGCGTGCCGCCAGCCAGCGGGC
>JAKLLO010000305.1 GCA_023150095.1 Zoogloea sp. | reverse complement strand
GAAGGCCGCCTGCTGCGCTGCGCTGCCCGCGCCTACGGGCGCGGGGAACTCGAAGTCCAGCTTGCCGCCCTTGAGGCGGATGAAGCCGGCCAGGCGGATGACCGCCCGCTTGATGGTGTTTCCCATGGTGTCTCCTTGGGTTGATGCGCCGCAGGGCGCGTGTGAGGGACTGCTGCCGTCGTTTGCGCGTGTGCGCCAGACGACAGCAGGGTTCCGTTGGGGGTGACGGCCGCCCAGTGCGACCGCCAGTCGGTTTGCTTAGTCCAAGGTCGGGCAACGCCGCGGCTTGGGCTGCGCGCCGTAGTAGCGATCGAGCGTTGCCTCATGCTGCTCGGCGATCTCGGTATGCACCGCCGCCCAGGTCAGCGCGCGCAACGCGAGCGCCTCGCACTCGGCGCGACCGTCTCGGCACTTCACGCGCGGGAACTGGCTCCAATCAATCGTCGGGCCCGAACGCCCATCGACGCGGTTGGCCATCCGCCGTAGGTGCTGCGCCAGACGCTGCCGCCATGTGCGCTTCGCACTGTCCAGACGAAGTGCCAGCCGCGTCCAATAGGGCGACGTCGGTGGCGGCAGCTTCACGGGGAACCCTCCCCATCTGCGCCGGGGCCGATGCGCTTGAGCTCGCGGACCGCGACTCGGCCCAGATCGTCGATCTCGACCCTACAGCGCAGTTTGCGCAGGTCCGAGTAGTTCTCGATGGCCGCACGCAACGCGCTGGCCACTTCGTCCTCCGGCGACTTCGCCAGCATCTGGCGCAGCAGCTGGTTGAGTGTGTCGACGTCGTCATGGGCGTCATCGTCGTTGTTGCGGTGCTCGTCGCGATAGCTCGCGCCTTGCTGCACGGTTGCCGTGTCAAACGATGGCCCTTGACCTTCGCGATCGACGGGCACGCAGTAGGCGCCGTCGTGCCAGAGAATGGCCTCGGTCACGGTGGCCTTGAGTTCGCCGGCGTCCAGCTCGATCGCCTCGCAGACGGCGATGTCGTTGCCCCACTGGGCGTGGGTCATTCGCGTGTTGATGCTCTCGCGTCGCCCTTCGCCGATCACGCGGAAGTTCACCGGCAGATCGCAGCGAATGGCGGCGTGTTCGTGCAGCCAGTGCCCGGGATCCAGTGATACCGCAACGAGCAGCGCCTTCGTAGCCCAGGCCAGCTGCGCCCGCACGTTGGTGGCTTGCTCTTCCTCGCCTGGTGTGGTCTGCCAGCAAATGGCGAGATCGGCCACCAGCACCTTGCGATCGCGTACGTCTTCGAGCGAGACAAGTCCACCGGTGATCGCAGCAGCTTCGCGCGGCGAGTCCGCCCACTCGAACTCGCTGCGGGGCGGCTCCGAGTAGACCTTGAACCAGCTCTGTGGAGCGACGGGGATGTCGTTGAAGACATCGAGCCGGCCAAGTGTCTTGGCGATGTTGTGGCCCTGCCGGCAGAACTCGATCGGACTGAGCGTCACGCGCATTTGTTCGAGCCGTTGCTCCCAGCAGCCACGGATGGCTGCCCTGACCTCGGCGAGCATCTGCTCTTCGTCGACTACCTTGTCGCGATCGGGCAGGCGGCCTCGGTAGCGCCGGCTGTTCAGATGCACGATGCTTCGGCGGTCGTCGTTCCGGCGGTTGTATTCCGCGTACACGCGGAATCCTTGCAGGTAGACGACGATCGTGCTGCTCGGTTCGTGGCCGAGGCTGATGGTTCCGACATCGGTCTGGAACACCCCTTCGGTGCGGCAGCCCAGCGTGTCGGCGCGGGTGACTCTCTGGCGGTTGAACGTGACTGGCAGCGCGAAGCCGCTGCACATCATCTCGATACCGCTCATCGTGGCGTTCTTCCACTCAAAGCCGCGCAGGGTCACGGCAGTGCCGCTCTGTGCGCGCTCGCTGGTGTCGATGACCAGCGGCTGGCGGGCCAGGGCGCGGTCGGTGTCAAACGCGAGGGTGCCGCCCGTGCTGCACACGCGCACGTGGGCCGCGGCGTACAGCGCGGACATGAAGCCCACGCCGTAGGGTCGCTCTTCCTCGCAGGTCTGCTGCGACCAGCCGCTGCGGCCAACGGTCAGCAGTGCGTTGAAGTCGGCAATGCCGGCTCCGTCGTCGCGCAC
>JAKLLO010000073.1 GCA_023150095.1 Zoogloea sp. | reverse complement strand
AAGGCCCGGTGGGCTGCGCGAGCGTGGAGGGGATGGCGCAGATCGGCCGCGTGCTGGAGGTGGACCAGACCCCGATCGGCAAGACGCCGCGCTCCTGCCCGGCCACCTACATCGGCTTCTGGGACGCCATCCGCAAGCTCTTCGCCGAAACTACCGAGGCCAAGATGCGCGGCTGGACGGCCTCGCGCTTCTCGTTCAACACCGGCGCCGGGCGCTGCCCGGTGTGCGAGGGCCAGGGCCGCATCACCATCGAGATGAACTTCCTGCCCGACGTGAAGCTGCCCTGCGAGGCCTGCGGCGGCGCCCGCTTCAACCCCGAGACGCTCACCGTGCAGTGGAAGGGCAAGAGCGTGGCCGAGGTGCTGAACATGGCGGTGGAGGACGCGGTGGAGTTCTTCGCCGCCCACCCGTCCATCGCCCATCCGCTCAAGCTGCTGCAGGACGTGGGGCTCGGTTATCTCACCCTCGGCCAGCCGAGCCCGACGCTGAGTGGCGGCGAGGCCCAGCGCATCAAGCTGGTGTCCGAGCTCGCCAAGGTGCGCGGCCGCGCCGGCGAATCCGCCACCGGCCCGGGCCGCCCGCTGCCGCCCGAGAAGCACACCCTGTACGTGCTCGACGAGCCCACCGTCGGCCTGCACATGGCCGATGTGGAGAGGCTGATCCACGTGCTGCATCGCCTGGCGGATGCCGGCCACACGGTGCTGGTCATCGAGCACGACCTGGACCTGATGGCCGAAGCCGACTGGCTGATCGACCTGGGCCCGGAAGGCGGCGAGGGCGGCGGCGAGATCGTCGCCGAAGGGCCGCCGGAGGCGGTGATCGAGGTAGCGCGATCGCATACCGGGCGTATCCTTGGCGAGTTTCTGGCCTCGCGCCGGGCCGGCTGACCATCTCGAAGAGAATCGGAGACGAACGCATGAATGCAAGGCAACGACTGGCCATTGCCGGGCTGCTGATGGGCGCCGGCGGCGTTGCGCTGGCCGCCAATCCGGCCGACTGCGCCAAGTTGGCCGACAACACCGAGCGCCTCGCCTGCTACGACGAGGCCGTGGGGCGGCCCCACCAGGAGGCGCCGGCGCCGGTGGCGTATGACGACTCGCCGTTTTCGGCCCGCTGGGAGCTGGACGCCGAGGACAAGAAGGGCACCTTCCTGATCCGCCCGTACAAGCCCACCTACCTGCTGCTGGCCCGCTGGAGCAATTCGCCCAACACCTCGCCGACCTCGCCCAATCCGCTCAACGTGGCGACCACGTCGAACAACGTGGATCCGGCCGAGGCCAAGTACCAGATCAGCTTCAAGACCAAGCTGTGGGAAGGCCTGTTCGGCCGCCATGGCGACCTGTGGATGGGCTATACCCAGCAGTCCAACTGGCAGGTGTACAACAAGCGCTTCTCGTCACCCTTCCGCGAGACTGACTACGAGCCCGAGTTGATGGCGGTGTTCCGCACCAACCTGGATGCCGGCGCCGGCTTCAAGGTGAAGATGATGTCCCTGGGGCTCAACCACCAGTCCAACGGCCGCAGCCAGCCGTTGTCGCGCAGCTGGAACCGGATCACCGGCCAGATCGGCATCGAGCGTGGCGACTTCGCGCTGGTGATCCGCCCGTGGCTGCGTCTGGCGGAAAAGACCAGCAAGGACGACAACCCGGACATCACCTCGTACATGGGCCACGGCGACATCCAGGCCATGTGGCAGATGGGCGAGCACGGCTTCGGCCTGACCCTGCGCAGCACCCTTCTTTCGGGCGCGAAGTCCCGTGGGGCGGCCCAGTTCGACTGGAGCATCCCCATCCACCGCAACCTGAAGGGGTATCTGCAGTTCTTCACTGGTTATGGCGAAACCCTCATCGACTACAACCACCGGCAGTCCACTTTTGGCGTGGGCGTGTCGCTGGTCGATTGGCTGTAAGCCTGTCCAATCCATCTGAATATGTGAATTAGTTTGTTATTTTTTGCAAACAACATTTGGTACGATCGGGGCTCCGCCACGCTGCCGCCTTGAAGCCTGTCGAGGTCGGCGTGGTTTTTTAATCCAAAAAGAATAAAAATCCACGATGAGGACCACAGCATGCCCCAATGCAGCAGTGCGGCGTATGAGCCGCAACGTCGTTCCCTGAGTCCGGCCGGAGTCGAGTGACCCATGGCCAGCCCGTTCCAGCTCAGCGTCTGCCCCCACGATACCGCCAAGAATCTCCTCGGCTGGTTCACCCTCAACACCTACCTCCAGCGCAACCTGGGCATCGGCATCCACTTCGAGCCCCAGGACAACTTTCTGGTCGAACGCCAGACGGTGCTCGAGAACAGCTTCCACGTCGTCTACGCCAATCCGTTCAGCGCCCTGTGCTATGCGCGGGACAAGGGTTTCGTGCCGGTGGCCCGGCCGGCCGGAGTGAATGACGAGACCATCGTCGTCACCCGCGCCGGCCAGAGCGTGCCGGACGCCCTGCGCATCGCCAGCGCCACCGACAAGCTCGTCATCCACAACCTGGGCCTGCAGGTGCTGCGCCGCGAGGGGCTCGATGTGGCCGGGGCGGATTTCCGCTTTGTCGGCAACCACCTCAACGCCGCCAAGGCGGTGCTGCAGGGCGAGGCCGACCTGGGTTTCGTGTTCAACGAAACCTGGAACGGGCTGAGCGCCGCCACCCGCGACCAGCTCCAGGTGATCGGCGAGAGCCGCGACGGCAGCGCCTTCCACTGCTTCATGGTGGCACCGGAGTGGGCCGACAAGCGTGAGACGATCCAGCGCATCCTGTGCTCGATGCACGAGGATGCGGCCGGCCTGCGGGTGCTCGAAGACCTGCATTTCAAGCGTTTCGAACCCATCGACGAAACCGACCTCGCCCCGCTGGCCACCCTGATCGGGGCCTGACCGGCAGGTGCTCAGGGCGTCTCGTTGAGGCTGGCGATGATCTGGCGGACGATGCCATGCACGGCATCGTCGAGCCGGCCGCGGGCGGTGGCGGGGGTGACGGGCGTCAGCCTTTCCTCGAAGCGCTGGCGGTAGATCACGCTGCCCTCGTCGAGGGGCTCGCTGCCGTCCGGCGCGTGCCGGAAGCGCAGCAGGGCCGGCGCCCGCGGGTAGATCTCGACCCGTGCGGACACCACCAGCGCGCTGTCGTGCAGGCGGTAGTCGAGGTTGGTGAACATCACCGCCGAGCCCCGCGCGGTATCGAAGAGGGTGCGCAGCTGCGTCGGGGCGGCCGGATCGCCGGGCGACAGGCTTTCCACCCGGAACTTCGGCACGAAGCGGATCTCGCTGCTGCGCACGGATTCCGCGCGCCAGGCGTCCCGCAGCGCGGCGCGGAGGTCGTAGTCGCGCAGGGCGTCGACGACCGGATCGGCACGGCCAGCGGGGGCCGGCGTGGCGCCAGGCCCGAGGCGCTGCCGGGGAACGATGAGCACGCTGTCGAGGGCGTCGATTTCGGCCCGGGCTTCGGGTTTCAGCCGGACCTGGGGTGCCGCGCAGGCGGCGACGAGGGCGAGGGTGCCAAGCGCAAGCGGGATCTTTCGTGACATGAGGGGCTCCGTGGCAGGTGTCGTCTGCCGGGGCGGGGCGCATTGACGCGCCTCTGATTTGGCCGTGAGCTTACCCCGCTGCGGAATCCCGCGCAGCCGGAGGCCGCAAGCGATTGTGGCGCCGGGAAGGAAGTGTTGTCCTTTTCACACAGGCGCTCAGCCGAACTGCCGGCTGAACCGCGCCATGCCGATGCCGAAGATCGTCACGCCCAGGGCGCCCATCGCCAGCACCGAATCCCACAGCAGGTCCATCCCCGCGCCCTTGAGGAGGATGCCGTAGGCGGAATCCAGGTAGTAATGCAGCGGCGAGAAGCCAGCGGCGAGGCGCATCCACGGGGGCATGGCCTCCAGCGGCGTCCACGCGCCGGAGAGCAGCAGCATCGGCATCAGGATCACGATGGTCAGCATGCCCACCTGGGCCAGGTTGCGCGACACCGTGGCCGCCAGCAGGCCCAGGCCGGCGGTGGTGAAGACGTACAGCGCGGTGATCAGGAAGAAGGCCGGCAGGCTGCCGCGCATGGGCAGGTCAAACACCGGCCCGAGCACGCCGAACAGCGCGATGGCGGTGCCGGCGACGATGGCCAGGGTCATCGCGATGACCTTCGGGAAGAGGATCTGGAAGGGCGTGAGGGGCGTGACCATCAGCTGCTCGATGGTACCGCGCTCCTTCTCGCGCACCATCGCCGCCGCCGGCAGCAGGATCGAGAACAGGGTGACGACGGTGAGGAGTTCCGAGATGCCCATGAACCACGGGTCGTACTGGTTGGGGTTGTACCAGATGCGCGTCTCGGCCTCGATCATCGGCCCGCTGGCGCCGGCGAGGCCCTCGCGCAGCAGCGCCGCTTCGCCGGCGTACTTGCCGACGATCTGCGCGGCGTAGCTGGATGCGAGGAAGCCCAGCACCGAGTTGGTGGTGTCCACCTGCAGCTGGACCGGCACCTGTTCGCCCCGGGTGAGGCGTTCCTCGAAGCGCGGCGGGATGTCGAGCACCGCCATCGCGTCGCCCCGGTCAAGCAGCCTCAGGCTGGCGTCGGGGCTGGCGGCCTCGCCGGCCTGCTTGAAATACGGCGGCTGGAAGCGGCCGGCCAGCTCCCGCGAGGCGAAGCTGCGGTCGTTGTCGAGCACCGCCAGCGCGGCATTGCGCAGCTGCATCGACACGCCGGAGGCGGCCACGTAGATGTCGCCGGTGAAGCTGTAGAGGAAGAACACCATCAGCGCGGTGTCGCGCAGGAGCTGCAGCAGCTCCTTCCAGGTCATCACCCGCAGGCGGCGCAGTCCGGCGATGGAGAAGAAACCGTTCATGACTTCGGCCTCTTGGAGAACAGCAGGTAGCCGATGGCGAACAGCCCCACCGCGTAGCCGGCCAGCACCAGCGCGTCGGGCCACAGCTCGGCGGCGCCGGCGCCCTTCAGGAAGCAGTCGGTGACGATGCGGCCGTAGTACATCGGCGGCAGGGAATGGGCGATCAGCGAGGCGCTTGGCGACAGGGACGACAGGGGCAGCAGCAGGCCCGAGTACAGCACCGCCGGGATGATGGTGATGATGCTGGTGATGATCATCGCCGCCACCTGAGTTTGAACCAGCATCGAGATCACCAGCCCGAAGCCGGTGGTGCACACCACGTAGATCAGGCTGGCGAGGGTGAAGAACAGCGGGTCGCCCTTGAACGGCACCTGATACACCCACAGGCACAGCAGCCACAGGATGAACCAGTTGGCCGCCGAGATCAGCACGTAGGGCGCCAGCTTGCCCAGCAGGAACTCGCCCGGCGACACGGTGGACGAGTAGATGTTGAAGATGGAGCCGGATTCCTTTTCGCGCACCACGCCCAGCGCGGTGAGGAAGGGTGGCGACAGCATCATGATGAGCATGATCAGCTTGGGCGCCATCGACCAGATGCTCTTGATGCTCTGGTTGTAGAGGTAGCGCACCTCCAGCTTCACCGGTTGCACGCGGGCGCGGGCCTCGGCCAGGGGCACGCCGCGGGTGGCGGACAACGCCTGAGCCATGTTCTCGGCGCTCACCGCGGCGTTGATGGCGGCCACGTAGCCCTGGGTGGTCTGGGCGCGCATCGGGAAGGTACCGTCGATGATGACCTGCACCGGCGCCGGCTCGCCCCGGCTGAGGCGTTCGTCGAAGCGCGGCGGGATCACCAGCGCCACCCGCACCTGGTTGTCGGCCAGCAGGCGGTCGATGGCCCGCTCGTCGTCGGCGTAGCCCTTGAAGTCGAAGTAGCGCGACGAGATGAAGCGGTAGGCGTAGTCGCGGCTGGCGGGCGTGCGGTCGTGGTCCACCACCGCGAAGGGCAGGTTCTCCACGTCGAGGGTCAGGCCGAAGCCGAAGATCAGCATCAGCATGGTGGGCACGATGAAGGCCAGCGCGAAGAACAGCCGGTCGCGGACGATCTCCCGCCATTCCTTCCAGGCCAGCGCGACGATTCGCTTCAGGTTCATGGCGTGCCTCGCTGGGCGGCTTCGAGGGCGCTCACCTGATGGACGAACACATCCTCCATCGACAGGGGGCGCGGCTGTACCGACTGCAGCTGCACGCCGGCCGCGGCGAGGATGCCGGGCAGGCGGGCGAGGTCGGCGTCGGCGGCCTTCGACAGCAGATGCACCGCCCGGCCGTGGAGCACGGCGCTGGCAAAACCCGCGGCCACCAGCGCCGCCTGGGCCGGCGCCGGGCGATCCACGCGCAGCTCGAGGAGCTGCCCGGCCTCGGCGGTGACGGCCTGCTTCATCTGCTCCGGCGAGGCGTCGGCCACCACCTTGCCGGCGAACATCAGGGCCAGGTGGTCGCAGTGCTCGGCCTCGCCCATGTAGTGGGTGGTGACGAGGATCGCCACGCCTTCGCGCCGCGACAGGTGGAACAGGATGTCCCAGAACACCCGCCGGCCGATGGGATCGACGCCGGAGGTGGGCTCGTCGAGAAACAGCACCTGGGGCTGATGGACCAGCGCGCAGCCCAGCGCGAGGCGCTGGCGCAGGCCCATGGGCAGGCGCCCGGCGGCGTCGTTCTCGAAACCGGCGAGGCCGGCCATGCCGATCACCCAGTCGGTGCGGCGGCGGGCGGCCTTGTCGTCGAGGCCGTAGATGCCGGCGTAGAGGCGGATGTTCTCCACCACCGAGAGGTCGTGATACAGCGAGAAGGCCTGGCTCATGTAGCCGATGCGTTCCTTGATCGCCCAGCCGGCGGTGCGCATGTCGGCGCCCGCCACCATCCCGAAGCCGGACGAGGGCTTGAGGATGCCGGTGAGCATCTTGATGACCGTGGTCTTGCCGGCGCCGTTGGCCCCCAGCAGGCCAAAGATCTCGCCCTGGGGCACCCGGAAGCTCACCGCGTCGGCGGCGCGGAAGTCGCCGAACACCCGGGTCAGCTCGCGGGCCTCGATGGCCGGCGCGGTGCTGGTGTGGGGCGTGAGGCCGTCTTCGGGGAACACCGATTCGAGCCTGGCGCCGCGCTGGCGCAGCATCGCGACGAAGACGTCTTCCAGCTCCGGCTCGCGGGCGAACCAGTCGGTGAGGCGGATGCCGGCGTGCTGCGCCCGTAGGGGCGACTTCAGTCGCCCATCCGCCGGTTCGTGCTCCGTTGGGCCGAGAAGGGCGACTGAAGTCGCCCCTACGGGGTTCTCGACCAGACAGGTGTCGACGGCAGCCCGGGCGGCTTCTGGGGCCAGCCCCTCGGCGAACACCCGCAACCAGGTGCCCATGGCCTCGGTCTGGGGAAAGCGGGCCTTGAGGCGCGGCAGGGCGTCGGCCTGGGGTTCGGCGCGGAACAGGGCCAGGGTGCCCGGAACGACGGCGACCAGCTCGGCCGGCGTGCCTTCGCCCATCACCTTGCCTTCGTGGAACAGCGACACCCGGTGGAAACGGTCGGCCTCGTCGAGATAGGCGGTGGACACCAGCGCGGTGACGCCCTTCTCTTCGAGCAGCCCGCCGAGGATGGCCCAGAAATCGCGCCGGGAGACCGGGTCGACGCCGGTGGTGGGTTCGTCGAGGATCACCAGATCGGGCTCGTGGATCAGCGTGCACACGAGGCCCAGCTTCTGCTTCATGCCGCCGGAGAGCTGGCGCATCGGGCGGTGGCGGAAGGCGTCGAGGCGGGTCATGCCGAGGAGCACCCGCTTGCGTTCGGCGAGCACGTCGGCCGGCACCAGGCGCAGGCGGCCGAAAAAATCGATGTTCTCGTCGATGGACAGATCGGGGTACAGGTTGAGCCCGAGCCCTTGCGGCAGAAAGCCGATGCGCTGCTTGACCTGCTCGGCAGCGCGGGCTGAATCGACGCGCGTGCCGAAGACATCGACCGTGCCGCCGTCGAAGGCCAGCACGCCGGCGATGGCCTTCATCAGGCTGGACTTGCCGGCCCCGTCGGCGCCCACCAGCCCGTAGATCTCGCCGCGCTTCACCTCGAGGGTGAGCCCGTCCGCGGCCACGCGCTTGCCGTAGCGCTTGGTGAAGCCTTCGACGCGGATCGCGGTTTCGGCGCTCATGATCGTGCGGTTGTTACCAGCGCGGCGCCTGCCAGGGCACGCCGTCCTTCCAGCGGATCACCGCGTCGGCGGGCACGCCGGGGGTGAGGCGATGGTCGGGGTTGGTGTCGAGATACAGGCGCACGGCGTAGCTGAGCTTCACGCGCTCGTCGGGGGTCTGGACTTCCTTCGGGGTGAACTCCGCCTGGCTGGCCACGTAGCGGATGGTGGCGGCGAAGGTCTGGCCGGGGTAAGCGTCGGTGTAAACCTGGGCCGACAGGCCGAGGCGCACCAGGCCGATCTGCTTTTCGGGCACATAAACCTTGAGGTAGAGCTTGTCGAGATCGACGATGTCGAAGATCGGCGCGCCGGCGGCGACCACCTCGCCGCTGTCGCGCAGGCGCGACAGCACCACACCGCCGGCCGGGGCGCGGAGGGTCAGATCATCCACCAGGCTGGCGACTTCCTTCGACGCGGCCTGGGCCTGGCGCAGCCCGGCTTCGAGGGCGGCGATGTCGTTCTCGCGGGCGCGCACCTTGTCGCGGCCGAGGCGCGACGACGAGGCGGCCTGTTCGGCCTGGCGCAGGTCGGCGCTGGCGGCGGTGAGGGCGAGGCGGGTCTGCTCGGCCCGGCGGGGTTCGACGGTGCCGCGAGCGGCGAGCTCGTCGAAGCGCTTCGCGTCGCGGGCGGCCTGGGCTTCGGCGGCGCGGGCCTTGGCGACCACGGCGTCGGCGCTGGCTTCGGCCAGCGGCACCTCGCGGCGGGCGATGTCGAGCTGGCTGCGGGCGGCCTGGAGCTGGGCGGCGAGGGTGGCGACGGCGGCGTCGGCCTGCTGCTGGCGGGCGGCGAGCTGGGTGTCTTCCAGCCGCGCCAGCACCTGCCCGGCGGTGACGGTGGCGCCTTCGCGCACCTCGAGCTTGGCGATGCGGCCGGCGAGCTTGCTGGCGACGGTGGTGTGGTCGCCTTCGAGGCGGCCGTTGGCCTGGATCAGCCCCTCGGGCAGGGCGTTGCCGCCGGAGAAGGTGTGCCACGCCCATACGCCGCCGGCGACGAGGGCGGCCACCACGGCGGCGGCGATGAGCTGGGTTTTGTCGAGACGCATGGCGGGGCTCCGGTCACAGCTCGCCAACGGCCTTCCTGAGCCGCAGCCGGGCCAGGTGGAGGTCGTAGAGGGCGTTCAGGTGGTTGTAGTCGGTGAGGCTGCGCAGGGCCTCGGCGTCCAGCACTTCGGTGTGGGTGCCGACGCCGTTGCGGTAGCGGTCGCGGGCCACGCGCAGGTTCTCGTCGGCCTGGCCGACGGCGGTTTCGGTGGTGGCGAGGCGGCGGGCGGCTTCATCGGTGGCGAGCCATTCGCGGCGCACTTCGAGTTCGATCAGGCTGGCGGCGTCGGTCTGGCGTTCGCGGGCGGCGCGGGCGCGGGCGCGGGCGGCGTCGGCCTGATGGCGAAGCAGGCCGCCGTCGAAGAGCTGCCACTCCACGCCGACGGCGATCTGGGCCACGTCCTGGCGGACGCGGTAGCGGTTGTCCTCATGCACCGCGGCGGCCGACAGCCCGACCTGGGGCCGCAGGCCGGCGCGGGCCTGGTCGGCTTCCCGATCGGTGACATCGGCCTGGGCGCCGAGCAGGGCGAGCTCGGGGCGCTGGCTGCGGGCACGGCCGGCCAGGGCGGCGATGTCGTCGGGGCGGGCGTCGGTGACGGGCGGTTCTGTCAGGTCGACCGGCGCATCCAGCGGCCGGCGCAGCAGCCGGTTGTAGGCCGCGGCGGCCAGCTGGGCGGCGTTGCCGGCCTGGGTGAGACGCTGGGTGGCGTCGGCTTTGGCGACGGCCACCGAGAGGATGTCGTTGCGGGCGACGAGGCCCTGCTTGCCCAGCTCGGCCACGTCGGCGGCGTGGGCGTCGAGGGCGGCGAGGTGGTGCTCGGCGGCTTTCATGGCGCGGCGGGCGCGCAGCACGTTGAGGTAGGCCTCGGCCACGTCGAGCTTCACGGTTTGCTCGCTGCGGGTGCGCTCGAAGCCGCTGGCGGCGACGCCGGTCTCGGCCGCAGCCACCGCCGAGGCGATGCGCCCGCCGGTGTAGAGCGGCAGCGTGGCCTGCAGGGCGTGGGTGGCGTAGCTGCGCTCCTGCAGCGGCATCTGGCTGGGCAGGGCGATGCCGGGGATCGCCGGAAAATCGATGCGCGCGGCGGGCTCGTTGTTGAGCACGGTGTAGCGGCTGCTGGCGGTGGCGCGGGGCAGGGCCAGCGCCCGGGCGGCGTCGCGGGTGGCGCGGGCGGCGTCGGATTCGGCGTCGGCGGCGCGCAGGCGGCTGTCCACCGAGAGGGCGTCGCGCCAGGCGTCGGCGAGGGTTTCGGCTGCGGAGAGCGGGGGAGCGAAGAGCGGAAGCAGCAGCGCAGCGAGGACGACAAGCGCCCGCGCCGGGGCAGGATGGCCGGCTGTGCTGGGGTTTTCGGCGACGGTTTCGAGCATGTCATCCTCCGTCGGAAAAATTAATGACTCGATAGTCAGTAACTTACACGCAAGCCCCGGGCACGGCATTGCGCCAGATCAAAGGCCGGGGCCGCGAGCGGTAGAATCGCGCTCCTTTCCCCTTTGCGTCCGTCGCGCCATGCTGCCCGCTCCCCATCTCAAATATCTGGCTGGTTATCCGGCGCACCTCGTCACCCAGGTCGGCGAGGTGCTGGCCCGGGGCGAGCTGGGCGACATCCTGCGGGACAAGTACCCCCAGCCCCACGGGGTGCGCAACGACGGCGCGCTGTACGACTACGTGGGCGAGCTGAAGGCGCGTTACCTGCGCAACGCGCCGCCGCTGTCCAAGGTAGCCTGGGACGGCAAGCTGCAGAACATCCACAACGCGCTGGGCACCCACACGCGAGTGGCGCGGGTGCAGGGCGGCAAGCTGCGGACGAAGCGGGAGATCCGCATCGCCAACCTGTTCCGCGAGGCGCCGGAGGAATTCCTGCGGATGATCGTCGCCCACGAGCTGGCTCACCTGAAGGAGCCGGAGCACGACAAGGCCTTCTACCAGCTGTGCTGCCGGATTGAGCCGGCCTATCACCAGCTGGAGTTCGACGTGCGGGTGTGGCTGTGTCTGGTGGAGACGACGGGGGCGATGCTGTGGGCGCCGCCGGGCGCGAACCCGACGGCGGGGTGAGGCGGCTGCGGCTTACAGGCCGAGGCTGCCCTTCAGCTTGTCGAGGAGCTTGGCGCCAACGCCCTTGACGGCGAGCAGGTCGTCCACCTGCTTGAAGGGGCGGGCAGCGACGATGGCTGCGGCGACGGCCTTGGGCAGGCCCTTGACGGCAGCGAGCTCGGCTTCGCTGGCGGTGTTGATGGACACCTTGCCGGCTTCGGCCTTGGCAGCGGCTTTCGGGGCAGCCTTCTTCGCGGCGGGCTTCCTGGCCGGCGTGGCGGGGGCGGCAGGCTCGACTTCGGCGACCGGGGCGGCTTCGGCGGCCCAGCTGACGGGCAGCGGGAAGTCGGTGAAGTCACGGGTCACGTAGCCGGCGGCGGTCCACTCACGCAGCAGCAGGGCCACGTGCCAGGTGCCGGCCGGGCGGGCGGCCAGCGGCAGTTCGAAGGCAAGGTGCTGCCAGCCGTGCTGGCCGGCCAGGCTGCCGAGGAACACGCCGGCGAGCTGCACGCCGTCGGTGTTGCCACGCTCGCCGAAGGGGGCGGGCAGGGCCCACAGCTCGGCCACGAGGCTGCCGCTCAGGTTGTCGGCGGCGCGGGGGTTGTCGATGCCATCGACGGTGATGTGCACCTGGCTGTCGCCGAGGGTGAAGCCGGCCGTGCCCTGGATGCGGGGCTGGGCGAAGCACTCGGGCTGCGGGAAGTTGGCGAAGTCGCGGATGCTGCCGTCGCTGCCGTCGGCGAGCACCAGCACCATGGCGTGCCGGGCGTGACCGGCAGGCGGAAAGGCGGGGACGCTGGCGCTGACCCGGGCCTCATCGGCGCCGACCGCCACTTCGGCCACCTTGGTGCCGCGTACGGGCTGGCCGTCGAAGGGCGCATCGCAGGCCCACAGCTGGAGGGCCCAGTTGCCGGCGGCGGGGGCGTCGCTCAGGAGTTCGGCATTGAGCCGGACCTGGTCGCCGTCGAAGGCGTAGCCGTGGTCGGGGCCGAGGCGCAGGGCGCCGGGGGTGAGGCTGGTCGGGGTCTGGAGGGTCTGGCGCGTCTGCATCGTGGGTCACCTGCGGGGATCGGGGCGGGCGATTCTGCGGGTGCGCGGATGTCAGCGTCAATCGCTGGGCGATTGATTTTTTGGATGCCCCAACAGGGGGCGTAAAGCCGCCGAAAACCGCACCAATACTGGGATTGCACTGTATTGGTGCGGTTATTTCATCGGCATTGTCGGGTTTGCTTCAAAGGAGCACGATGTCGAACTGCTCCTGGCCGTAGCTGGCCTCGGGGTGGAGTGAAATTGTCTTGTCGATGAAGTCGGAGAGCATCGCCAGCGACTGGGATTCTTCTTCCAGAAAGAGGTCGATCACGATGGGCGAGGCGAGCACGCGGAATTCCTTGGCGTTGAACTGGCGGGCTTCGCGCAGCAGTTCGCGGAGGATCTCGTAGGCCACGGTGCGGGCGGTCTTGACCTCGCCGCGGCCGTTGCAGGTGGGGCAGGGCTCGCACAGCAGGTGGGCGAGGGATTCGCGGGTGCGCTTGCGGGTCATCTCGACGAGGCCCAGCGAGGTGAAGCCATTGACCGTCATCTTGGTGTGGTCGCGGGACAGCGCCTTGCGGAACTCGTCAAGCACGGCGGCGCGGTGTTCGACGCTTTCCATGTCGATGAAGTCGACGATGATGATGCCGCCCAGGTTGCGCAGGCGCAGTTGGCGGGCGATGGCCTGGGCTGCCTCGAGGTTGGTCTTGAATATGGTGTCATCGAAGTTGCGGGCGCCGACGAAGCCGCCGGTGTTCACGTCGACGGTGGTCATCGCCTCGGTCTGGTCGATGATGAGGTAGCCGCCGGATTTGAGATCGACCCGCCGGGCCAGGGCCTTCTCGATCTCGGCCTCGACGCCGTGCAGGTCGAACAGCGGCCGCTCGCCGGTGTAGTGGTCGAGGAGCGGCGCCACCTGGGGCATGTACTCGCTGGCGAAGGCCATCAGCTTCTGGAAGTTCTCGCGGGAGTCGGCCACGATGCGCGAGGTGGCGTCGGTGACGAAATCCCGCAGCACCCGCTGGGCGAGGTTGAGATCCTGGTACAGCACGGTGGGCGGGAAGGCGCCGACGGTGCGGTTGCGGATCTCGGCCCACAGCTTGCGCAGGTAGGCGATGTCGGCGGCGAGCTCGTCGTCGGTGGCGTATTCGGCCATGGTGCGCACGATGTAGCCGCCCTTCTCGTCGGGCGGCAGCAGGCGGCTCACCCGCTCGCGCAGGGCTTCGCGGCCGGCTTCGTCGCCGATCCGCTGGGAGATGCCGATGTGCTTGTCCTGGGGCAGGTAGACGAGCATCCGGCCGGCGATGGAGATCTGGGTGGACAGCCGGGCGCCCTTGGTGCCGATCGGGTCTTTCAGCACCTGCACCATGAGGTTCTGGCCTTCGGCGAGGATGCGCTCGATGGGCCGCGGGGCGTCGCCGGTGTGGCGGTCGGTCCAGATGTCGGCCACGTGCAGGAAGGCGGTGCGCTCCAGGCCCACGTCCATGAAGGCCGACTGCATGCCGGGCAGCACGCGCACGACCTTGCCCAGATAGATGTTGCCGACGATGCCGCGGCTGGCGGTGCGCTCGACGTGGACTTCCTGGACGACGCCCTGCTGCATGAGGGCGACGCGGGTTTCCTGGGGGGTGAAGTTGATGAGGTATTCGTCGGACATGATGGCGGGTGCAAATGGTGATGGGTGAGGGCCGGGCTGGGCCGGGCCTTCACCGATCGCCACTCGTCCTGCGGCGGGCGCGGGCGGCTGTCCGATGGAGCGTCATGGCGCCCCGGTTGTGGGTTTGTCTCCTCGTCAGGCGTGCCGGCTGGGGGCCGGCGGGCGGTCACAGAGAATAGCCGAATTCCTGCAGCAGGGCGCCGGTCTCGAAGAGCGGCAGACCCATGATGCCGGTGTAGCTGCCGCGGATCTCCTCGATGAACAGCGCTGCACGGCCCTGGATGCCGTAGGCGCCGGCCTTGTCGTCGGCTTCGCCGGTGGCCACGTAGTAGCGGATCTCGTCCTCGGACAGGGGGCGGAAGCGCACGTCGCTGGTGGACAGGCGGGTCTCGAAGCGGATGCCGTCGCTCACCACCACCGCGGTGTGCACCCGGTGGATGCGGCCCGACAGGCGCTGGAGGATCGCCACCGCGTGCTCGCCGTCGTCGGGCTTGCCGATGATCTCGCCGTCGAGTTCGAGGGTGGTGTCGGCGGCCAGCAGCAGGCGGCCGGGCAGCTCGCGCCAGCGCATCCGCTGCACGCCGCCCACGGCCTTGGCGTTGGCGACGCGCTGGACGTAGGTGACGGCGTCCTCGCCGGGGAGCACGTCCTCGGCGATGTCGTGGTCATGGCGGCCGGGGCCGCGGAACAGCAGGGGCTCGAAGTGGACGTGGATCTGCTGGAGCAGTTCGCGTCGGCGGGGGCTGTTGGAGGCGAGGTAGATCATGGGGCGGCAATGCGTGAAGGATGAACGGCGGTCTGCCCGGCCGGACGGCCTTGCGCCTTATGCAAAACCGGTTCCGGACCAGCCGGAAGCATAAAGCGAAACGGGGCCGCGCGGGCACCCGGCGTCGCGCCTCACGTGCCGCCCGTCACTCCCGGTGATACGGGTGGTTCTTGAGCACGCTCCAGGCCCGGTAAAGGGCTTCGGCGAGCATCACGCGGACGAGGGCGTGGGGCAGGGTGAGGCTGGACAGGCGCATCGTCTCGTGGGCGGTGGCCTTGAGGGCGGGGTCGAGGCCGTCCGGCCCGCCGATGATGAGGGCCACGTCGTCACCCCCGTCCTGCCAGCGCTCCAGGCGCCTGGCGAGGGCCTTGGAGGTGAGGTCCTCGCCCCGTTCGTCGAGGATCAGCCGGCGGCAGCGGGGCGGCAGGGCGGCTTCGATGCGGGCGGCCTCGGCGGCCATCATCGCTTCGACCGTCTTGCCGGTGGTGCGGGGTTCGGCCTTCACCTCGACGAGCTGGATCGGCAACTCGCGGGGCATGCGTTTGGCGAAGTCGTCGAAGGCGGTGTCGACCCACGCGGGCATGCGTGTGCCAACCGCAACCAGCAGCAGCTTCATGGGGCGTTCAGGCGGCGCGGCGCGGGCGAGCGGGCGTGGCGGCCCAGAGTTCCTCGAGGTTGTAGTAGCTGCGCACGGCCGGCTGCATGATGTGCACGACGACGGCGCCGAGGTCCACCAGCACCCATTCGCCGCTGCCTTCGCCTTCGATGCCGATGATCTGGACGCCGGCTTCGCGGGCCTTGTCGGCCACGCTGCGGGCGAGGGCGCGGGTTTGGCGGTTGGAGTCGCCGCTGGCGATCACGACGCGCTCGAAGAGGGCGGACAGGCGGGTGGTGTCGATGACCTGGATGTCCTTGGCCTTGATGTCTTCGAGGGCGGAAACGACGAGCTGTTCGAGTTGGGTGATGTCCATTGAGTCAGAGATAGAGTTGATGCCGGGAAATATAGTCAACAACCGGCGGGGGGAGCAAATAACGCAGGCTCAGCCCGGCAGCCGCGCGGGCGCGGATGTCGGTGGCCGAGATTGCCAGGGGAGTCATTTCAAAGGGCACGATGGCGCCGGCCGGGGCCGCGCCGAGGGCGGCCGGGCTGGCCTTGCGCCGGGCGACGAGGTCGGCCAGCGCGGCGGGCATCTGGGCCGCGTCGAGGCTGTAGCCGGGGCGGTTGGCCACCGCCAGGTGGGCGAAGTCGAGGAGTTCCGTCCAGCGCCGCCAGGTGGGCAGGCCGAGGAAGGCATCCACGCCCAGCAGCAGCACCAGCGGCCGGGCGGGGCCGAGCTCGGCGCGCAGGCGTTCGAGGGTGAGGATGGTGAAGCTGGCCTGGGCGGCGGTGACTTCGGCGGCATCCACCTCGAAGGCCGGGTTGTCGGCGGTGGCGAGGCGGGCCATCGCGAGGCGGTCGGCGCCGCTGGCGCCGGGCGTGGCCCGGTGGGGCGGCTGGCCGGCGGGGATCAGGCGCACGCGCTCGAGGCCGAGCGCCTCGCGGGCGGTTTCGGCCAGGCGCAGGTGGCCCAGGTGGATCGGGTCGAAGGTGCCGCCAAACAGGCCCAGCGGGCCTGCGGGGTCAGTCCTGCTCATCCGGGGTGATCTTGCCGAACACGTCGGTGGTGTTGGCGTAGAGGCTGGCGAACACCACCGGCATGAAGACCACCGGGAAGGCGAGGGCGGCGAGGCTGCCGAGGATGGGCAGGGCGAGGTCGAACACGATGACGACGATACTCGCCGCCTGGGTCAGCAGCATCAGGCACAGCCCGTACACCAGAAACGCGCGCCAGTTGCGCAGGCAGGCCACGTAGCTGAAGAACAGCGCCTTGACGGCAGGCACCTTGCCCCATGCGGCCAGCAGCGGCGCAAACCAGTAGGCCATCGCCAGCGGGGTGAAGCCGACCACCACCACCAGCACCGCCAGCCCGAAGGACGGATTGGCGTCGAGCGTCTCGCCGGCGCTGGCTTTGCCGAGCAGGATGTCCACCATCCGGTCGCCCATGCCGCTGTCGATCAGCATGCTGATGCCGACCAGCGCGAGGGTGCACAGAAAGTTGATGCCGCCGATCTTGATGAGCTCGGGCAGCTGCTGGCGAAAGCCCGAGAACATCACCTCGGGCCCCACCTTGCGCCCTTCGGCGACGGCCTTGCAGCCGTTGTAGATGCCCAGCGCCAGCGCCGGCGTGGTGAGCGAGATGACGATCGGCCCGATGTACGGGACGATGAACATCACCAGCTGGATGAAGGAGTAGGCCATCACCAGGAAGGTGATGAGGGCCGGGTTGCGTTTCCAGATCGCGAAACCGTCGATGATCCAGGCCCAGCCGCGTCGGGCGGGAAGAGTGCGTGCCTGCACCGGCTTACTCCGGCGTGGCTTCGGGCTGCGCGGCCGGCAGGGCCGGGCGTTCGCCGAAGACGTCCTGGAAGGAGGCGTAGACCGTGCCGGCGAGCACAGGGATCAGCACCAGCACGCCCAGCCCGGCCGGGAGCATCGCCACCCAGATCAGCACGTAGATCAGCACCCCGAGGACGACGAAGGCCCCGAAGTTGTTGAAGCACGCGGTGAGGGACAGCTTCATCGCATCCAGCGGCGGGGTGTCGCGCAGCACCACCAGCGGCGCGGCAAACCACAGCGCGGTGATGAGCAGCACCCACAGCACCGAGAACACCACGCTGCCCAGCACCACGCCGCTCACCAGGCCCAGCCCGAGGCCGGCCAGCGCGCCGAGGATGTAGCCGGTGAGCAGCGCGCCGCCGCCCACCACCACCGACACGAAGCCGGCGACCAGGCCGCCCAGCAGGTAGAACACGCCCACCAGCGCGAGGTTGCCGGCATGCACCTTGAGCCCCGCGGCGAGGTGATCCACCCGCAGGGGCTGGCCCTGGGCGAGGGCGTGGCAGCCCAGCACCATGCCCGCGACCATCACCGGGAAGCCGATCAGCACCACCGCCCAGCCCAGCAGGGGCACCAGCCCGAGCACGAAGAGCATCACGATGAAGATCACCGCGATGGCGATCCACACCCCGGGGCTCTGCATGAAATAGGACCAGCCGGCCTTCAGCCACACCAGGCTTTCGGCGGGCGAGACGTGGCGCGGCTGGGGATGCCGGGCGCTGCTGTACGGATGGGGTGCCGGGGAGGCCGGTTCGGTCATGACTGGGTTGGGGAAAACAGGAATACGGGACGAAAAATCAGCATGTTGCGCTGCGGTGAAATGCTAGCCCAAATCGCTGGCGGTGTTCAAACCGCCGATCGGATTGCGACCGGATTTCATGCGGGCAGGGCCGGCAGCGCGGTGTCGGTGGCGCGCTGGCCGAGGATGCGCCGGTACTCGCCGGGGTCCTTCACCAGCACCATCTCGCCGGCCCGCGGGCGATGGAAATCCTCCAGCCGCGACAGCCAGAAGCGCAGCGCCGCGGCGCGCAGCATGGCCGGCCAGGCGGCCCGCTCGGCGGCGGTGAAGGGGCGCGATTCGGCATAGCCGTCGAGGAGCGCGGCGGTGCGCGCCGGATCGAGACGCCCGTCGGCGTCGGCGCACCAGTCGTTAACCGTTACCGCCACGTCGAACAGCAGGGCGTCGACGCCCGCAAAGTAGAAGTCGATCACCCCGCCAACAAACTCGCCGTCCCACAGCACGTTGTCGCGGAACAGATCGGCGTGGATCACGCCCTGGGGCAGCTTGTTGAGATCAAAACCGGCCTGGAAGACGAGCTCGGCGTCGAGCTCGGCCTGCTCGTAGGCCGAAAGATGCGGGCGCACCCGCTGGGCGCAGTCGCGGCGCCAGTCGGCGTTGCGCGGGTTGGCCTGCTTGCGGCCGAAATTGACGCCGGCCAGATGCAGCCCGGCCATCATCGCGCCGATGCGCCGGCAGTGGGCCGCGCCGGGGTTCATCTCGGACTTGCCGGAGAGCCGCGCCACCAGCACCGCCGGCTTGCCGGAGAGGGTGCCCAGGTATTCGTTGTCCCGGTTGGCCACCGGCGCGGGCACGGGCAGGCCGTGGCGGGCCAGGTGGGCCATCAGGTGCAGGTAGAAGGGCAGCTCGGCCCGGGGCATCGTCTCGAACAGCGTGAGCACGTAGCGGCCAAGGCTGGTGGTGACGAAGAAGTTGCTGTTCTGCACGCCGGCAGAGATGCCCTGCAGGTTTTCGAGGCGGCCGATGGCGTAGTTGCGCAGCCAGTCGGCGAGCTCGGATTCGGTGACGGGGGTGAATACTGACATGGTGGCGGGAGCTTACATCAATCGGTGGCGGTAGAATGCCCTCCCCCGCTTCACCCGTTGCACCGCCATGTCCTTCCAGCTCAACCCCCCCCAACGCGAAGCCATTCATTATCTGGACGGCCCCTGTCTGGTGCTGGCTGGTGCGGGCTCCGGCAAGACGCGGGTGATCACCCAGAAGATCGCCTATCTGGTGAATGACTGCGGTTTCAACCCCCACGCGATTGCGGCGATCACCTTCACCAACAAGGCCGCGAAGGAGATGCTGGAGCGCATCTCCAAGCTGATGGGCGGCCGGGCATCCAAGGGCCTGACGGTGTGCACCTTCCACGCCCTGGGCGTGCGCATCGTGCGCCAGGAGGCCCAGCTGCTCGGCCTCAAGCCCCAGTTCTCGATCCTCGATTCCGGCGACACCACCCAGATCATCGCCGAGATGACCGGCAACACCGACAAGAACCGCGCCAAGGCCCTGCAGTGGCAGATCTCCAGCTGGAAGAACGCTCTCATCGAGCCCAACGAGGCGGCCCACATCGCCAACGACGAAGTCTCCGCCGCCGCCGCGCTGCTGTATCGGGATTACGACAAGACCCTGCGGGCCTACCAGGGCGTGGATTTCGACGACCTGATCCGCTTGCCGGTCAAACTCTTCGACGAGCATCCCGAGGTGCGCGAGCGCTGGCAGAACCGCCTGCGCTATCTGCTGGTGGATGAATACCAGGACACCAACCGCGCCCAGTACCGGCTGCTCAAGCTGCTCACCGGCGTGCGCGGGGCGTTTACCGCGGTGGGCGACGACGATCAGGCGATCTACGCCTGGCGCGGCGCCGACATCGAGAACCTGCGTCAGCTGCCGGTGGATTTCCCCACCCTCAAGGTCATCAAGCTGGAGCAGAACTACCGCTCCACCACGCGCATCCTGCACGCCGCCAACACGGTGATCGCCAACAACGAGAAGCTCTTCGACAAGAAGCTGTGGTCCGAGCACGGCGCCGGGGAGCCGGTGACGGTGGTGGCCTGCCAGACCCCCGAGCACGAGGCCGAATCGGTGGTGATGAAGCTCATCTCCCACAAGTTCGAGCACCGCACCCACTTCAAGGATTACGCCATCCTCTACCGGGGCAACCACCAGGCGCGGCTGTTCGAACAGCAGCTGCGCAACCAGAAGATCCCCTACGCCATCTCGGGCGGGCGCAGCTTCTTCGAGAACGCCGAGATCAAGGACCTGTGCGCCTACCTGCGCCTGATCGCCAACGAGGACGACGACCTGGCCTTCATCCGGGCGATCACCGTGCCGCGCCGGGGCATTGGCGCCGCCACCATCGAATCCCTCAGCCATTACGCCAGCAACCGCAACATCAGCCTGTTCACCGCCGTCTTTGAAGAGGGCGTGTCCGAGCACGTGGCGGCGCGCCAGCTGGAGGGCATGCAGGCGTTCTGCCACTTCATCAACCGCATCACCCACCGCGCCCCGCGGGAGCCCGCCGGGCCGGTGATCAACGACCTGCTGAAAGCCATCGGCTACGAGGCGTGGCTGTATGAGAGCTGCGAGCCCCGCGAAGCCGAGACCAAGTGGAGCAACGTGAGCGACTTTACCGGCTGGCTGGTCCGCAAGGGCGAGGAGGACGGCAAGACCCTCACCGACATGATCCAGACCATCAGCCTCATCACCATGCTCGACAAGGACGAGGAAGAGCTGGACCAGGTGCAGCTCGCCACCCTGCACGCCTCCAAGGGGCTGGAGTTCAAGCACGTGTTTCTTGTTGGCGTGGAGGAAGGGCTGCTGCCCCACCAGAGCTCCATCGACGAAGACAAGATCGAGGAAGAGCGCCGCCTGATGTACGTGGGCATCACCCGCGCCCAGCGCAGCCTCACCATCAGTTACTGCGAGCGCCGCAAGGCCGGCCGCGAGGTGCGCACCTGCGACCCCTCGCGCTTCATCGACGAGATGGGCATGGAAGGCATCCGCCGCAGCGACCGCAAATCCGCCGAGCCGGTGAGCAAGGAAGACGCCCGCGCCCGCATCGCCAACCTGCGCGCGATGCTGGGCAACAAGCCGGGGACGATCGGCTGATTGCCGAGGATGTTGTGTCGGGCTACGCCCTGACGGGCTAACCCGACCTGCTTTCAAGA
>JAKLLO010000072.1 GCA_023150095.1 Zoogloea sp. | reverse complement strand
GACATTGTCGATGAAGGTTTTGACCTTGCAATCCGGATTGGTATTCCGCAGGACTCACGCCTGATTGCGCACAAGCTGGAAGACGCTACGGTCGGCATCTTTGCGACACCGGACTACCTGGCTCGCAAAGGTATCCCCGAACACCTTGATGACTTGGCCAAGCACGACTGCCTGCAATTCATCCTGCCGACCACCGGCCGGGCCATGCCCTGGATACTGAAGATGCCGGATGGTGAGGACTTGGATTATGTGTTCCGCAGCCGTTTCCGCTTGCTCGACGATGCCTTTGGTTGCATCAGTTGGGGGAATGCTGGAGGCGGCTTGTTCCAGACCTATCGGTTCATTGCAGAGCCGGCGGTAGCTCGCGGCGACTTGGTTGAAGTGCTGAAAGAGTATGGGGGAAGGTCGCGGCAGTTCTCTGTCACGTATCCACAAAACAGGCATTTGTCCGCCAGGGTGAGGGCGTTTGTGGACTTCATGCTGGAGAGGCTTCGCCACCCCGCTAGGACTTTGCAATGAACGGCTTTAGTAGATTGTGCGCCGACAACTTTGAAATCGAAGCTGTCATGTGGACGTCTCAATTTGCACGTGGCTGACAGTCAACTTCTGGCCGACAGCACGTATCCGGTACTTCACCAAATAGCTGCCGTTGGGCTTTTTCGCGGTCTCACGCCCCTAAGCTGAACTCTTGAGGCAACTCATGAACCGCCCGAAGTGGGGGATGAATTCCGAAAATAAGGGGTTATTCTTATTCTCCAGCATAACTTCACTGAACAATTTCAGTCCTACCGCGAAGGCTGTTGCAGATGATGGCGAGAAATCACTCCTTTGCCTGACACGCTCGACGACACCAAAAATATCGTCGTGATTACCTACTTCGAACTTCAATGTCGCTGGCGGCTGAACAGGCTGACCGTCTTTATTCGTCAAGTGTTCAACCGTAATACGGTATTGGTGTTTTTTCATTTAAGACCTCTAAAAGATTACCCGAATAGCCTTTTCCTCCAAGCCCTGATCGCCCGAGGTTGCGCTACTGACACTCGCATCGGAACTCTTGACTGGAATTCCTGCTTTGTTCAATTGATCTATCAACTGATCGACAGGCTTTCAAGACAACTCAGCAACTGTTGTGAGGGGGGGCATTCGTAACTGCTTTGATTGCCAGTATTTGCGGGGGCAGCCCATCTTATCCTTTACCTGGCAAGGAGGCAAAAGAACCAACGGTGACCAGCAGACTGACTGCGAGGATCGCACGCCCCTTGGAGCTTGTTATGAAATAGCGCCGAAATCCAGGCCAGTTGACCGCAACATGGGCAGCGACACCGGCCACCATTAGCCAGCCAAGCCATTCGTGTGCAGTCTTGTTTAGGCCCGTATCCCAATGAAAGAACATCAGAACACCCGTAACAGCCATGAGACCACAGACACCAATCGTCAGGGGCGTTGCCCATTCACGTGAGAGTTTCATGATATCTCCTTCGCGATACTCAAGAATGAAACTGAGTTCAGGTTACGCTCATTTTATCTTTCTCGCAAGATGATTTATGATTGGTTACAACTTCACTGAGCCAACACTATGAAGCCAGACAGAATGAGCACTCATCAATGGGATACCTCTCTCGACCCAGAAATCGCCCCTCTATTCCTCAACCTACAATGGGCGCAGGCAAGTTCATTGCGAATCATGAAACCGATGTTGGCAGCACATGGCTTGTCTATGGCCGAATTTGATGTTCTGGCTACCCTGCGTAACGCCAAAGCACCGCATGAGATGACACCCAAGGAGATACAGCAGGAGGTGGTGATTACCTCAGGAGGCTTGACCAAGATCATGTTGCAACTGGAATCAAGAAGGCTAGTGACTCGTCCGCAGCAGGAGAAAGACCTTCGGATCAAACCTATTCGACTGACGACCGAAGGCAAGCTACTGATCGAGAATGCCATGAGACAAATGGTGCAGGAGACCGGGGTGTGGCTCCGAGAGACACTTGACCAGGAGGAAATCAAGCAGCTGACGGCAATTCTCGCCAAGATCGCGTAGCCAATCATGACTAACGCTACCCAATTTTCAGGCAACGGCAGGTAACTGGCGGACTACTGACCGACGCCGACAAATCAGCGAACGTCAACATTGGCCGAACTGCTTCCGGAAACCGTTCGGCAGGTTTCAGAGTTGAGCCGTGCCTTGAACAGCGACCATGCCAGATAGGTTAACGAGAGAAGTTGGCCGGTTACCATCAGTCGTTAGGCATTCGCGCTCGGGCTGCGCGCAAACCTTCTCCTCACCCGAGCGACCCTGCCTGGGCGCAGGAACACCTTTCCCTGCTGCGCAAGCCGGGCTCAAACGCTCACTCCTCCTTGTCCTTCTCCAGCCGGTAGGCCAGCTGGGCGCGGGACATGCCGAGCAGGCGCGCCGCGTGGGAGAGGTTGCCGCCGGCCCGCTTCACCGCCTCGCGGATCGCGCCGCGTTCCAGCGCGCGCAGGGGCATGGCCAGGTCGAGGGCGCGCTCGACGATGTCCTGCACCGCCGTCTCGTCGGGCTCCACGGTCTGTTCGGCGGGGTTCAGCGGGCGTACCGAGCCGCGCGGGTCCATGCCCAGGATCGGTTCGGGAGGTGCTTCCTCGGGCTGAAAGAGGTGGTGGCGGTCGATGGCCTTGCTCTCGGGGGCCATGATGATGCCGCGCTCGATGAGGTTCTCCAGCTCGCGCACGTTGCCCGGGTAGTCGTAGCCCAGCAGCGCCGCGATGGCCCGGTGGGTGAAGCCCGACACCCGCTTGCCGTGGGCCGCCATGAACTTGGTGAGGAAGTGATTGACCAGCAAGGCGATGTCGTCGCGCCGCTCGCGCAGCGGCGGAATGCGGATCGGGAAGACGTTGAGCCGGTAATAAAGATCGGCGCGGAACTGCCCGGCCTTCACCGCCGCGGCCAGATCCACGTTGGTGGCGGCCACCACGCGCACATCCACTGACCGTGAGGCCGAGCCGCCGACCCGTTCGATCTCGCGCTCCTGCAGCGCCCGCAGCAGCTTGGCCTGGGCCGCCTCGTTGAGGGTGCCGATCTCGTCGAGGAACAGGGTGCCCCTGTCGGCCCGCTCGAAGCGCCCCTTGCGGGCCTCGCCGGCCCCCGTGTAGGCGCCCCGCTCCACGCCGAAGAGCTCGGCCTCCAGCAGGTTCTCGGGGATCGCCGCGCAGTTGAGCGCCACGAAGGGCTCGGCGGCGCGCCGGCTGACCCGGTGCAGCATCTTGGCAAAGCGCTCCTTGCCCACGCCCGTCTCGCCCAGCAGCAGCACCGCCGCGTTGGTGCCGGCCACCTGCTGGAGCTTGTTGCAGGCGGACAGGAAACCCGACGAGGCGCCGACCATGAAGTCCGTGTCCGACGCGCTCACCGGCGCGCCGGCGGCATCCTGGAACGGCGTGCGCCGCCGCACCAGCGCGGCGTTCACGAAATCCTCGGGGCTCAGGAAGCGCAGGTCGGCCTCCACGTCGCACCATTCATCCACCGGCTTGCCGATGATGTGGCAGTGGGGGTCGCCAGCGCCCCGGCAGCTCATCTCGCGGAACAGGATCGGCCGCCCGAAAAGCGCGCTGTTGAAGCCCGAGGCGTAGCCGATCTGCATCCAGCACACCGACTCGGTGGCGAGCCCCGCCGCCTCGATGTGGGCCGAGGCTTCCATCGAGTCGTGCCAGATCTGCTCCACGTAATGCACGCCCTTCTCCACGTCGATATCGATGCGGATCGGCTCCACCGCCACGAAGCCCTCCAGCGCGTGCATCTGCGGCCCCACCGCGAACACGTCGATCAACTCGCGGCTGCCGCGCAGGCTGATGGCGAGGGACGCATCCCGCGCGCCGGCCGAGTAGCCGATGCGCGTGAGCAGCGCCCGCGCCTTATCCACCCCGAGGGATTCGAGCAGCTCGCGGCGCAGCGCCGCGAACACCGAGGCGCGCAGCAGCACGGCGCGCTCGTCGTCCAGCCAGATGCGGCCGTCCTGGGGGGCGAAGCGCAGCCGCGCCGCGATGTCGCGCAGGTCCGAGAGCTTGGGCACCGCGCCCTGGCCTTCGGCGTCGATGCGGATCGAGGCCCGCTCGAAGCGGGTGTCCATGCCTTGGGTGTTCATGTCGTCCCTCCATCGGCCGCGCGTCTCGGGGCGCGGTCCGGGTGTCGTTGTGCGGCGTTCCTAAAAAAAGAGCCCCGGGTGAAGCCATCTCCCGGGGCTAAGTCGACCAGGCTCTGAGGAGAGAACGTCCGATCGGTCGAAGAAGGAAGCGCGTGCCTATCCGGCAAGCCGGGCAGACGCCACGCCGGGCACCCACGCGCTCATGGGGCGCGCGTGCCCGTGAAAGTCACCCGGCAGCTGCCGAGGCCGCCCACCGTGCACACCAGTTCGTCGCCATCGACCACCGGCACCAGCGGCGACTGGGAGCCGGACAGGATGACCTCGCCGGCCCGGAACGGAATACCCAGTTCGCCCAACGTATTGGCGAGCCACGCCACCGCGTTGACCGGCGAGCCCTGCACCGACGCGCCGGTGCTGGTGGAGTGCAGTTCGCCGTTCTTTTCCAGCGTCATGGTGGCGGCGGCGAGATCCAGCGTACGCGGGTCGCCCTTGGCCTTGCCCAGCACGAAGACGCCGCAGGAGGCGTTGTCGGCGACGGTGTCCTGGATCTTGATCTTCCAGTCGCGGATGCGCGAATCGATGATCTCGAAGCACGGCACCACGTAGTCGGTGGCGCGGATCACGTCCGCTGCGGTGATGCCGGGGCCGACGAGGTCTTCCTTCAGCACGAAGGCGAGCTCGGCCTCGGCCTTGGGCTGGATCAGGCCCGAGAGGTCGATGGGCGCGCCTTCGTCGCAGATCATGCTTGAGGTGAGTTGGCCGAAGTCCGGCTGGAAGACGCCGAGCATGTCCTGCACGACCTTGCTGGTGACGCCGATCTTCTTGCCGACGATGGTCTCGCCGGCAGCCACGCGGCGGGCGATGAAGTCGAGCTGGATGCGGTAGGCGTCCTCGATGCTGAGGTCCGGTTCGCGCTCGACGAGCGGCGCCACCGGCACCCGGTTGCGCCAGGCGGCAAAGAGCTCGGCGCCGTATCGTTCGATGGTCTGGCCATCCATGGTTGATTCCTCGAAAAAAGGTGCCGGACGCCGCGGAGGGAGGGAGGTGCGACGCCCGGCGGTGACAAAGGGTGATGCCGGAGTGAGCTCAGCCCGCGCCCAGCCCGATGGGCGGCGGCGCGAGGCGGACGATGCGCGAGAAGAGCGCCTGGTAGATCGGATCGAGCCCGCTCACGTCGGCCCCGGCCAGCAGTCGGCCGAGGGGGTCGTGGTTCTGCTCGAAGGCGGCGTCCATCTCGGCCCAGTCGGCCTCGGTGAAGCAACGCTCCGCCTCGGGCAGCACCACGTCTTCTTCGAGGCGCATGTGCTCCTCGTAGAAGCGCAGGTAGTTGCGCACGCTGGTCTCGAAGGTTTCGCGACGGGTGTCGCCCAGGAGCTCCCAGGCCAGCAGCTCGTGCTGCAGTCGGCGCACCGTCTCCTCGCCGCGGGCGTGCTCCCGGTCGAGCCGCCCCACCACCTCCGCCATCGCCGGCGACTTGGCCACCACGCGGGGAAACAGCAGGCTCGACTCGATGGGGTGGTGCTGCTTCTCGGGGATCTCGTCGATGTAGAACAGCATCGCGCGGACCACCTCGAAGTAGGCCTGGCGGTCTGCGCCCGGGCCCATGCGCACCATCATCGACAACGACTGGAGCATCGCCGCGAGGGACGCGTGCTCGTCGCGGATCACCCGGCGGGTCAGATTGTTGGGGTTCTTCATGCGCTCACCTTGGGCATCAGTTGGGGCGCTGGCTCGGACGCGCAGCGGGGTTCGGGCGTGGGATCAAGCTTCAGGATGCGGCGCGTGGGCAGCATCTCGACCCCGAAGCGGCGATACAGGGAGCCGCCCAGCCCTTCGCGGAAGAACAGCACCATCACGATCGCCAGGAGGCCCAGGCCGATCTGGTACCAGGTGCCGTAGTCGCTGAAGAACTTGTTGAGCGCCCAGAACACCACGGCGCCGATCACCGGCCCTTCGATGCGGCCGATGCCGCCGATCATCACGATGAAGATCGCGAATGCCGTCCAGTTGACCCCGAAAGCGGCGTCCGGGCTGATGCGCAGGTTGCTCACGAAGTACAGCGCCCCGGCCATGCCACAGCCGAAGGCCGCCACCACATAAACCGCCAGCTTCATGCGCTCGACGCCCACGCCCTGGCTCTCGGCGGCCACCTCGCTGTCGCGGATGGCCTGCAGCGCGAGCCCCTGCTTGCTGCGCAGGAAGACATACACCAGCGCCACCGAGGCGATCACGCAGGCCAGCGCCACCCAGTAGGTGGTGTTCTCCCGCGCGGCCCGGCTGATGCCGCGCAGCGCCGTGAGGCTGGTGCCCGAGCCGCCACCCACCGCGGAGATGTTGGCGATGCTGAGGCGAAACACCTCGGCGATCACCCAGGTGCCGATGGAGAAGTAGCCGCCCTGCAGCCGGAAGGCGAGCTTCGACACCGGCAGCGCGGCCAGCGCCGACACCGCCGCGGCGAGGGGGATGGCCAGGAAGGGATTGACCCCGGCGAAGTTGCCCAGGCTCAGCATCACATAGCCGCCCAGCCCGAAGAAGGCCTGCTGGCCCACCGACACCATGCCGCCGTAGCCGGCGAGCAGGTTCCACATCATCGCGAAGATCAGGTAGCAGGCGATCTCCACGAACTCACGCATCCACGACGGCTCGCCCCATAGCGGCAGCGTGGCGGCCACGACGCACAGGGCGCCGGCGACGCCGATGGCCGTCCGTGAGGCCCTGGTGCTGCGAATGACAGTTGCACCCATGATTCAACCCTTCGTTTTCGGAAAGAGACCGTTCGGCCGCACCAGCAGCACGGCCAGGAAGACCAGATGGCCGAACCACACACCCCAGCCCGGATCGAAGCGGAAGCCCACCTGCTGGGCGACGCCGAGCACCATCGCGCCAACGAAGGTGCCCCAGAAGGAGCCCATGCCGCCGATGATCACCGACTCGAAGGCGAACAGCAGGAGCAGCGGCCCGTCGGCGGGCGACACGGTGGTGCGCAGGCTCTGGAACAGCCCGGCCAGCGCGATGAGCGCAAAGGCCAGGGCGGTGGCGATCGCATACACGTTGGCGGCGCGCACGCCCATCAGCTCTGCCACCTCCCGGTCGTCCGACACGGCGCGGAAGGCCCGGCCGATCGGCGTGAAGGCGAACAGCGCCTGCAGCCCGAAGGTGCAGGCCACCGCCACGCCGAGGATCAGCAGCGGCAGCGTGCCCACGAAGATGTCGCCGCCGAGATCGAGGCTGCCGGTGGCGAGCGCGCCGGATTCCAGCGAACGCGGGTCGGCCGAGAACAGCTCCAGCAGCACGTTCTGGATCACGATGGAGAGCCCGAAGGTCACCACCAGCGAGGGCAGCGGGTCTTTGCCGAGGGTGCGGTTGAGCAGCCCGCGCTGGAGCACGTAGCCCACCGTGAAGGCCAGCGGCAGCAGCACCAGCCCGGCCACCACGAAATGCCCGCCCACCAGCGGGGCGATGGAGATGGCGGCAAAGCCGCCGGCGACGATCAGGTCGCCCTGGGCGATGTTGGTGAGGCGCATCACGCCGAACATCAACGACAGCCCGAGGGAGAACAGGCAGTACAGCCCCCCGAGCAGCAGCCCCTGGATAATGGTTTCTGTCATGTCTAGATCCCGAAATAGGCCTGGCTGATCTCTTCCCGCGTGAAGTCGTCGCTGGCGCCTTCCAGCGACACGCGGCCCTCCTGAAAGCAGTACAGGCGCTGCGACACCCGCTGGGCGACCATCACGTCCTGCTCGACGATCACCACCCCCATGCCCTCGGCGGTGATCGCCGGGAGCGCGTCGTAGATCTCCTTGATGACGATGGGCGCGAGGCCCAGCGAGATCTCGTCGCACAGCAGCAGACGTGGATTGCTCATCAGCGCGCGGCCGATGGCCACCATCTGCTGCTGCCCGCCCGACAGCGAGGTGGCGGGCACCTTGCGTTTCTCCTCGAGGATCGGGAACAGCTTGAAGAGTCGCGGGATCGACCACGGCCCCGGACGGCGGGCGTAGCCGCCCATCTGCAGGTTCTCCTCCACGGTGAGGCTGGGGAAGAGCCGGCGGCCTTCGGGCACGAGGGCCACGCCGCGCCTGACGATGTCGCCCGGCGCGCTGCCGCCGCAGGGCTCGCCGCCGATGCGCACCGAATCCGGCGCCACGCGGACGAGCCCCGTCACCGACTTGAGGAAGGTGCTCTTGCCCGCGCCGTTGGCGCCGATGATCGCCACCGTCTCGCCCTCGGCGATCTGGAAGTCGATACCGTACAAGGCCTGGGCATCGCCGTAATGGGCCTTGAGGCCCGCGGTCTGCAGGAATGTGGTGTTCATGGAATTACCTCCGCCCTGACGGGCTGCGGTGCGAGCACCTTCGGGCTGCCGGTCGGCGCTCATGCTTCCAGCCCCATGTAAACCCGGCGCACGTCCGGGTTGTTCATCACCGACTCCGGCTCGCCCTCGGCGAGCTTCTCGCCGAAGTTGATCACCAGCAGGCGGTCGGCGATGGACATCAGCGCATGCACCACGTGCTCGATCCAGATCATCGTGACCCCCTCGGCCTTGATGCGTCGGAGCTCATCGACCAGCTCCGAGGCCTCGTGCTCGGTGAGGCCGCCGGCGATCTCGTCGAGCAGCAGCAGCCTGGGTTTTGTGGCCAGCGCCCGGGCGAGCTCCAGCCGCTTGCGGTTGAGCAGCGTGAGGCTGCCCGCCGGCTTGTTGGCGTGGGGCAGGAGCCCGGTCTTGGCGAGGATGTCGGCGGCGATGTCCCAGGCGTCGGATTCGCTGGCCTGGGCGCCGAAGCAGGCGGCGGTCACCAGGTTCTCGAACACGCTCATGTTCCCGAACGGGTGCGGCACCTGGTAGCTGCGGCCGATGCCCGAGCGGCAGCGCTGGTGCGGCCGCAGGGCGGAGACGTCCCGCCCCGCGAAGCGGACGCGGCCGGCATCGACGCGCACATCGCCCGAGATCAGGTTGAACAGCGTGGTCTTGCCCGCGCCGTTCGGCCCCAGGATGCCCAGCGTCTGGCCCTCCCCGACGGAGAACGAGACATCCCGGGTGACCCGGAAGCTGCCGTAGCTTTTGCTGACGTTGTCGACCTCAAGTAACACGTCGATATCTCCGGCCACGGGTTAGAGCGGAAAGACCGCCTTGATCCAGAACGCGGCGCCGTCGGCGCGGTTGCGCACGGCCATCTCGTCCTGGTATTTGGCCGTCACGAACCAGCCCTTGCCGCTGTCGTAGCGCACCGACGGGCCGAAGGCGAAGGCGCGGCCCTTGTTGTTGTCGATGGTGCTGCCGTTCTGGGCGTCGTTGGTGAGCTGCTGGTACCAGTAGCCGCCCACGCCCAGCGTCCAGCCGCCGCCCACGCCCCAGCCGGCGGCGTAGTCGACGATCAGCTCCTTGCCGTCGCGGTAGTCGGTGTCGTCGTTCTTGAAGTTGTAGGTCCACATCGCCTTGAGGTCGGCGTTGAAGCCCTGGGGCTGGATGTAGCTCACGCCGAGCACCGGCTGCAGGGCCCAGTGGTTGCGGCCGATGTTGGCCACGTCGCCCTTCTTGTAGGCGCCGGTGGGCGCGTAGATGTCCAGCGCCAGCACGCTGTGAAGCTTGTCGGAGTGGTGCCAGCCGAGCACCGGGCCGAAGGTCATGTCACCAAAGCCGGTCTTGCTCTGCTGCACGCCAGAGGCCACGTTCACATCCAGATTGACGATCGGCAGGATGGCGTGAGCCCCCACCGACGCGCCGGCAAGGCTCATCGGCGACACCCACACCACGCGCGGCACCACCGCGTTGGCGTTGACACGGAAGGTGGACGGGGTGACCACCTCGCCACCGTTGCCGCGCACCGCATCGGCGCTGTAGTGCTGGAACCAGGTAATGCCGTACAGGCCCGGCGGGGGCAGCGCACAGCAGGTGTAGTTCTCGGCGCCCACCGGGTACATGGTGCCGCCCCCCTCGGTGGCCGCCGCCGTGCCCGCCATCGCCGCCAGGGCCAGGGCCACCACTGCGTTGATTCGCTTGTTCATCTTCCATTCCTCCTTTTTGTGGTTGAGCACGCCCCTGCGGGGCGCGACGCAAGTCGCCCGCATGTCTCGAACGGGTTTTCTTCTTGAAGTGGCTGGGGATCAGCCGTATTTGATGGGCAGCAGCTCGGCCTGCACCGGAATCATCGGCGCCTGGCTGTTATCGACGATCACCAGCTCCAGCCCCTTGCCGCGCTTCTGCCACTGGCCGGCGACGAGCGGGGTCTTGGCGATGTTGGGCACCGGGCCCTTGCGGAAGTCGATGCTGCCGACGACCGTGTCCAGGTGGGTGCTGCGGATGGCGTTGCGGATGGCTTCCGGATCCTTGGCTCCGGCGCGCTTGAGCACGTCGAGGGCGACCTCGAAGAGCGAATGCTTGAGGCCCAGCGGCATCGTCCAGGGCTTGCCGCTGGCGGCCATGTAGGCGTCGGCCAGCTGGCGGGCGCTCTGGCCGGTGAGGCTGGACTTGAACGGATGGGCCGGGCTCCACATGAGCTCGACGGTGAGCCCTTCGGCGCGATCGCCGAAGGCGCCGATCGCCGCCGGGAATTCGGTGGCCTTGGCCACGGTAACGATCTTGGGGCGGAAACCCTGCTGGCCAGCCTGGTTCCAGAAGTTGGCGAAATCCGGCGGCGGCACCACGCCGGTCACGATATCCACGTTGGCCGACTTGAACGCCGAGATGAAGGTCGAGAAGTTGTTGATCGGCGACTGGAAGCGGCCGCGATCGACGACCTTGAAGCCCTTGGCCGCCAGCACCGGCGGAAAGCCCAGCTTGCCGTCGCCCCAGGCGTTGCCGTCCTCGTCGTTCGGCCACAGGCCGCCCACCACCTTCGAGGTCGGGATCTTGCCCCACAGGCTGGAGAAGGTGCCGATGATGTCCTCGAGGCCCCAGAAGAAGTGGTAGGTCCACTCGAAACCGACTTTGGGGTCTCCCTTGCGGCCGAAGAAGTACGGCTGCCACGGGGCGTCGTTGGTGATGCACGGCACACCGTTGATCTCACACTGGTCGGCTACCGGATTGGTGGTGGCCGGCGTCGACGAGGCGATCACCAGATCCACCTTGTCGCGCAGGATCAGCTCGGCCGCCGCCGCACCGGCACGGTTGGGGTTGGACTGGGAATCCTTGTAGATGATCTCGACCGCAAACTTCTTGCCCCCGACCACGATGCCTCCCGCCACCGCCTTCCTCACCTGCTCCAGCGTGAAGGCGTCCGGCTCGGCAAACGCGGCCAGCGGGCCGGTCTGGGGGCTCACATAGCCGATCTTGAAGGTGGTGCCACCGGCGGCACGCGCCCACGGCGCCACAAGCGAGGTCGCCGCCACGGCGGCACCCGATTTGAGAAGGGCGCGGCGGATCTGGTTTACCGTCATTTTTGTCTCCTGATATTTTTTGGTGTCTAATGATCGGCTCGCTTGCGCCCGCAATTGCGTGACGGGTTTCGACGCTTTTTTCTGCTGGCCGACAGGCACGAACTGGAAATGCCTGCGATGAATTCTCGGCCCGGCGAAAAAGCCCGTCCAATATCGAATTAGTCTTCAACTATACCGGGGAGGTATAAATGGAGCTGCGACAGCTCAGGTACTTCGAGGCCGTGGCCAGCACGCTCAACTTCAGCCGGGCAGCCGAGCGCCTGCACATCGCGCAGCCTCCCCTCTCAAGGCAGATTCAGCAGCTGGAAGACGAGCTCGGCGTTTCGCTGCTCGACCGCTCGAGCCGGCCCCTCAAGCTCACCAACGCGGGCAGCTTCTTCTACGACCAGACCGTGCAGGTGCTCGCCCGGCTCAAGGAGATCCAGGCTGCAACGCGCCGTATCGGCGCCGGCGGCACCCGCTGGATGGGCATCGGTTTCGTCCCGTCGATCCTGTACGGCTTCCTGCCCAATGTGCTGCAGCGCTTCACCAACGAGAACGAGAACCTGGACATCTCGCTCTCCGAGCTCACCTCGGTGCAGCAAGCCGAAGCCCTCAAGGCCGGGCGCATCGACGTGGGCTTCGGCCGGCTGGCGATCCAGGACGAGGGGCTGCAGAACATCGTGCTCACTGAGGAGTTGATGGTCGTCGCCATTCCCTCGGGCAGCGCGCTGTGCAAGGAGACCACCATCCCGCTGCGCCGCCTGGTGAGCGAGGTGCTGGTGCTCTACCCCGCCGCACCGCGCCCGAGCTTTGCCGACCAGGTGCTGCACCAGTTCAGCGTACGCGGCTACGAAGTCCGCAAAACCTACGAGACCAACGGCCTGCAGACCGCCATCGGCCTGGTGGCGGCCGGCATGGGCGTGACCATCGTGCCGGAATCCGTGCAGCGCCTGCGCCGCGACGACGTGACCTACCGCCCGCTGGCCGAGCAGGGCCTCACCTCCCCGCTCATCATGACGATCCGGGTTGGCGACACCTCCGACCACGTGGCCAAGTTCCGGGCGATGATCGAAGCGGCCCTCGCTGCCCCGGACGACACCGATGCGTGAGCGCACGCCGGTCCGCGACTAACTATATCTGCGAGGTATAAAACCCTACTTCATCAGTATTGGACGCCCCCCTCCTTTGAATCGACCATATCGACGTGACGAAAAATTCATTTCGTCCGGAAAACAATAATGCGATTCACATCGCAATTGGTTTCTTAATCGCAAGCCAATTAATCCGAGACGTCGAAAGATCAAAGGAGGATCGAAATGACAATGCTGGGCGTATTGCGGCCGGGCCACTGCCAGTTGCGGGTGCTCGACCTGGAGGAGTCGGTCAATTTCTACACCAACGTGTTCGGTCTGGTCGAGACGGGGCGCGACACGTCGGGCCGGGTGTACTTCAAGTGCCACGACGAGCGGGATCACCATAGCTTCATCATCCGCGAGGCCGACCGCTCCGGCATGGATTTCTATGGCTTCAAGGTCCTCGACAAGGCCACCCTCGACCGCCTCGACGCCGACCTGCGCGCCTACGGTGTCGCCACCGAGCGCATCCCGGCGGGCGATCTCCTCGAGACCGGCGAGCGCGTCCGTTTCGAGCTGCCCACCGGCCACATCATGGAGCTCTACGCCGAGAAGACCGCCGTTGGCGACGGCCTCGGCTACGTGAATCCGGACGTGATCATCGAGAACCGCAAGGGCATCTCGCCGATCCGCCTCGATCACTGGCAGATCCACGGAGCCGACCTGGAAGGCAGCCGCGACATCTTCACCAAGGTGCTGGGCTTCAGCCTCGTGGAGAAGATCGTCGGCGAAGACGGCAAGACCGACATGGCCGTGTGGCTGAGCTGCTCCAACAAGGCCCACGACATCGCCTTCGTGCGCGACGAGCGCAACAACACGCTCCACCATGCGTCCTTCCTGCTCGACACCTGGGAGCACGTACTGCGCGCCGCCGACCTGATGGGCAAGCACCGCGTCTCCATCGACAACGGCCCCCTGCGCCACGGCATCACCCGCGGCACCACCATCTACTCATTCGACCCGTCCGGCAACCGCCTCGAAACCTTCTGCGGCGGCTACGCCTACTACCCGGACATGCAGCCCTACACCTGGACCTGGGACGAACTGGGCTCGGCGATCTTCTATCACACCCGCGCGCTCAACGAACGCTTCCTCACCGTCGTGACCTGACGCAACCCACCCGGCGGACATATCCGGTCCGCCGCCCCCAGATCCACCGCCCACCAGCCCGGCGCCGCCCATCGCGGCGCCGCAGGGCAGGTTCAGCCTCCGGAAATCCACCATGAGCAACAAGATCAAGTGCGCCCTGATCGGTCCCGGCAACATCGGCACCGACCTGCTGGCCAAGCTGCAGCGCAGCCCCGTCCTCGAGCCGGTCTGGATGGTCGGCATCGACCCTGAATCCGACGGCCTCAAGCGGGCCCGCGAGATGGGCATCAAGACCACCGCCGACGGCGTGGACGGCCTGCTGCCCCACATCAAGGCCGACGGCGTGCAGATCGCCTTCGACGCCACCAGCGCCTACGTGCACGCCGAGAACAGCCGCAAGCTCAACGAGCTGGGCGTGCTGATGATCGACCTCACCCCGGCCGCCATCGGCCCCTACTGCGTGCCGCCGGTCAATCTGATCGAGCACGTGGGCCGGCCGTCGCCGGGCCGCTCCCAAGACAGCCGCGCCCCCTCGGGGGGCAGTGCGTCGCCCAGCGGCGCACGTGGGGGCCTCTTTAACGAGATGAACGTGAACATGGTCACCTGTGGTGGCCAGGCCACCATCCCGATGGTCGCCGCGGTCTCCCGCGTCCAGAAGGTGGTGTATGGCGAGATCGTCGCCACCGTCTCGTCCAAGTCCGCAGGCCCCGGCACCCGCAAGAACATCGACGAATTCACCCGCACCACCGCGGGCGCCGTCGAGCGCGTGGGCGGCGCCGAAAAGGGCAAGGCCATCATCATCATCAACCCGGCCGAACCCCCGCTGATGATGCGCGACACCGTGCACTGCCTGGTCGAAGGCGAACCGAAGCAGGACGAGATCCGCGAATCCATCGCCGCGATGATCAAGGAAGTCCAGAAGTACGTGCCGGGCTACCGCCTGGTGAACGGCCCGGTGTTCGACGGCAACCGCGTGTCCGTCTTCCTGGAAGTCGAAGGCCTGGGCGACTACCTGCCCAAGTACGCCGGCAACCTGGACATCATGACCGCCGCCGCCGCCCGCACCGCCGAGATGTTTGCCGAAGAGATGATCGCCGGCCGTCTGACCCTGAAACCCGTTGCCGCGTAAGGAGCCGGACATGGATCTCAAAGGCAAGAAGATTACCCACGCGGATGGCGCCCGGCCGTCCGAAGCCAGCCGCGATCCCCTCGGGGGATCGACCGCCACGCGTGGCGGACGAGGGGCTGTCACATTGCACGACATGACCCTGCGCGACGGGATGCACCCCAAGCGCCACCTCATGTCCCTCGAGCAGATGAAGTCGATCGCCACCGGCCTCGACGAAGCGGGCATCCCGCTGATCGAAGTCACCCACGGCGACGGCCTGGGCGGCAGCTCGGTGAACTACGGTTTCCCGGCCCACACCGACGAGGAATACCTCTCCACCGTGATCCCGCTGATGAAGCAGGCCAAGGTCTCGGCGCTGCTCTTGCCGGGCATCGGCACCGTCGATCACCTGAAGATGGCCCGCGAGCTGGGCGTGAACACCATCCGCGTGGCCACCCACTGCACCGAGGCCGATGTGTCCGAACAGCACATCACCATGGCCCGCAAGCTCGAGATGGACACCGTCGGTTTCCTGATGATGAGCCACATGAACAGCCCCGAAGGGCTGGTCAAGCAGGCCAAGCTGATGGAAGGCTACGGCGCCAACTGCATCTACGTGACCGACTCCGCCGGCCACCTGCTGCCCGACGGCGTGAAGGCGCGCCTCTCCGCCGTGCGTGATGCGCTGAAGCCCGAAACCGAGCTGGGCTTCCACGGCCACCACAACCTGGCGATGGGCGTCGCCAACTCCATCGCCGCGATCGAAGTGGGCGCCACCCGCATCGACGCCGCCGCCGCAGGCCTGGGTGCTGGCGCCGGCAACACCCCGATGGAAGTGCTCGTCGCGGTGTGCGACCTGATGGGCATCGACACCGGCGTGAATGTGGCCAAGATCACCGACGTCGCTGAAGACCTGGTCATCCCGATCATGGACTTCCCGATCCGCATCGACCGCGACGCGCTGACCCTCGGCTACGCCGGCGTGTACGGCTCCTTCCTGCTGTTCGCCAAGCGCGCCAGCGTGAAGTACGGCATCCCGGCCCGCGACATCCTCGTCGAGCTGGGCCGCCGCGGCATGGTCGGCGGGCAGGAGGACATGATCGAAGACACCGCGCTCACCATGGCGCGCGAAAGAAAGGCCCTGCAATGAAACTCGACACCCAAACCATCGCGGCCCTGGCCGAACACCTGGAAACCTGCCAGCTCGAAGCCCGCGACACACCCAAGATCACCGACGACCATCCGGACATGGACTGGGACGACGCCTACGCGATCCAGGACCAGATCCTGCGCCGCAAGCTCGCCCGCGGCCGCCGGCTTATCGGCCTCAAGGCCGGCCTCACCTCCCACGCCAAGATGAAGCAGATGGGCGTCACCAGCCCGGTCTTCGGCTTCATGACCGACGACTACGCGGTACCCGACTGCGGCGAGGTGAAGGTGTCCGAGCTGATCCACCCCAAGGTCGAGCCAGAGATCGCCTTCGTGCTCAAGCGCGCCCTGCGCGGGCCCGGCTGCCACGTGGGCGACGTGCTCGCCGCCACTGAATACCTGCTGCCAGGCATCGAGGTGATCGATAGTCGCTATCGGGATTTCAAGTTCGACCTGAAGAGCGTGATCGCCGACAACACCTCGGCCACCCGCTTCGTGGTGGGCGGCGTGCCCACGCCCGCCGCCGGCGTCGACCTCACCACCCTCGGCGTGGTGATGGAGAAGAACGGCCAACCAGTGGCGATGGGCGTCGGCGCCGCCGTGCTGGGCAATCCGGCCTCGGCGGTGGCGATGCTCGCCAACCACCTGGCCGCCCGGGGCGAGGAGATCCCGGCCGGCGCCATCGTGCTCTCCGGCGGGATCACCGAGGCCGTAGCCGTCGCGCCCGGCGACACCGTCACCCTGCGCGTCCACGGCATGGGCGCCACCACCCTGCGTTTCGTCTGATTCCCACACCCACAGCAAGGAGAACCGTCATGCCATTTGCTCAGATCTACATGATCGAGGGCCGCACCGAAGACCAGCGCCGCGCAGTCATCGAGAAGGTCAGCCAGGCCCTCGTGGACGCCACCGGGGCGCCCAAGGAAGCGGTCCGCGTCTGGATCCAGGAGGTCCCCAAGACCAATTGGGGCATCGCCGGCCAGACCGCCAAGGACCTGGGACGCTGACGCCGCACCATCCCGCGCCCGGGGCCCCGCGCTCCGGGCTATCCGCAGGGTGTCCGCCACACCATGCCGCCAGCGAGCGGCCCGGCCCAGCCGGCACAAACGGTGGTGACACCCGCCCACAGGAGGAGACGCATGAACACGAAACACGCCATTCATCTGGCCATCACCGGCGAGCACTATGTCTGCGCCGAAAGCCAGGACGTCCTGCGCGCGATGGAGGCACTCGGCCGCCGGGGCATCCCCATCGGCTGCCGCAACGGCGGCTGCGGGCTGTGCAAGGTCCGCATCACGGAGGGAGAGTTTGCCCACAGCAAGATGAGCCGCGCCTTCGTGAGTGAATCGGAAGAGCACGACGGTGTTGTGCTGGCCTGCCGCGTCTTCCCGCGCGGCGACCTCGCCATCGAACCGCTGGCGCCCCTCGCCCGCTGTATCAACCGGCACAAGGCGCAGGCCTGAACGGAAACCCCTTCCTTGCCCTTACTCCGCCCCCTGCCCCTCTACACGCTGGCCCTGTGCGCCTTTGCCATCGGCACCACCGAGTTCGTCATCATGGGCCTGCTGCCCGAGGTGGCGACCGACCTTGGCGTCTCCATCCCCGCCGCGGGCTGGCTGATCACCGGCTACGCTCTTGGCGTGGCCCTCGGCGCCCCGCTGATGGTCCTGGCCGTCGCGCGACTGCCGCGGCGCTCCGCCCTCGTGGCACTAATGGGCATCTTCATCGTGGGCAACCTGCTGTGTGCCCTCGCAGGCGATTACGCCCTGCTGATGCTCGCCCGCGTGGTCACATCCCTGTGCCACGGCGCGTTCTTCGGCATCGGTGCGGTAGTGGCAGCGGGCCTGGTGCCGTGTCACCGGCGCACCTCGGCGCTGGCCCTGATGTTCTCCGGACTCACCCTCGCCAACGTGCTGGGCGTACCGCTCGGCACCGCGCTGGGACAAGCCCTGGGCTGGCGCGCCACCTTCTGGGCCGTGAGCGGCGTGGGCGTGGTGGCGCTGGCCGGCCTGCTGCGCGTGCTGCCCCGTGATGGCAGCGCACCGCCCGCCGCCATCCGCCAGGAGCTCGCCGCCCTCCGCAATCCCCGCCTGGGGCTGGCGCTCCTCACCACGGTGACGTTCTCGGCATCGATGTTCGCGCTGTTCACCTACGTGGCGCCGCTGCTACGCGAGGTGAGCGGCGTGTCGCCTGCCGGCGTGGCTGCAACCCTTTTCGTGATCGGCCTCGGGCTCACCCTCGGCAACTATCTCGGCGGCCGCCTGGGTGACCGCCACCTCACGGCCACCCTCGCCGGAGCCTTCCTGGCGGTGGCCCTCACCGCAGGCGCGCTGGCGTGGACCAGCCAATCTGCCCTCGCCGCACAGCTCACCCTCTTCGTGTGGGCGATGGCCGCCTTCGCGCTGGTGCCCGGCCTGCAGGCCAACGTGGTCAATCACGGCCACGGCGCACCCAATCTCGTCTCCACGCTCAACATCGCCGCCTTTAACGTTGGCAACGCCCTCGGGGCCTGGATCGGCGGCGCGGTGCTCGGCCTCGGGCTGGGCCTCACCCACATTCCCTTGGCTGCGGCCGCAATCGCTGTGGGCGGATTCGTCCTCGTGCACATCACCGCCCGCCCGGCCACCTGACACCCCAATCGCACCAACGTCCCGACCGGGAGATTAACCATGTCATCCAAGCAAGACATCAGCAACACCTTCACCCGCGAGACAGGTGAAATCCACCTGGGCGGGATCGACGCCATCGTCCGGCTGACCCTCGACCAGGTGCGCACCGACGCCCGGCGCGGGCTCAAGACCGGCATGTTCATCTCCGGCTACCGCGGCTCCCCGGTGGGGATGCTCGACGCCGCCCTCATCAAGCAGCAGAAGCTGCTCGTCGAGAACAACATCAAGTTCGTCGATGGCCTGAACGAAGACCTCGCCGCCACCGCCGTCTGGGGCACCCAGATGATGCACACCGTCGGCAAGCAGAAGTTCGACGGCGTCACCGGCATGTGGTACGGCAAGGCCCCGGGCGTGGATCGCTCGGGCGACGCCCTCAAGCACGCCAACTACACCGGCATCGGCAAGAACGGCGGCGTGCTCGCCATCGCCGGTGACGACCCGAGCTGCAAGAGCTCGTCCCTGTGCTCGCAATCCGAGCCGATGCTCTTTCACGTGGGCATCCCGTCGCTCTACCCGGCCAACGTCCAGGAGATCCTCGACCTGGGCCTGCACGGCTACCAGATGTCGCGCCTGGCCGGCGTGTGGATGGGCATGAAGATCGTCACCAACGTGGCGGACGGCACCGGCACCGCCAACGTGGACCCGGCGCGCCTGAACTTCATCACCCCGGATCTCACCTTCGACGGCAAGCCCTTCACGCCCCACATGAACCTGGGCATGAACGTGCGCGTCGAGGCGCTGGAGATGGAGCAGTCGCTCTACACCCGTCGCCTGGAGGTGGTGAAGCGCTACGCCCGCGAGAACAAGCTCAACAACATCGTGATCCCCAACCCGGATGCGTGGCTCGGGATCCTCACCGCCGGCAAGACCTACAACGACTTGATGCAGGCCTTCCTCGAGATGGGCCTGGATGATGCCGCGCTGCGCCGCTACGGCATCCGCGTGCTCAAGATGGGCATGCTGTTCCCGATGGAACCGACCATCGTGCGCGAGTTCGCCGAAGGCCTCGAAGAGATCTTCGTGATCGAAGAGAAGCGCCCCTTCCTCGAGATGTTCGCCAAGCAGGTGCTGTACGGCCGTGCCAACGCGCCGCGCGTGGTGGGCAAGTTCGACGAGGAAGAGCGGGAGCTGCTGCCCCACTACGGCGAGTTCGAATCCGACGTGATCGTGCGCGCGCTGCTCAAGCGCCTGTCGCGCAAGACGCGCATCGAGTCGGCCGAAGCCTGGCTCAAGCGCCTCGACGAAATCCACGAGCGCACCAAGCTGCCGACCACCGCGCGCACCGCGTGGTACTGCTCGGGCTGCCCCCACAACAGCTCCACCGTGGCGCCGGAAGGCTCCATCGTGTCGGCCGGCATCGGCTGCCACACGATGGCCATGTGGATGAACCGCAACGTGGTGATGGGCACCCACATGGGGGCTGAAGGCGCCCAGTGGATCGGCATGGCGCCCTTTACCGAGACCGGGCACATCTTCCAGAACATGGGCGATGGCACCTACGCTCACTCCGGCAGCCTGGCGATCCGCTACGCGGCGTCCACCGACATCAACATCACCTTCAAGCTGCTGGTGAATTCGCACACGTCGATGACCGGCGGTCAGGCGATCCAGGGCGCCAATCCGGTGCCCAACATGGTCGCAGACCTGCTCGCCAACGGCGTGCGCCGCATCATCGTGACCACCGACGAGCCGGGCAACTACTCGGGCATCTCGCTGGCCGGTCACACCGAAGTGTGGCACCGCGACCGTCTGGACGAAGCCCAGCGCGAACTCGCCGCCACCCCCGGCACCACCGTGCTGATCCACGACCAGGAGTGCGCCGCCGAGCTGCGTCGCGCCCGCAGCCGCGGCAAGGCTGAAGAGCCGGCCGAGGTGGTCGTCATCAACGAGCGCGTCTGCGAAGGCTGCGGCGACTGCGGCGAGAAGTCCAACTGCATGAGCGTGGAGCCGGTGCAGACCGAGTTCGGTCGCAAGACGCGCATCCACCAGTCGTCGTGCAACAAGGATTTCTCGTGCGTGAAGGGCTTCTGCCCGTCCTTCCTGACCGTGACGCCGAATCCGGCCCCGGCCTCGGAGGGCGCGCCCAAGAAGAAGAAAGGCCGCATCCCGGTGCTCGACCGCGCGCTGCCCGATCCGGTGAACAAGATCGACGACACCATCGGCGTGGGCATCCACGTGATGGGCATCGGCGGCACGGGTTCCGTCACCGTGGTGGCAACCCTCGCCAACGCGGCGCGCCTGGAAGGCAAGCACGTGATCGGCCTGGATCAGACCGGCCTCGCCCAGAAGGGCGGCGCGGTGATCTCCGACATCAAGATCACCCACAAGCCGTTCCAGGGTTCCAACAAGATCTCCGACGGGCGTGCCGACCTGTACCTGGGCTTCGACATCCTGAACGCGACCGATCCGAAGAACCTGGACAAGTGCGGCCCGAACCGCACCATCGCGATCGTCTCGACCACCCAGACGCCCACCGGCCAGATGGTGACCAACCGGCGCAATCCTTTCCCGGCGGTGGCAGCGCTCACCGCGGGCATCGACCGCGTGACGCGCAAGGAGGACAACGTCTTCCTGGACGGTCAGGCGATGGCCGAGGGGCTGTTTGGCGATGCGATGGCGACCAACAACTTCATGGTGGG
>JAKLLO010000071.1 GCA_023150095.1 Zoogloea sp. | reverse complement strand
CCGGCCGAGTCGATCAGCGCGCCGCCGGAGTTGCCGGGGTTGATGGCAGCGTCGGTCTGGATGAAGTCTTCAAAGGTGTTGATCCCCAGGTGCGAGCGGCCGAGGGCCGAGACGATGCCCATCGTCACCGTCTGGCCGACGCCGAAGGGGTTACCGATGGCGAGCACCACGTCGCCCACGTGCAGGTGTTCCGGGTGGCCGAAGGTGATGGCGTTGAGCCTGGCGTCGGCCTTGATCTGCAGGACTGCCAGATCGGATTCCGGGTCGCGGCCGACGATGCGGGCGGGCAGCTTGCGGCCGTCGTTGAGGGCCACCTCGATCTCGTCGGCAGCCTCGACCACGTGGTTGTTGGTGAGCACATAGCCCTCGGGCGAGACGATCACCCCGGAGCCGAGGCCGGAGGCGCGCTGCTGCGGCCGGTTGTCGAGGCGGTCGCCAAAGAAGTGGCGGAACAGGGGGTCGTCGGCGAAGGGGTGGCGCTGGGACTTCACGTCCTTGCTGGTGAAGATATGCACCACCGCCGGCAGGGCCCGCTGGGCGGCCTCGGCGTAGGACGTGGTGGCGCGCCCGGCGGGGGCGGCGGCCGGGGCGATGGCTTCCTGGATGGTGACGGCGGGCAGGGCAGGGCGGTCGCTGACCCATTCCGGCTTGAGGGTGCTGACGACGAACAACAAGGCCACCGAGATGGTGACGGCTTGGGCGAAGATCATCCAAAGGCGATGCATCGTAGAATCGGCCACCGGCGCCCGCGGGCGCTGTCAAATTGCGGAATGCTTGAAAAAGGAATGACGGCCATGGAACGAGCCGAACTGCAGCGCTATCTCGACACCCTGCTGGATGTCGCACGCTTCAAGGATTATTGCCCAAACGGCCTGCAGGTGGAAGGTCGGGCGCAGGTTGCGCGGATCGTCTGCGGGGTGACCGCGAGCCAGGCCCTGCTTGACGCTGCGGTGGCGCGGGGTGCCGATGCGGTGCTGGTCCACCACGGCTATTTCTGGCGTGGCGAGGATGGCTGCATCACCGGGCTGCGCCGGCGGCGGCTGGGTACGCTGATTGCCAACGACATCAATCTGTTCGCCTATCACCTGCCGCTGGATGCCCACCCCGATCTCGGCAACAACGCCCAGCTTGCCCGGCTGATGGGCTGGCTGCCGGAGGGGCGCTTCGGCGAGCAGGACATCGGCTGGACGGGGCGGCTGGCGGAGGGCGAAACCCTCGAAGCGCTGGCCCGCGGCGCGGCGGCGCGGCTGGGCCGTGAGCCGCTGATGCTGGGCGACCCGGGCCGGCGGATCGAGCGCATCGCCTGGTGCACGGGCGGCGCGCAGGGCTACTTCGAGCAGGCGATCGCCCAGGGGGTGGATTGCTTTGTGTCGGGCGAGGCCTCGGAGCCGACCACGCACCTGGCGAGGGAATCTGGCGTGGCCTATCTGGGCATCGGCCACCACGCGAGCGAACGTTACGGCGTGAAGGCCCTGGGGGCGCATCTGGCCGCGGCGTTCGGGATCGAGGCGGAGTTCGTGGAGGTGGACAACCCGGTCTGACGGCCGGGCGGGGTCAGACGTCGAAGGCGGAGAGCGTCGGCGGCGGGGCGGGTTCCATCTCTTCGAGGGTCGGCTCGACCGGCGGCTTGTAGGGGCCGAGCTCGTCGTCGAGGATGGCGAGCAGCAGCAGGAGCTCCTCGACCACCGTGAGCGGAAAACCCTGGCGGGTGCCGTTGCGGTTGTCGCGCAGGATCTGGTGGATGTAGATCTGGGCTTCCTGGGTGCCCCACAGATCCTGCAGGCGCTGGCAGATGTGAGCCATCTGCTCGACGGTGTCCGGGGTCGAGCGGATGTCCTTGAAGTCGTTCCAGCTCACCATCTTGACGTTGAAGGTCTTGTTGAGCTGGCGGGTGAGGACTTCGAACTCGGCCCGCATGCCGGCCACGTGATAGACCTCGAGGAGCTTCAGCCACGGCTTGACGGCCTGGCGCGGGTTGTTGCGGATGTAGTCGGCGAGGGTTTCGGCGGCGCCCTGGGTGCGGCCGAAGGACATCATGATCTCGGCGAGCTCGAGGGCGGAATCCTGCTCGTCCACCGTCTGGTCGAAGGGGATCGGGTGGGCTGGGGCGAAGGTCGGTTCGGCCCATTCGCCGCCGTGGTCGACCACCGGCGGCTCGGAGTGGTCGACCTCGTGGAGCTGCGGTTCGTCCCGCTCGGGCGGGAGGGGCGAATTCTTCTTCTCGATCTGCTGGCTGCGGGCGGACGGCGGCGCGCTGATGCGGAAGTCGGGCTGGGTGGTGGGCTCGCCGGTGTCCTCCTCGAAGGCCTCGGCGTTACGGCGACGGCGCATCCAGACCAGCGCACCGACCCCTCCCAGCACCGCGAGCAGGCCGCCGACCGGCGCGCCCCACTGGCGAAGCTGTTCGGCGATGTCGGGCGGAAGGCCGCCGGTGGCAGGCTGGGCCGGGGTAGGCGCCGGGGCTGCTGGCGTAGGTGACGGAGCCGCCACGGCGGCGCGGGCTGCAGGCGGGGCGCCGTCGAGCTGGGCGACCTTCTCCTTCAGCATCGCCTGGTATTCCTCCAGGCGCTTGATCTTTTCGTTGACCTCGAGCTGCGCGGCGATGCGATCGTCGATCTCGGTGAGGGTGCGTTGCTCCTGGCGCAGCTGCTGGCGGGCGCCGTCGGATTCGTCCTCGGACGGCGGGTTGAGCAGCGCCAGGCTCATGCGCAGCGGCACCAGGCCGGCTTCCGCGCCGCTGCCGAGGATCAGCCGGTCGTGGCGGGGCGGCTCGGTGCGGCGTGCTGCGGTGGACTCGCGCTTAGCCGCCTTGGGCGGCCTGGCGGCCGCTGGCGCGGCTTCGGTGGGGTCGCTCCGGGGGGCGCTGGCACTTTCGGCGACCGGTGCAGCGGCGCGCGGCGGGCGGGTCGGCCTGGTGGCCTGGACGGGAGGGCGGACTACGCCCTCATCGACCGGGGCTGCAACCGGCAGGTTGGGCGAGGTGCCCGCGCCCACGCGCAGCACCGGCGGCTGGAGCATGATCGGGTAGTCGCGGCGGACGTCTCCCCCGCAGTTGACGAGCAGGCCCAGCATCGCGATCGGGTGGTTCATCGGATCGCGGGTGGTGATGATCAGCCGGTCGCCCGCAAGGCGCACGCGGGCGTCGTGGATCCACGGGATGTCGTCGGCGCCGGTGTTGTTGGCGACCCGCTTGAAACAGGAGCCGTCGAACTCCTCACCGGCCGCGCGCACCAGCCGAACCTCGGCACGCAGCGGCTCCCCCAGCGCGGACCGGGTGACCAGTTCCCCAAGGCCGACCGCTCCTGCTGTTGGAGTTCCTAAGGGAATGAGGGTTGCTACGAGCAGGGATAGTGACTTGCGCGCGCTGTTCATCAAGACGTCGATCGTGGTCCGGCAAGCAGAAGCCTGGTGGGTTGAGCGGTGGTGCGCGGAGCAGGCACCTTCGCCAAAGCTACAGTATTCTAAAGAAGTTTGTCGGCCGTAGAGGCCCGTTGTCGGCCCGTCGGGGGGCTCAATTGTGACGTGTGGTACCCCGAACGGCATTTTTTACGAGTTTTTTAGTCTTTTCCTCTTTTTTATTGCCATGCCCCTGCCTGACCCGAAATCGCCGCGTACCCGGGCCCATCATCGACGCATCGATGTCGAGGGATTTGTGCGCGACGACGGCCTGTTTGATCTGGACGCCCGCCTCACCGACCTGAAGGATATTGATTACCCGCTCTCTTCAGGTATGCGCAAGCGCGGCGATCCCGTCCACGATCTGTTCATCCGCGTGACCATCGACCCCCAGTTCAACATCGTCGATGTGGCGGCGTGCTCCGACTGGGTGCCCTATCCCGGCGCCTGCGATACCATCGGGCCCGCTTATCGCCAGCTCATCGGCCTCAACCTTGTGCGGGGTTTCCGGCGCACGGTGGGCGAGATGTTCGCGGACGTTCGGGGCTGCTCGCACCTCACCGAACTGCTCCTGTCGCTGCCCACCGCAGCCATCCAGACCTTCGCCACCTTCCGTCGCGACAACGACGAGGAGGTCGAAAAGCCCTTCCAGCTCGACCGCTGCCACGCCCTCGAAACCACCACTGAAACGGTGATGCGCTACTACCCCCGGTGGTATCGCGGTGGCGAGAGGAGCTAGGGTTCGGGAAAACCTCAGTTGCACCGCAGCGTGAAATCGGTCGCGCGGTCTGTTTCGTATATAATCAATTGATCCGTAATCCGGAGTGCCTGCGGCGAGCGTCGCCTGCACCCCGGGGGCTGGATCGTCTTTCGGGCGGCCGGGTCATCAGGCCTGACGTGCGAGAGGGCAAAGCGGTGTCTGCGTTGGACGAGGGAGAACGGCGCAGGTATCGCGGGGTGCGTCAGCACCCCGAAGAGTCCCATCAACCAAGCGTAAGCGGCCTTTTCAGGCCAAGACTTCGATCGAAGGGCAACCATGAAAATTCATGAATATCAGGGCAAGCAAATCCTGAAGAAGTTCGGCGTCACGGTTCCGCGCGGTATCCACTGCACGACCGTCGACGACGCGGTCAAGGCAGCGGAAACCCTGGGTGGCAAGGTTTGGGTCGTGAAGGCCCAGATTCACGCCGGCGGACGCGGCAAGGGCGGTGGCGTGAAAGTCGCCAAGTCCCTTGACGAAGTGCGTCAGTACGCCAGCCAGATCCTCGGCATGCAGCTCATCACCCACCAGACCGGCCCCGAAGGCCAGAAGGTGCGTAACCTGCTGATCGAGGAAGGTGCCGACATCAAGCACGAGTACTACGTCGCCGCGCTGACCGACCGTGCCACCCAGTCCGTTGCCATGATGGCTTCGTACGAAGGCGGCATGGACATCGAGGAAGTTGCTCACAAGACCCCGGAAAAGATCGTCAAGGTCTTCATCAACCCGCTGGTCGGCCTGACCGACGAGCAGGCGCTCACCCTGGCCAAGGGCATGGGCATGAACGAGGCCTCTATCCCGCAGTGTGTCGACACGCTCAAGAAGCTGTACACCTGCTACATGGAAACCGACGCTTCGCTGGCGGAAATCAACCCGCTGATCCACGAAGGCGACGGCACCGTCAAGGCGCTCGACGCCAAGTTCAACTTCGACTCCAACGCCCTCTATCGCCAGCAGGAAATCGTCGCGATGCGCGACCTGGACGAAGAAGACGCGGACGAAATCGAAGCCTCCAAGTTTGATCTGGCCTACATCTCCCTGGACGGCAACATCGGCTGTCTGGTGAACGGTGCCGGTCTGGCGATGGCTACCATGGACACCATCAAGCTGTTTGGTGCCGAGCCGGCCAACTTCCTCGACGTGGGCGGCGGCGCCACCACCGAGAAGGTCACCGAAGCCTTCAAGATCATGCTCAAGAACCCCAAGGTCAAGGGCATTCTCGTCAACATCTTCGGCGGCATCATGCGCTGCGACACCATCGCCACCGGCGTGGTCACCGCTGCCCGTGAAGTGCACCTGTCGGTTCCGCTGGTCGTCCGCATGAAGGGCACCAACGAAGACATCGGCAAGCAGATCCTGCGTGATTCGGGTCTCCCGATCATCGCTGCCGACACCATGGCCGAAGCGGCCCAGAAGATCGTCGACGCGGTCAAGTAAGGAGATTCCGAATGTCCATTCTGATCAACAAAGACACCAAGGTCATCACCCAGGGCATCACCGGCAAGACCGGTCAGTTCCATACCGAGAAGTGCATCGAGTACGCGAACGGCAAGAACTGCTTCGTCGCCGGCGTGAACCCGAAGAAGGCTGGCGAGAAGATCCTCGACGTGCCGATCTACGGTTCCGTCAAGGAAGCTGCCGCTGAAACCGGTGCCACCGTCTCCGTGATCTACGTGCCGCCCGCTGGCGCCGCTGCCGCCATCTGGGAAGCCGTTGAAGCTGACCTCGACCTGGCCATCTGCATCACCGAAGGCATCCCCGTCCGGGACATGCTGGAAGTGCGCAACAAGATGAAGGCCAAGGAAGCCGCCGGCGGCAAGAAGACCCTGCTGCTGGGCCCGAACTGCCCGGGTCTCATCACCCCCGATGAAATCAAGATCGGTATCATGCCGGGCCATATCCACCGCAAGGGTCGCATCGGCGTGGTTTCCCGCTCCGGCACCCTGACCTACGAAGCTGTCGCCCAGCTGACCGAAATCGGTCTGGGCCAGTCTTCCGCTGTCGGTATCGGTGGTGACCCGATCAACGGTCTGAAGCACATCGACGTGATGCGCGCCTTCAACGACGATCCCGACACCGACGCCGTCATCATGATCGGCGAAATCGGCGGTCCGGACGAAGCTGAAGCCGCCCTGTGGTGCAAGGCCAACATGAAGAAGCCGATCGTCGGCTTCATCGCCGGTGTGACTGCCCCCGCGGGCAAGCGCATGGGCCATGCTGGCGCACTGATCTCCGGCGGCGCCGACACCGCTGATGCCAAGCTCGCCATCATGGAAGAGTGCGGCTTCAAGGTGACGCGCAACCCGTCCGAGATGGGCAAGCTGCTGAAGGCCATGCTGTAACCAGGCCTGTGCCGCACAAGAACCGCGCCCGAGGCTTTACCGCCCGGGCGCGGTTTTTATTTTGTCCCGCGTTCCCGCGCGCCCGGTCGGTGGCGATAGAATCCAGACGCTCCTCTTTATCCAAATCACGTAATCGACGCGATGTGCCGGTTTCCTGAATGTTCTTCACTGTCCGGCTCCTTTCGGCCGGCGTCGCTGCAATGAGCGATTCGAGCCTCGTGTGGCGGATGGCCCTGGAGTCCCACGTGGGGCAGGTCCGCGCACGTAATGAGGATTACGTCTTCTGCGACGAGCATCGCGGCATCGTCGCGCTGGCTGATGGAATGGGTGGGCACGCGGGCGGTGGCGTTGCGGCCAGGCTCGCCGTCGATGCGTGGGTCGAGCGGATCGCCGCCTGCGGCGACGCGCTGGTGATCGAGCGTGATCTGCTGGTGGCGGTTGCCGAGGCTAATCGCGCGGTTTTTTCGGCAGCATCGGGTGATCCGGCCTTGCGCGGGATGGGGACGACCCTCGTCGCGGGGTGCTTTCGGCGCGACGGGGTGCTGGTCGCCTGCAATGTGGGCGATTCGCGGCTCTATCGTCTGCGCGGCGACGTGCTGACCTGCCTCACCCGCGACCATAGCGTGTTGCGGGAGCACTGGGAGGCGGGCATGATTGAATCCGAGTCGAACGCCCCGGTTGCCCTGAAGGGGCTGCTCACCCGGGCGGTGGGCGTTGCGGCGAATGTGGTTCCCGATGTGACAATTTCCACGCTTTTGCCGGGCGACGTCTATCTTCTTTGCTCGGATGGGCTTACAGAGATGCTTCCCGATGCCGATATTGCCCACGTGCTCGGCGCCCTGGGTGGAAACCCCCAGCTGGCTGCCGCGCATCTGGTTGATCTGGCAAACGATCGGGGCGGGATGGATAATATATCGGCTGTCATTGTGTCGTCGTGCGAGTCAGGACGGCTGGGTGCCGAGCTTGATTAAGCTGGATTGAGATAGGAAGAGTGATGCCCAGGTTGATATTGAGCATGGATGGTCTGGTGCTGAAGGAGATGGTGCTCGAGAAGGAGCGCACCACCATTGGTCGCAAGCCGCACAACGATATCCAGATCGACAATCTGGCGATCAGTGGCGACCACGCTGCGATCGTGACCATCCTGAACGATGCCTTCCTCGAGGACATGAACAGCACCAACGGCACCTATGTGAATGGTCAGCCGGTCAAGAAGCACGTGTTGAAGAACAACGACGTGATCGAGTTGGGCAAGTATCGCCTTAAGTACCTCGCTGACGGTGGCGGTTCCCCTTCGGAGCAGGACGAGGCCATGTCTTTCGCCCAGGTTTCCGTCGAGACCGACAACGGCCTGTCCGGTGCCGAGGCCGCCGCCATCGTCACGTCGACCGGCGCCTCGGCCCCGCCGCCGGTGGCCGCGCTCGGCATGATCCAGATCCTCAGCGGCGCCCACGCGGGCCGCACGCTCGAGCTCTCCAAGTCGCTCACCACGCTCGGCAAGCCCGGCTTGCAGGTGGCGGTGATCACGCGGCGGCCCCATGGCTACTTCATCACCCACGTCGAGGGCACGGTGTTCCCGGTCGTCAATGGGCGTTCCCTGGACGCCCAGGCCCATCGCCTGAACGACCACGACATCATCGAGATCGCGGGCGTGAAGATGGAGTTCTTCTCGCAGGCAACGTCCCAGTAAGCTTCACGAGGGACGAGCGTGATATTTCTGGCGGCCGATGTTCAGACGGAAACGTATTCTGATGCGCTGGCATCTGATGCGTGTCCGTCGCTTCGGGCAGACCAACAGCCGCACTTGCGGAGTTCCACGAGAATAAGATGAAGGTGCGGGTTCTGGGTTGCAGTGGCGGTATCGGCGGGCGCGATCAGCGCACGACGGCCCTGCTCGTGGACGACGACGTCCTCATCGATGCCGGCACCGGGGTCGGAGATCTCGAGTTCGACGAGCTGCTGCGGATCGATCACGTGTTCGTCACCCACGCCCACCTGGATCACATCGCGATGATCCCCCTGCTGGTCGATACGGTGGGGGAGGCACGTTCGATGCCGATCGTGGTGCACGGCTCGCCCGAAACCCTCCGCATCCTGCGCTCGCACATTTTCAACTGGCTGATCTGGCCGGATTTTTCCTCGATTCCCGACCGGGGCAATCCCTTCCTGCGATTCCAGGAAATGCACACCGGCGAGAGCGCCAACATCGGCGCCGGCCGGAAGATGACCGCGCTGCCTGCGCTGCATACGGTGCCGGCGGTGGCCTACCAGGTGTCCTGCGACACCGGCAGCCTGGTGTTTTCGGGCGACACCACGTATTCCGAGCCGCTCATCGCGGCGATCAACGACATCCCCGATCTGCGCTACCTGCTGGTCGAAACCGCCTTCCCCGACGCCCTGCACGATCTGGCCATCGCCTCGCGGCACCTGTGTCCGAGCCTGTTGGCGTTGTTCCTCGACCGGATCAAGGTTTCGCCGGAGGTGTGGATCACGCACCTCAAGCCGAGCCGCGCCCAGACCACCGTCGACGAAATCGCCAACTACCGTGGGCGTTTCCTGCCGAAGGCGCTCTACAACGGACTCGAGTTCATCATCTAGCCATTCATTCAGGCTAAAGTTGACGCGTCTGCGCGCCGTAGTACCGGCATCCACGCATGGGCGGCAACCTCGATCGGTTCGCGTTTCCAGATATGACGAAATCCACTAGCAGCACTCCTGCCCCGCGCGGCATTGCGGGTGACGTCGCCAGTCGGCTGGCCTTTTTCAAGGGCCTGCAGGCGGTGACCAACCGCGTGCACGCGACCGAGAACATCGACGAGATCATCTTCGAGCTGTCGGCCGAGATCTGCGCGCTGTTCGCTGCCGACCGGCTGACGATCTACGTCGTCGATGAGAGCCGGACGACCATCTCGTCGCGGGTCAAGACCGGCCTGCACAGCATCCGCACCATCCGCCTGCCGATCGCCGAGAACAGCGTGGCGGGCTACGTGGCCCTCACCGGCCAGATGCTCAACATCCACGACGCCTACGACGAGCGGGAGCTGAAGAAGATCTCCGCGCGGATGGAGTTCCGCCGCGAGGTGGATGAGCGCACCGGCTACCGCTGCCACCAGATGCTCGTGGCGCCCATCGCCAACCCCGACGACGGCGAAGTGCTGGGGGTCATCCAGCTCATCAACAGCCGCAACGGCGAGGTGTTCTCGGCGATCGCCGAAGAGGGCATCCAGGGCCTCGGGCAGACGCTGGCGATCGCCTTTGCCCAGCGCCGTCATTCCCTGATCCAGCCCAAGTCCAAGTACGAGGGCCTGGTGAATGACGCCAAGCTCACCGCCGCCGAGCTCGAAGCCGCCACCAGCGCCGCCCGCGAGCGCGGCGTGCTCCTCGAGGAGCTGCTCATCGCCGACTACCACCTCAAGCCGGCGGATATCGGCGGCGCGATCTCGCGCTTCTTTGGCGTGCCCTACGAGCCTTTCCGCCCGGAAAGGGTCAAGCCGCTTGACCTATTGCGCAACCTGAAGCGTGATTACATCCAGCAGGCCCAGTGGGTGCCCCTCGAGGAAAACCCCGAAGGCATGCTGATCCTCGTCACAGACCCCGAGCAGGCCATCGCCTCGCGGATGGTGCAGAACGTCTTCCCCAAGGCGCATCCGGTCTATCTGGTCACCACCCACGTGGAGTTCCTCCAGACCGTCGAGCAGTTCTTCGGCGCCGCGACCGACGATGCGTCGGTCACGGAGCTGCTGTCCGATATGTACGACGACGATGGTGACGGCATCTCGACAGCCGAGGACGTCTCGGCCGCCGCCGACAACGAGCTCGTCAAGCTGGTCAATCGGATCATCATCGACGCCCACCGCCAGGGCGCCTCCGACATCCACATCGAACCGCGCCCCGGCAAGGAGAAGACCCAGATCCGCTTCCGCAAGGACGGCTCGCTGGTGCCCTACATCGAAGTGCCGTCCAGCTACCGCAGCCCGATCGTCACCCGCATCAAGATCATGTGCGATCTCGACATCTCCGAGCGGCGCAAGCCCCAGGACGGCAAGATCAAGTTCCGCCGCTTCGGCCCGCTGGACATCGAGCTGCGGGTGGCCACGGTGCCCACCACCGGCGGCATGGAAGACGTGGTGATGCGTCTGCTCGCCAACAGCGAGCCGCTGCCCCTCGAGCAGCTCGGGCTGCTCGAGAACAACTTCCAGCGCCTCAAGCAGACCATCGCCAAGCCCTACGGCATCTTCTTCGTGTGCGGCCCGACCGGCTCGGGCAAAACGACCACGCTGCACTCCATCCTGGGCTCGATAAACACCCCGGACACCAAGATCTGGACCGCCGAAGATCCCGTCGAAATCACCCAGAAGGGCCTGCGCCAGGTGCAGGTCAACCGCAAGGCCGGGCTGGATTTCCCCACCGTGATGCGCTCCTTCCTGCGGGCCGACCCGGACGTGATCATGGTCGGCGAAATGCGCGACAAGGAAACCGTGTCGATCGGCCTTGAGGCCTCGCTCACCGGCCACCTGGTGTTCAGCACCCTGCACACCAACAGCGCCCCGGAATCCATTGTGCGTCTGCTCGACATGGGCATGGACCCGTTCAACTTTGCCGACGCGCTGCTCGGCGTGCTGGCCCAGCGGCTGGCCAAGCGCCTGTGCAGCAAGTGCAAGAAGGCCTATCACCCGGACGAGAGCGAGATCCGCCATCTCCTCGACGAATACTGCGAGGATCTGCACAACACCCCGGCCTTCAAGGAAGACCCGGACAAGGCGCGCGAAGCCGTGCTGAAGGACTGGCGCGAGCGCTACGGCGACAAGGACGGCCGCTTCACGCTCTACGCGCCGGTGGGCTGCGACAGCTGCACCGGCGGCTATCGCGGCCGGCTTGGTCTGCACGAACTGATGATCGGCACCGATCGGGTGAAGGAGCTCATCCAGGAGCGGGCGCGCGTCGCCAACCTGCTGTCGGTGGCGCTGGAAGAGGGCATGCGCACCCTGCGCCAGGACGGCATCGAGAAGGTGATGGCCGGGCTCACCGACCTCAAGCAGGTCCGCAAGGTCTGCATCCGCTGACCCTGCGGACGGCGCGGTTTCAGTCGAGCCGCGCCAGCTTGGATTTGGCCATCGGCGGATTGCGCGCGAAGTAACGCCGCAGGCCGCGGACGATGGCTTCGGCCATGCGCTCCTGGTAGGCCTCGTCGTTCAGGCGGGCTTCCTCTTCCGGATTGGAGATGAAGGCCGTCTCGACCAGGATGGACGGGATGTCCGGCGCCTTCAGCACCGCAAAGCTGGCCTGCTCCACCTCGCCCTTGTGCAGGCGATTGATGTTGCCCAGCTCGCCCAGCACTGCCTTGCCCACCTTCAGGCTGTCGTTGATCGCCGCGGTCTGCGACAGATCGAGCAGCGTGCGCGCCAGGTGGCTGTCCTTCATCCCGATGTTCACCCCGCCGATCAGGTCGGCGGCGTTTTCTTTCTGGGCCAGCAGGCGCGCGGCGGTGCTCGATGCGCCCTTCTCGGACAGCACGAACACCGAGCTGCCCCGCGCCGTCGGGCTGACGAAGGCGTCGGCGTGGATCGACACGAACAGATCGGCCTGCACCCGGCGGGCCTTGGCCACGCGCTGCTGCAGCGGCACGAAGTAATCGGCGTCGCGGGTGAGCATCGCCCGCATGTTGGGCTGGGCGTCGATGCGCGCCTTGAGGCGGCGGGCGACGGCGAGCGTGACGTGCTTTTCAAAGCTGCCGGCAGCACCCACCGCGCCCGGGTCTTCGCCGCCGTGACCAGGGTCGATGGCGACGGTGATCAGCCGGCTGACGGTGTCGTCGTCGTCCGCACGGCGAGGCTCCTCGGCCGGCGGCGTTTCACGGCGCGGCGCGGGCTCGGCGGGTTTGCTGCGGGGCGCCTCGGCGGTCTTGCGGGGTTTGTCCTCGTGGCGCTGGGGCGGCGTGGCGCCCCCGGCGGCGGCCTCTTCCGGCGAGATTTTCTCGAGCAGGGCGAGGAGCGGATCGATGGGTTCGGTGGGGTAAAGATCAAGCACCAGCCGGTGGCCGTATTCGCCCACCGGACGCAGGGTGAACACCTGCGGGGTGACTTCGGCCTTGAGCTCGATGACCAGCCGGACGACGCCCGGGCGGTTGCGGCCCGCACGGATGAGCTGGATGTACGGGTCCTGCCCTGTGATCTTGGTGGGCAGCGACTGGAGCACCTCGTTCAGCTCGACGCCTTCCAGGTCGACCACCAGGCGCTCCGGGTTGTGCACCGACTGGTGGGTGAACACCAGCGGTTCGCGGCTTTCGAGGGTGATCCGGGTGTAATCCTTGGCGGGCCACACGCGTACGGCCAGCACCGACGCCTGGGCGGCGTGGCCGGTGCGGCTCACCAGCAGCAGGAGTGCCGCGCTGGTCGAGCCGATGAAGCGCCGGCGGCTCAGCAGGCTGGCGGGTTCGGCGATGGGCTTGCCGGTGTGGTGACGAATTTTTCGAGACATCTTCGACCCTCCGTGCTCAGCGCGCGCAGCGCAAGCTGGCGCCCGCCGTCTGCTGCAAGCTGCAGTTCGACTTCGAGATCTGCCGCGCAGAGATAGGGGTGGGCGCGGTCAGGCCACTCGACGAGACGGATGCCGTCGCCCTCGAAATACTCGTCCAGGCCGGCTTCAAGAAACTCATCTGCATGGGTGAAGCGATAAAAATCAAAGTGATATACGGTTATTCTAGAATCTTTATAAGGTTCGACCAAGGTATACGTTGGACTTTTGACTTTTCCGGTGAATCCCAGCCCCCGCAGCAGGCCGCGCGTCAGGGTCGTCTTGCCGGCGCCCAGGTCGCCGCGCAGGTAGATGGTCAGCCGTGAGGGCAGGGCGCCGGCCAGGCGTTCGCCGGCTGCAAGCGTCGCGCTTTCGTCCGGCAGGTGCAGGCTGGGCGACGGATCGTTATCATGTTCGTGATGAGCGTGGAGCACGACATTCTTCCTGGTGGACATGGGGATCTGGCAGATCTCGCGGCACGCATCAAGGCGTGGGGGCGGGAGCTCGGGTTCGACGCGGTGGGGATTGCCGACACCGGGCTGGCCGAGGCGGAAAGCGGTCTCGCGGCCTGGCTGGCCGCCGGCTTTCACGGGCAGATGGATTATATGGAGAAACACGGGACGAAGCGCTCCCGTCCAGCCGAACTCCTGCCGGGCACCTGCCGGGTGATCTCGGCGCGCATGTCCTACCTGCCCGACGCCGCCGCGGCCGAGGCGGTGCTCGACCAGCCGGGCAAGGCCTACATCTCGCGTTATGCCCTCGGGCGCGATTACCACAAGGTGCTGCGCGCCCGCCTGCAGCGGCTCGCCGACCGGATTGGCGCCGAAGTGCCCAACGCCCATCGGGTGTTCGTCGATTCGGCGCCGGTGATGGAGGTGGCGCTGGCCGGCAAGGCCGGGCTGGGCTGGCGGGGCAAGCACAGCCTGCTGTTGTCGCGGGAGGCCGGGTCGTTCTTCTTTCTGGGCGAGATCTACATCGACCTGCCGCTGCCGGTGGATGGGCCGGTGGACGGCCATTGCGGCACCTGCTCGGCGTGCATCTCCGCCTGCCCGACCGGGGCGATCGTCGCGCCCTACCAGGTGGACGCCCGGCGCTGCATTTCGTATCTCACCATCGAGCTGCACGGCAGTATTCCGGAGGCGCTCCGCAGCCTGATCGGCAACCGGATCTACGGTTGCGACGACTGCCAGCTGGTGTGCCCCTGGAACCGCTTCGCCCGCCCGACCGCCGAGGCCGACTTTTCACCCCGCCACGGGCTCGATTCGGCGACGCTGGTGGAGCTCTTCGGATGGGACGAAAAACAGTTCGCCGAGCGCATGGCCGGCAGCCCGATCTACCGGATCGGCCATGAGCGCTGGCTGCGCAATATTGCGGTGGCGATGGGGAATAGCGCGGGCTCACCCGAGCTTATCGCTGCTTTGCGCGCGCGTCAGGACGATTCTTCTGCGATCGTCAGGGAGCATGTCACATGGGCGCTGCTAAGACACGGTGTTCCAGGTGCCTAAGGCACGGTATAGTACGCGGCGATGTTTCGAAAACCCTCTCCCAAACCCGCTGAAGACGCACGCGCGCCACAGACTCTGGCGGAAGTGACCGCCATGGAGGCGTGGAGGTTCGATCCGCTGTGCATCGCGGAGGATGGACCGACTGTCAATGCCGCCAGCGAGCGGCAGGACAAGTTCCGCATCAAGATGCTGATGCGTGACGGCGAGCGGCGCCGGGAGACGGATCTGCTGATCCAGAAGCGCTATGCCTGGCGCGGCTATGGTCAGGTGGGGGTGGCGGATGAGCCCAACCAGCTCACCATGAACGCCGAGCTTTTCGGCCGCGTTTACGCCACCGTGACGGTGAACGTCGATTCCCCCGCCGGCCTCGCCCTCGATGCCACTTACGGCGCCGAAGCCGCCCGCCTGCGTTCCCAGGGCGCCAAGCTGTGCGAGTTCGGGCGGTTTGCGATCGACCCGTCGGCGCGTTCCAAGCGCCTCATCATCTCGCTGGTGCATCTGCTCTACATCTACGCCCACCGCGTGAAGGGCTGCACCGACATCCTCATCGAGATCAATCCGCGTCACCGGGCCTTCTACGAGCGCCTGCTCGAGTTCGAACAGATCGGCGCCGAACGCACCTGCGAACGCGTCAATGCGCCCGCCATCCTGATGCACATCTCCTGCGCCAAGATCGAGCGGCGCCTGAACGAGATCGGCGGCAAGTGGCGCGAGCTGCCGGATGAAAAATCCGCCTACAAGTTCGCCCTCACCGCCGACGAAGAGGAAGAGCTGGTCGCCCGCCTCGGCTACTAGCCCCGCGCCGGTGCGCCGAGTGGCGTAGAATCCGGCTTCCCCGTTTTTCCTTCCGATCATGTCTGATACTGGCAAGCTGCCGATCGGGGTCTTCGACTCCGGCGTGGGCGGTCTCACCGTCGTGCGCGCGCTGATGGAGCGCCTCCCGCTCGAGAACATCGTCTACTTCGGCGACACCGCCCGGGTGCCCTACGGCGTCAAGTCGGTGGCGACCATCGAGCACTTCACCGGCCAGATCACCGATTACCTCCTCGACCAGGGCGTGAAGATGCTCATCATCGCCTGCAACACCATGGCAGCGGTGGCGGCCCATGTGGTCAAGGAGAAAGCCGGCAGCATTCCGGTGCTGGACGTGATCGAGGCCGGCGCCCGCGCCGCGGTGGCCGAGTCCACCTCCCGCGCGATCGGCGTGATCGGCACGCCCACCACCATCAACAGCAACGCCTACGCCCGCCGGATGCACGCGCTGGACCCGAACGTGCGGGTGTATTCCCAGGCCTGCCCGCTGTTCGTGCCGCTGGTCGAGGAAGGCTGGCTGGAGCACGAGGTGACCCGCCTCACCGCCCAGGAATACCTGCGCCCGGTGCTGGTCGAGAACGTCGATACCCTGGTGCTCGGCTGCACCCACTATCCGCTCATCAAGCCGTTGCTGCAGGACGTGGTTGGCCCCAATGTGCGGCTGGTGGATTCGGCGATCACCGTGGCCGAGCAGGCCGCCCAGAAGCTCGCCGAGCTGGGCATCGCCAACGACGGCGAATCCCTCTCCACCTACCGCTACACCGTCACCGACATCCCGCTGCGCTTCCAGACCATCGGCGAGCGCTTCCTCGGGCGATCGCTCGGGCAGGTGGACAAGGTCGACTGGTAAACAAAAAACGGCTGCCCGAATCGGCAGCCGTTTTTGTATGCAGCGGCGCGCGGATCAGGCGTTCTTGCGCTTCTGCCACAGCACGTCGCCCCGGCCGCCGGCGCGGTTGAGCACGCGGCCGAGCACGAAGAGCAGATCCGACAGGCGGTTGAGGTACTGACGCGGGGCGTCGTTCACCGCTTCTTCCTGGCCCAGCGCAACAATCATCCGTTCGGCGCGCCGGCAGATGGTGCGGGCCTGGTGGGACAGCGCCGCGGCGCGGGTGCCGCCGGGCAGGATGAAATCCTTCAGGGGCTCCAGATCGTCGTTGAAACGGTCGAGTTCGTCTTCCAGGTACTGGACCTGCTTGGCGGTGATCATCTCCATGCCCGGGATGCACACCTCGCCGCCCAGATCGAACAGATCGTGCTGGACGTTGGTGAGCAGGGTGCGCACGTCGTCGGGCAGCTCCTCGCACAGCAGGATGCCGATGGCGGCGTTCACTTCATCCACCTCGCCCAGGGTGTGGATGCGCAGGCTGTTCTTGGAAACCCGGTTGCCGTTGCCCAGGCCGGTGGTGCCGGCGTCGCCGGTGCGGGTGTAGATCTTGGAAAGTCGGTGGCCCATTGCTGTCTCCCTCGTTCAAGGTGTTTGTCTGTTATTGAACGGCGGATTATAGCCATCAAGGGCCGGCAGGGTTGGATGCTACAATTTCAGGCTTTGAAACTTGCGCCCCCCGACCGTCCCCCGCGACGCCACCCGGAGACCCCACGCCGATGAAAAGCGCCGAAATCCGCCAGAAGTTCCTTGAATTCTTCGCCTCCAAGGGCCACCAGATCGTGGCCTCCAGCTCGCTGGTGCCCCACGAGGATCCGACCCTGCTGTTCACCAACGCGGGCATGAACCAGTTCAAGGACGTCTTCCTCGGCTTCGACAAGCGCCCCTACACCCGCGCCACCACGTCCCAGAAGTGCGTCCGCGCCGGCGGCAAGCACAACGATCTGGAAAACGTCGGCTACACCGCGCGCCACCACACCTTCTTCGAGATGCTGGGCAACTTCAGCTTCGGGGATTACTTCAAGCGCGACGCGATCAACTACGCGTGGGAGCTCCTCACCGTCGTCTTCAAGCTGCCGAAGGACAAGCTCACCGTCACCGTGTATGCCGAGGACGACGAGGCCTACGACATCTGGACCAAGGAAATCGGCGTGCCGGCCGAGCGGGTGATCCGCATCGGTGACAACAAGGGCGCCCGCTACGCTTCCGACAACTTCTGGATGATGGGCGACACTGGCCCCTGCGGCCCGTGCACCGAGATCTTCTACGACCACGGCGAGCACATCTGGGGCGGCCCCCCGGGATCGCCCGAAGAAGACGGCGACCGCTTCATCGAGATCTGGAACAACGTGTTCATGCAGTTCAACCGCGACGAAGCCGGCGTGATGCATCCGCTGCCCAAGCCGTCGGTCGATACCGGCATGGGCCTCGAGCGCATCTCCGCGGTGCTCCAGCACGTGCACGCCAACTACGAGATCGACCTGTTCCAGGCGCTCATCAAGGCTGCCGCCCGCGAGACCAGCGACGCCGACATGGACAGCCCGTCCCTCAAGGTGCTGGCCGACCACATCCGCGCCTGCTCCTTCCTGATCGCCGACGGTGTGATCCCCGGCAACGAAGGCCGCGGCTACGTGCTGCGCCGGATCATCCGCCGCGCCATCCGCCACGGCTACAAGCTGGGCGCCCGCGGCGCGTTCTTCCACAAGATGGTGCCGGATCTCGTCGCCGAGATGGGCGAAGCCTACCCCGAGCTCAAGGCTGGCCAGCAGCGCGTCACCGACATCCTCAAGCAGGAAGAAGACCGCTTCTTCGCCACCATCGAGAACGGCATGGCGATCCTCGAAGGCGAACTCGCTGCGATGGCCGCCGCCGGCAACACCGTCTTCAACGGCGAGACCGCGTTCAAGCTCCACGACACCTTCGGTTTCCCGCTCGACCTGACCGCCGACGTGTGCCGCGAGCGCAACGTGACCGTCGACGGCGCCGCCTTCGACGCCGCCATGGCCCGCCAGAAGGAACAGGCCCGCGCCGCCGGCAAGTTCAAGATGGCCGCCAACCTCGAATACGACGGCCCGGCCACCACCTTCCACGGCTACGACACCCTGGAGCACAAGGGCAACATCCTGGCGCTCTACAAGGATGGCGTGCCCGTCAATGAACTCAACGAAGGCGAGATGGGCGTGGTGGTGCTGGACGACACCCCGTTCTACGCCGAATCCGGCGGCCAGGTGGGCGACCGGGGCGAGCTGCGCTCGGTGCACGGCATCTTCGCGGTGGAAGACACCCTGAAGATCCAGGCCACCGTGTTCGGTCACCACGGCGTCGTCACCACCGGCAAGCTCACCGTGGGCAACGGCGTGACCGCCAGGGTCGATCTGCAGGCCCGCGCCCGCACCGCCCGTCACCACTCCGCCACCCACCTGATGCACAAGGCCCTGCGCGAAGTGCTCGGCGAGCACGTGCAGCAGAAGGGTTCGCAGGTTGATCCGGACAAGACCCGCTTCGACTTCGCCCACACCCAACCCGTCACGGCCGAAGAGATCGCCCGCATCGAGCGCATCGTCAACGACGAGATCATCGCCAACGCCGCCACCGACGCCAGCGTGATGGACATCGAATCCGCCCAGAAGACCGGCGCGATGATGCTGTTCGGCGAAAAGTACGGCGACGAAGTGCGCGTGCTCACCATCGGCTCCTCGAAGGAACTCTGCGGCGGCACCCACGTGGCGCGCACCGGCGACATCGGCCTGTTCAAGATCACCCTCGAAGGCGGCGTGGCTGCTGGCGTGCGGCGGATCGAGGCGGTGTGCGGCGACGTGGCCGTGGCCCTGGTGCAGGATCAGCAGAAGCTGCTGGACGGCGTCACCGGCGCCCTCAAGGCCCAGCCGCAGGAAGTGCTGGCCCGCGTGGCCCAGGTGATGGACAACGTGAAGGCGCTGGAAAAGGAACTCGCCCGCCTGAAGAGCAAGCTCGCCGCCAGCCAGGGCGACGATCTGGTCAATCAGGCTGCCGACGTGGCCGGCGCCAAGGTGCTCGCCGCGACGCTGGAAGGCGCCGACGTGGCCACCCTGCGCGAGACCCTCGACAAGCTGAAGGACAAGCTGAAGAGCGCCGCCGTGGTGCTGGCCAGCGTCAATGACGGCAAGGTCAGCCTGATCGCCGGCGTCACCGCCGACCTGACCGGCAAGGTCAAGGCCGGCGAGCTGGTCAACTTTGTCGCCCAGCAGGTGGGCGGCAAGGGCGGTGGCCGCCCGGACATGGCTCAGGCCGGTGGCACCGATGCGGCGGCGCTGCCCGCCGCGCTGGATTCGGTGGTCGGCTGGGTGGCCGGCAAGCTGTAATCCGCGCTTCAATCCAAAAACAAACCCGGCCTGGTGCCGGGTTTGTTTTTTGGGGCGGGGAACTCGGAGGGCTCAGAACATCAGCCGCGAGGCATTCACATCGAAGGCCGGGGTGGGGGTGAGTTCCGCGACGCTTTCGCCCCGTTCGAGCCGCTCGATGCGGTCTTTTTGGGCGGCGCAGGTTTTTTCCAGCTCGGCCACGCGCTTGTCGAGGTGCTTGATGCGCCACTGGCGACGCAGGGTGCCCGGCGTGGACACCAGCGCGACGATCAACCCGCCCACCACCAGCGCCATCAGCAGCACCACGCCCAGCGGGCCGGTGAAGCTGCCGTTCATGATCGTGACCGTTACTTCGGTGGTGTTGGCCATCGCAAAAACGACGCTGGCGATGGTGATCAACATGCCGACGAGGGTGAGCAGCTGCATGACGTTCTCCTTGTTCTGGTGGGCGCTATCGATTCTAGTGCGATTCCCGGGGGATGGCATGGTGTCGGCAAGGGCCGCCGGCCTGGCGACGAGTGAAATTTGCTTGCCCGCAAGCGCGGGAGATTTGTTCGCAAGCAATCGACATTCGTGATCGAGCAAAAAAGACGCGTGATCAAGTCGCAATTGCTCGATCACGAACGAAAAACACTCGTGATCGAGCGCGCGAGATTCGATCGCAAGCGTCTGCCGCTCGTGGTCGAGTGAAAAAGCGTCGATCACGAGTGATTGATGTTCGTGATCGAGTGAAAATGACTCGCGCACGAGTGGCGCCCATTCGTGGGCATGGCTGGACCGGACGCAAAAACGGCGACGGGCTCGCGCCGGTCGCCGTTGGCTTTGGCTGCAGCCTGGATCAGAACGGCAGCGTCACCCCCGGCCACACGCCTTCGATGGCGCGGCGGAAGTCGGCCTGGATGCGCTCGATGGCGGCCTGGTTGTCGGCCTCGAAGCGCAGCACCACCACCGGCGTGGTGTTGGACGGGCGGGCGAGGCCGAAGCCGTCGGTGTATTCGACGCGCACGCCGTCGATGGTCAGGATGCTCTCTGCGCCTTCAAACTTGGCCTCCGCCTTGAGCTTGTCCACCAGCGCGAAGGGCTCGCCTTCGTTCATCTTGATGTTGAGCTCCGGCGTGCTGGTGGCGTTGGGCAGGTTCTTGAGCACCGGGTTGGCGTCGGCGTGGCGGGAGACGATCTCCAGCAGGCGGGCGCCGGTGTAGAGGCCATCGTCGAAGCCGTACCAGCGCTCCTTGAAGAACACGTGGCCGCTCATCTCGCCGGCCAGCGGGGCACCGGTTTCCTTCAGCTTGGCCTTCACCAGCGCGTGGCCGGTGTTCCACATGGTCGGCTTGCCGCCGCGATCCTTGATCCAGCCGGCGAGGTTACGGGTGCATTTGACGTCGTAGATGATCTCGCCGCCGGGCACGCGGGACAGCACGTCCTCGGCGAAGAGCATCAGCTGGCGGTCCGGGAAGATGATCTCGCCATCCTTGGTCACCACGCCCAGGCGGTCGCCGTCGCCGTCGAAGGCGAGGCCGATCTCGGCGTCGGTCTCACGCAGCGCGCGGATCACGTCGGCGAGGTTCTCGGGCTTGGACGGGTCCGGATGGTGGTTGGGGAAGTTGCCATCCACCTCGCAGAACAGCTCGACGAGCTCGCAGCCCAGGCGCTTGAAGAGCTCGGGTGCGACCGCGCCGGCCACGCCGTTGCCGCAGTCCATCACCACCTTCATCGGGCGGGAGAGCTTCACGTCGCCGACGATCTTGTTCACATACGCCGG
>JAKLLO010000070.1 GCA_023150095.1 Zoogloea sp. | reverse complement strand
GTGAGGTCGGATTCGGCGGCGATCTTTTCAAGATCGGCCACCGACACGGCCTGAATGATCAGCTTGCCACCGCGGCGGGGAAACTCCTGCAGCCAGCGGGAGAACTTGGTGCGCTGGTCGAGCGCCTGGCCCTGCAGGTCGCCCAGGCGGCCCTGCACGGTGAGGCCGATGCTGCCGTCGGGGCCGCGGAAATCCACGTGCATGCCTTCGCCGTAGGGCACCAGATCTTCCCAGAAGTTGAGGCCCAGCTCGCGCTCGGTGGCGAGGGTGGAGTCGAACAGGAAGGCGGTGCTGGGGATGCGGCTGTTGAGCACCTGCTCGGGGCTGCGGTCGGTGTAGAGGGAGACGGAGTAGCCCTTGTCGAGGAGGGCGAAGCCGAGCAGCAGGCCAGCCTGGCCGCCGCCGATGATGGAGATCTTGCGCATGATTGGGTCCTCGGAATCTGTGTGGGTTCAGTCGGCCGCCGGCAGGGTCTTCCAGCCGTCGGCGTGCGGGCTCAGGAGCTTCAGGTGCAGGCGGACGTGGGTGAAACGCCAGCCCTTGCGGCCTTTTTTGAGGCGGCTTTCGTACCAGCCGCCGATCCAGTGGGCCTCGGCCTCCTCGCCGACCCGCGCCAGTTCCCACAGGTACCAGTGGCAGCGGGCTCGGCGGCCGTCGGGGGACGGCTCGACGAGGGGCGAGACCATGTAGTGCAGCGACCAGCGGATGGCCTCGCGGCCGATCCGCGCCAGCTCCGCGGCGATCTCGTCGCGGCCCCGGTAGTGGCCGAAGCCCTCGCACACCCACTCGGCGCGCTTGGCGAACAGCGGCCCGAGGATGGCCGGGTCGTTGTTGCGGTCGGCGCCGAGGGCGTAGCGGGCCACCAGGGCACGGATCGCCTCAATGTCCTCGAGGCGGGTGAGGCGGGCGGCGAGATCGGGCGCGGGCTTCATGGAGATCGGTGCCTTACGCGGCCACGCGGCCGTGGTCGGCGACGAAGCGGGCTTCGTCGAAGCTGAAAGGCACCTTCGGGTCGCCGCCGTAGAGCTCGATGTGCGGCGCCACTTCGGCCAGCGACAGGGCCAGGTGGAACAGGCGCGCCGACGCCGGCGGCAGCTCGCCGAGCGGGAAGGTATCCACGTGGGTGAGGATGTCCGGCAGGCGCGGCAGCATGGCCTCGTAGAAGGCGCGCAGCTCGCCGCGGCTGCTGTGGATGCGGCGCTGCTGGCGTTCGTCCTGGGTGGCCAGCGCCCAGGTGGCGACCAGCGGCTCGAGGACTTCGAAGGACTTGGGCAGGGAAAGGTCGGTCATCGCGGTGTTCCTTACTTGGCGTGCATGTAGGCTTCGAGGGCGTGGTAGCCGTGGCGGATCAGGATCTCGTCGTCCTGCAGGTACATCCACTGCTTGGCGCCGGATTCGAGCGCGGTCTGGGTGTCTTCCATCGTCGCGGTGTCTTCCAGCCAGGCGTTGCGCTGCAGGCACTGGGCGTGCTCCAGCGCCCAGCGCTGGCTGTTGGTCTTGGCCGGGCGCACGTAGTACTTGCCTTCCCACAGGGTCTTGTTGTGGGCGATGGGCCAGAACTGGTGGGTGAACCAGATGCCTTCGGACACGTGCAGCAGCAGGTTGGGGAAGAGCACCGACAGCTCGAAGGAGAAGTCGTCGCGGCGGTCCGGATTGACGGTCGGCGGCAGCATCGAGGCGCCGCGCTTGGCGACCAGCGAACCGGTGGCGAGCGCGTTGGCGATCTTGGCGACCGGGGTCGGCTCGTTCTTCAGGGACAGGCAGATCGCGGTGGTGCGGTGCGGCCCGAACAGCTCCACGTTCTGCAGCCCCGACGAGAACACGTTGGGGAAGGAGCCGGCGTGGATGGTGGAGACGTGGTAGGCCTCGGCGAAGGCGTCGTGGGCGACCTTCCAGTTGCAGTCCAGGTAGGTGTGGTAGCTGAAGCACTGGGACAACTCGTCGTACGGGAAGCCGGCCAGGTGGGTGCCGATGCCGCCGAGGAACTCGGCCAGCGGGGTGACGCTCTCGGACGGGTCGAGATTGACGAAGATGAAGCCTTCCCAGACGTCGGTGTGCACCGTGGTGAGGCCATTGCGTGCCTTGTCGAAATCGGCCGAGAACTTGTTCTCTTCGGGCACCTGCACGATGCTGCCGTGGGCGTTGTACACCCAGCCGTGGAAGCGGCAGGTGACCACCGCGGCCTTGTTGCGGCCGAAGGTCTCCTCGCCGGTCTCGACGACGACCTTGTTGCCGCGGTGCGAACAGGTGTTGTGGAAGCCGCGGATCTGGCCGTCCTTGCCGCGCATGAGGATCACCGAGGTCTTGGCGAAGGCCAGCTTCTTGACCTTGTAGTCGCCGGGCTTGGCGATCTCTTCGACGCGGCCGACCTTCAGCCAGCTCTTCAAGAAGACCTTCTGGCGTTCCTGCTCGAAGAATTCCGGCGACACGCAGGGTTCGACCGGGATCGGGCCGGTGCCGAGATCAGGGTATTTCGCGGCCCATTTCAGGTCGTTGGGGGCATTCATGGGTGTGCTCCTTGGTTTGGGTGGGTGTGGATGGGAGTTCAGGCGGCGTCGAGGCCGTATTGCTGGCGCACGAGCGCGCCGACGCCGATGCGGTCGAGGATGCTCATCGGGCACTGGAAGGTGACGCGCACCACGCCGGGCAGGCGGCTGATCTCGATGGAGCCGGCGATGGTGGCGCGGTTGAGGATTTCTTCCGGCGACAGGCCGGTGACCTTGGCGGCGCGGTCGACGCCGTTGTGGGTGGCGTCGTTGAGGGTGCGGCCGGTGCCGATGAAGGTGATCGGGCCGTTCTCCTCGATGCTGCCCTGGCCGAAGCGCTCGGCCAGGGCCTTCACCGCGGCGCGCTGCTCGCGGTTCATCGGGCGGGCCATCGGCGGCAGGTCGTCGGGGCGCTGGAGGAGGATCGGGCCGTCGATGGCGAGGCCCTTGATGACCTCCACCTTCACTTCGGTGATGCCGGAGACGTCGGTCGCGTGGCCGGCCACTTCGCCGTTGCCCTGCTGGGCGTGCATGTCGCCCATGTAGATGCCGGCGCCGGTCACCTTGACCGGACAGATCAGGATCGCGCCGGCGCGCACCGAGTTGGTGTCCATGTGGCCGTCGGTCTTGTGCTGTTCCAGCTCTTCCTGGGTCATGGCGTAGGCGTGGGGCGCGTCCACCAGGAAGCTGCCGAAGTCGCCGGCGTTGTGGGAATCCGGCAGATCCTTCGACGGGGTGGTGCCGATGTTGCCGAGGAAGGGCTGCATGTGGGCCGCGAGGCCGACGATGTCGGCGCGGGCCAGCGACAAAATCGAGTGCTGCTCGGAGTGCTCGGGCAGGCGGGCGTTGTCCTTGGCGTGGGCGGCGAGGCGCTCGGCGGCGGCCTTGTCGACGGTGAGGGAGACGTTGTTGTCCTTGTCGAGGACGATCACGTAGCCGTTGGTGAAGCGGAAGGCGTTCACTTCAGCGCCGCACACGTCGCAATGCACGGCCTCGTCGCCGATGCCCTCGATGTGGCTGGGCGGGCTGACCGTGCCGCAGCTCGGGCACAGCTTGGCCACGAAGGGGTCGCCCAGGTAGCGGCCATCCACAAAGGCCATCACGCCAGACGACGTCGCCAGCGAGGTGACCTCCATGCGCTGGATGTGGATCGCCACGGCGTCGCCCACCTGGGCGCCTTCGACGGCCACCGGCTGGGACACTTCATGGCCGCCCTGGAACTTGGGGGTGATCATCGGGCCCCAGCAGCCCGGCGGCGTGCCGACGCGGATGGTGCCGCCGTCGGCCACCGGGCCGAGCATCTCGTTGCCCGGCCCGACGATGCCGCGGGTGTAGGTGGAGACGACCACCTCGCGCTGTGCGCTTGTTGGGTTCTGGCTCATGGAATTCACTCCTTGCGTTGGGGGCTGGGGTTACGCTTGGCACTGGCCGCGGGGCGGGCGGGATCCTGCAGGCCGGAAGCCGATGGCTAATTTTTCAATTCGATTTACACTGTAATTTCACATTTACGAGCGTCGTTCCGTCATCGACGGCAGGTGCTGACAAGGCTATCGACGGGGGGTCGGGGCGTAAATCGGGCGTCGCATCTAAGCGACTAGGTACAAGTGCTTATCGGCCTGAATCACGGCGGCCGGCGGAGAAATGCCATGCAGGTGGCGACCAACTATCAGGACGTGTTCGATCACGCCAACGACGCGATCTTCATCCACGACGAGGACAGCGGCGCGATCCTCGACGCCAACCGGATGGCGGCCAGCCTCACCGGTTATCCGGTGGAGCTGCTGCGCTGCATGGACGTGGGCGACATCAGCTCGGCCCGGCGCGGCTGCGACAGCCGCGCGGCGCGGGCGCTGATCCACCGGGTGATCCGCGATGGCCCGCAGATCTTCGAGTGGTGGCTGCGCCGGCCCGACGGCAGCGACCTGCCCGCCGAGGTGAACCTCAAGCGCATCATCTCCGACGGCCACCCGCGGGTGATCGCGCTGGTGCGTGACATCCGCGAGCGCAAGGAGGCCGAGGCCCGGCTGGTGGCCCGCGAGGCCTACTACCGACGACTGATCGGCAGCATCAGCGACGGCATCGCGATCCTCGACCGCCTCGGCCACGTGCGCTGGGTCGGGCCGTCGATCCGCCAGGTGCTGGGCTTTCGCGAGCGCGAGGTGCGCGGCTTCAGCGTGTTCCGGCGGATGGACCACGACGACGCCAACCGGCTGGCGGCGCTGCTCGAAAAGGCCGCGCGGGACGAGGGCGGCGTGTTTCCGCTGGCCTACCGCATCCAGCACCGGGACGGCAGCTGGCGCCAGCACGAGGGCAGCTGCGTCAATCTGCTGGAGGACCGCTGCGTGAACGGCCTGCTGGTCACCTTCCGTGATGTGACCAGCCGCATCGAGGCCGAGGCCCGGGTGCGCCAGCGGGACATGGAGCTGTCGCACATGGCGCGGTTGTCGACCACCGGCGAGATGGCCTCGGCGCTGGCCCACGAGCTCAACCAGCCTTTCTTCGCGATCATGAACTTCGTGGGCGGGGCGATCCGCCGCGCCGATGCCGGCCGACTCGACGACGCGACGTTGAAGGAAGTGCTCGAGAACACCCGCGTCCAGGCCGAGCGGGCCGGGCGCATCATCCGCACGGTGCGCAACTTCACCCGCAAGAGCGGCTACCACCGCGAGACGGTGGACATCCGCACCATCGTCGAGGAGATCGCGCCCTTCATCGAGATCGAGGCCCGTCTGCGGCGCATCCCGGTGCGTTACCGGCTGCTGCGCGAGCCGGCGCTGGTCGATTGCGACTGGGTGCTGATCGAGCAGGTGATCTCCAACCTCGCCCGGAACGGCATCGAGGCGATGGTCGACACGCCCCAGGAGCGTCGCCAGCTCACCATCGCCACCACCCTCACCGCCGCCGGCACCGTGAACGTGACCATCGAAGACCGCGGCCACGGCCTGCCCAAGGCCAACCCGGATCGCCTGTTCGACGCCTTCTACACCACCAAAAAGGAAGGGCTGGGCATCGGCCTGTCGTTGTGCCGCTCGATCGTCGACTCCCACGGCGGCCACCTGTGGGCCACCCGCGTTAGCGGCGGTGGTGCCAAATTTCACTTCAGCCTGCCGCTGGCTACCGGAGAATCGAGCCATGTCGACCCCGACCGCTAAGCCCGCCGCCATCCCCACCGTGTTCGTCGTGGACGACGACGACGGGGTGCGCGAATCCCTGCGCTGGCTGCTCGAATCGGTGGGCCACCCGGTGCGGGTGTTCCGCAACGGGCGGGAGTTCCTCGACGGCTACGACGCCGACCAGCCGGGCTGTCTGCTGCTGGATGTGCGCATGCCGCTGATGGGCGGCTTCGAGCTGCAGGAGGTGCTGCGCATCAACAACCCGGCGCTGCCCATCCTGTTCCTCACCGGCCATGGATCGATCCCCATGTCGGTGCGGGCGATGCGCAACGGCGCCTTCGATTTCATCGAAAAGCCCTTCTCGGATCAGGCGCTTCTCGACCGGGTGCAGGACGCGGTCAATCGAGCCGCCGAACTTCACCGCCAGCAGCGCCACAGCCGCTCCATCAACCAGCTGCTGGCGCTGCTGTCCCCGCGGGAGCGCGAGGTGCTGGATCTGCTCATCGACGGCCTCTCCAGCCGCGAGATCGGCGTGGAGCTGGGCATCAGCAAGAAGACCGTGGAGGTGCACCGCTGCCACATCCGCGAGAAGCTCGGCATCGGCACGGTGGCCGAGCTGGTGCGGCTGGTGCTGGGCAACGACGGGCGCTGAGGGCGGCCCGGACAGATTTGTCCTACACGCCAATCCGCCCTGTCGGACAGCCCAATGGAATGCCCGGATTTATTCTGGAATCAGCAGCACGAATCGGGAAGCACGCCTTCCCGGCCAGAACAAAGACCGAAAGGAGTTCCAGAATGAAAACCACTGCCGCCTCCCTGGCCCTCGCCGGCCTGCTCGCCTTCACCGCCGCGGGCTGCGCCGTCACCCGCGAACAATCCACGGTCGGCCAGTACGTGGATGACACGACCATCACCACCCGCGTCAAGGCCAAGTTTGCCGAGGATTCGACGGTCAGCGCGATGGCGATCAGTGTCGAAACCCTGAAGGGGGTCGTCCAGCTCTCCGGTTTCGCCAAGAGCATGGCTGAGCGCAGCAAGGCCGAAGAGCTCGCCCGGGGCACTCCCGGCGTGGCCAGCGTGAAGAACGATATCGTGGTCCGCCCCTGAGGACGTGGCCGGATGAAACAGGGGGCCGTGCGAACGGCCCCCTTCTTTCGTCTGCCTCGTCACCCCTCAGGTGCCTGGGTTCGGCGCCATCTCCTGGACGAATTCGAGCATTTCGTCCATCTGGAAAGACTTGTCGAAGAAGGCCTCGGCGCCGAGGGCGAGGCAGCGGGACTTGACGATCGGGTGCGAGTGGTTGGAGAACACCACGGTACGGGGCGAGCCGAAGTCGGCGGGTGCACCCTGGATCGCGCCCAACACCTTGAGGCCCGTACCGGCACGCAGTTCCAGGTCGACGACGGCCAGCTGCGGGCGGGCGTTGCGGATCAGCGCGATGGCTTCGGATTCGCTGGAGGCGGTGCCCACCACCGCGATGCCGTCGATGCCGCTCAACATCCCGGTCAGCAGCTCAAGGAGCGCCGGGTTGTCTTCAACGATCACAATGTTCAGCGAAGGGGCAGACGACATGGGTGGGGCTCAGGCATGAGGGATTCAACGGCTTGCGGGTGTCCCGGCCGGGCCGGATACGACACCCATGCTTCACACAGTAGCGCTGCCGGACCGGCGTGTCTGTCGGCCACGTCCTACAGCGCGGGTGGTGCTCCACCCACAGCGTCAGCGCGGGGCGGGGGGTAGGCTGGAACTGTCTCCCGTCCGATCCGGGCGGACACGTCATGAGGAGCCTGCCGATGTACGACTTCTTCCGTCACTTCTTCCAGACCGAGCACGCCCGCCAGGAAGGCCAGGACCCGTCTCCCGACGAGGCGCCGCTGGGCTATGAATCGGCGCTGCCCTTCCTGCAGGACGAACCGCAGGCCACCGAACGGACCTGAGCCATGGACACTGCGGAAAGGCCCCGGTTGGGTGTGGATGCGCCCTGGCTGGTGGTCATCAACGCCGCCTCCGGCCGTCAGGAGGGCGATGTCCTGGCTGCGTTGATCCGCGACCGGGTGAGCGCCCGGGGTCGTCAGGTGAGTGTCCGCCTCGTGACCCACGCCGAGGAGATCGGCCAGATTGCCGCCCAGGCCGCGCACCAGGCGCGGGCGCTTGACGGGCTGCTGGTGGCGGTGGGCGGAGACGGTACGCTCAACGCCGTGGCCGCCGCGGCGATGGACGCAGGGGTGGCCTTCTCGGTGGTGCCCGGCGGCACCTTCAATTACTTCGGGCGCAGCAACGGTTTCCCGGTCGAGCCGGAGGCGGCGATAGATGCGGTGCTGGGCGGGCGCCTGCGACCGATCCAGGTCGGGAAGGTGAATGACCGGATCTTCCTGGTGAACGCCAGCTTCGGACTCTATCCGCAACTGCTCGAGGATCGTGAAGCCTTCAAGCGCCAGTGGGGGCGCAGCCGGCCGGCAGCCTGGGGCGCGGCCCTGCTCACCCTGCTCGGCAGGCATCGCCTGCACTGCCTGCATCTGCAGGCTGGCGACGTGAAGCGGGAGCTCCTCGCGTCCACGGTCTTCATTGGCAACAACCGGATGCAGCTCGAGGACATCGGCCTGCCCGAAGCCGAAGCGCTGGACGAGGGGCGACTGGTGGGGCTGGTGCTGCGTCCGGTCGGGCGGCTCGGGCTGATACGTCTGGCACTGCAGGGGGCCCTGGGGCGGCTGGCGGATGCCGAAGAGGTGGAGCGGCTGGTGTTCCGGCGCCTGCAGGTGGCGCCCGGCCACTGGTGGCGTCGGCGGCGGGTGAGGCTTGCGCTGGATGGCGAGCAGGTCCGGGTGAGTGCGCCGCTGATCTTCGAGGTGTCCGCCCGGCCCCTGTGGCTGGTGGCCCCCGACCCGGCGGAGCAGGGGGCTGCCGGATGAGCGTGATCCTGCAGATCTCCGATACCCATTTCGGCACCGAGCAGGCCGCGGTGATGGAGGCGCTGCTGGCTTGCGCCTGGCAGCTTCAGCCCGACCTCATCGTGCTCTCCGGTGACGTGACCCAGCGGGCGCGCCCGGAGGAGTTCGCCGCTGCGGCGGCTTTCCTGGCGCGCCTGCCGCCGGTTCCGCTGCTGCCTGTGCCGGGAAACCACGACATTCCGCTGTTCGATGTGCTGACCCGGCTGCGCGACCCGTTTCGCCTGTTTCGCGACAGCTTCGGCGCGCAGCTGGAAGCTTCCCGGAGCCTGCCGGATGTCTTCGTGACCGGCGTCAATAGCGTGCAGCCGTGGCGCCACAAGCGCGGTGCCCTGTCGCTGGAGCAGGTGGATGCGGTAGCCGAGCGGCTCCGGCGGGCCGGGCCGGGGCTCATGCGCATCGTGGTGGTGCATCACCCGCCGGACGTCCATGACGCGGGCGACATCGGCGACATCGTTGGCGGCGCAGCCCAGGCCGTGAGGGCGTGGGCGCGGGCCGGGGCCGATCTGGTGCTGTCGGGGCATGTCCACGTGCCGCTGTGCCGGCCCCTGGCGCTGCGCTATGGCACCGATGCCGGCGCGTGCTGGGTTGCGGTGGCCGGCACCGCCATCTCGAGCCGGGTCCGAGGCGGGCATCCCAACTCGGTGAACGTGATCCGTGTGGATCCCTTTGCCGGTCAGGCGCGACGCGTGCTCGAGCAGCGGGATTTCGATCCAGCCCGGCAGGCGTTCCGCGTGGTGGCCACCAGGGCCTTGTCGGGCGAGGCGCTGGCCGTCATGGGGCGATGAGCGTGATGTGACGCCGGCAGTGCTGCAGGTAACCCCGCTCGTGGCTGGCGAGGGCATCGACGATGGACTGCCACAGCCACGACGGCGCCTCGACCTGCTTGCTGCGGGAGGCGCGCAGGGTGCGGTGCCAGGCCTTGCGCGTTGCGGCATCCATCTGGCGGGCGTGGGCATCGCCGACGACGCGCCCGAGGTAGGCGCCGATCTCGTCGATGGCGGCGGGCGGCAGGCGGTCGGGTTCGATCTTGAGATCCTGGGGCGCCAGTTCGCGCAGCACCATCGGATGATCCAGCAGGCGCACCGGCAGCATGCGCTCGCCCAGACCGGGCGACAGGGCGCAGGCCGCAGCCACCACGCGCCCGGCGTTATCCCGGGGCATGGGCGGCGCGTCGGCTCGGGGGGCGGCGGCCGGTGGCGCATCCTTGATGTCCAGCATCGCCAGGCGCGACGCGCCATCCGCCGCGTCGATGGCCAGCAGCACGGCGTAGCGCGGGCGCCCCAGGCTGCTGCAGCCCTTTACCCAGTACGCCGCGTCGGCAACCTGCACGCGGTCATCGGGCCGGGCCATGCCCAGGCGTACCGCCAGGGGGCCGAGCTCATCCGGCGGGAGCAGGGCGGCGAGGGCACGTGCCTCGCGTTTCGAAAGGGGCCAGAAGCGCTTGCCGAGGGGCAGCTGCGGCCGCGTGTGGTCGAGGTGTTCCCGCACCAGTTGTTTCCAGTTCCGCCCGATGGCCTGCCGGAGCAGCACGGCAATGGTCTTGGGCGCCTGGGCGGGGCGGGGGCGGCGGGTGAATGCGCGGGCATAGCCGTCGAGGAGCGCATCGACCACGTTCACGCTCACGGCGCCCGGCAGGTTGGCGCTGCGGCAGGCACTGGCGAGGGACAGGCCGAGGCGGATCAGGTCGTGGGCGGGGTTGCCGATCACGGCCTGATCAAGATCGCGGATCAGCACGCCGATCTGGCCGTCTCCATCCACCACCGGCCCCAGGTTTCCCACGTGGCAATCGCCGCAGATCCAGACGGATGGCCCCACCGGCACGGCGTCGGGCTTTCCCTCCGCCAGCCATTCGTAGAACCGGGCGGTGTTGCCGCGCACGTAGGCATGGGCCGAACGGGCCATCTTGCTCTGCCGGCGCCGGGTGAGCAGTGCCGCGCGGTCGCTCGGGCGAGGCGCCGAAGGCATGGCGCCGGATTACAGCAGCCAGCGCCGCGGGGCGGGGTCGTCGATGCGCCCGCCGTCGGTGTCGAACACGATGCGGTCGCCCTGCAGGTCGAGCTGGGCCACCGGGATCGCAATCTCGCCGGCGAGGCTGGCGTCTCGGTCGTAGGTGGAAATCAGCGCGAAGCTGCTGCCCGTGTCGGTGCCGCGGATGATGGCGGTCAGGCGTCCGAGGGGCGTGCCGCGCGGGGTGTAGACGTCCCGCCCGATGGCGTGGCTGTCGATGGCCCCGGCCGGATGCTCGACGATCGCTGCAGGCCGCAGGGCGTTGCCAGGCGGGTGTGCCGCAGAGAGGGTCTGGGCGGTGATCGCACCGGCGGCAAAGGCCGCCACCAGCACGCCGAGGGACAGGCCCAGCAGGGCGGGGCGGTGGATGATATGGCTCAGGGTGCGGATCGTTTTCATGATGACTCCCGGGTAATGCGGGCGCAGCCGGAAATGGCGCTGCCATGGAATCATCTTGCTACCGGCGCCCGTGGATTGCCAGACCATGAATGCCGATTGGCGTGTAGGCGAATTCCTACCTCGCGCGCTGTAGGAGGAGTCCTGCATCAATGTCGGACGACGAAGACGGCGATCGCCGAGGTCGTCCGATAGAATGAATGTATCGAGTCATGGAGAACTGTCATGCTGCGTCTTGCCATCGTGGACGATCACAAGATCGTGCGGGCGGGTTTCCGGGAGATGCTCTCCGACGAGCTCGGGATTCGCGTCGAGTTCGAGGCCGCCAGTGGCGAGGAGGCGATGCAGAAGCTGCGTGAGACCGCTTGCGACGTCCTGCTGCTCGACCTCTCGCTGCCCGGCCAGAGCGGCGTGGACGTGCTGCGCGCGGTGCGTCAGCGCTATGAATCCCTCAAGGTGCTGGTGCTGAGCGGCTTTCCCGAGGAGCGCTACGCGCTGCCGATGATCCGCAATGGCGCCAATGGCTATCTTTGCAAGGATTGCGAGCGGGACGAACTCATCAAGGCGATCCGCACCGTGGCCCAGGGGCGTCGCTACGTGTCGGCACGGACGGCCGAACTGATGGCCGACGATCTGGCCGGGGCCGGCAACTCGCTGCCCCACGAGAACCTGTCGGAGCGCGAGCTGCAGGTCTTCCTGCGGCTGGCCAAGGGCGAATCCGTGTCGAGCATCGCCGAGTTGCTCAACCTGAGCGTGAAGACCGTCAGCACCTATCGGTCGCGTCTGCTCGAGAAGATCGACGTGAGCAGTAACGCCGAGCTGGCTGCCTACGCCCTACGTCACGGGCTGATGGTGGACTGATTCGGGGGGCGGGGGGCCATCCAGCAGGGGCATCCGGGCGTCGATGCGGGTGCCTTCGCCTGGAGCGGATACCAGCGAGAAGCTGCCTTCGAACATCTGTACCCGATGCTTCATGCCGGCCAGCCCGTGCCGGTTGAGGGTGGGGCTGGCCACGTCGAAACCATTGCCATCGTCGGCGATCCACAGGTGGATGTCGCTGCCCATCACCGCGAGCCCCAGCTCCACGTGGTGCGCGTTGGCGTACTTGCGGATGTTGGTGATGGCTTCCTGAACGATGCGGAACAGGGCCAGGGCCTGCTGCTCGGGGCAGTGGATATCCTTGTCGGGCAGATTGAGTTTCAGTTCGTATTCGTGGCGCAGATCGTCAGACATGGCGCGCAGCGCCTCCACCAGCCCCAGCCCCTGCAGCAGCGGCGGGCGCAGGTCGTCGATGATGCGGCGCTTGATGGTGATGCCTGAGCCGATGGTGTCGATCAGGCGGCGAAAGCGCGCCTGGATGTCCGGGGTGCTGTTGGCGCCCAGGCTGCGCAGCAGCCAGCTCGCGTCCATTTTGGCGGCGGTGAGCAGGGCGCCCAGTTCGTCGTGCATCTCCCGGGCCAGCCGGGCTTTCTCGGCTTCGCGGCTATCGGTGAGGTAGCTGGCCAGGTCAGACAGCTCCCGCGTGCGCTGCACGACGGTGGATTCGAGCACGTCGTTCTCGTGCTTGAGGAGTTCGGCGATCCGGGCCCGCAGCACGGCCTGCCGCTGCTGCACCGCAAACAGCGCGATGATCAGGCCCAGCGCCCCCACCGCCAGCGCGGTGACCGTGCGCTGGATGCTGCTGAGGCGCCGCACCGATTCCTCGACGAGCTGATGGTTGCGCTCTTCCAGGCGGGCCCGCAGGGCGTCGATCGAGGTCCGGATCTGGTCCATGTAAGCCTTGCCCGGCCCACCTGAGCCCTGGGATATCAGTGCCGGAGGCTGGCCGGACTTGATGGAGTCGTCGAGCAGCGTGCGCTTGAGCGCCACCAGTCCGCGCAGCATCTCGAACTCGGCCCGGTCGGGGCTGCCTTCAGGGAAATCCTGGCTCATCTTCTCCAGCAGCGGGCCGATCTCCTTCTCGCTCAATTCGTAGGAATCGAGGTAAACCGGGTTGCGCCCGGACACCAGATAGCCGCGCACGCCGGTTTCGGCATTGAGCATTGCAACGAGCAGGGCGTCGACGCGATCGAGCCGGGCCTTGTAATCCTGGGTGCTGCGCATGGCTTCGATGCCGAACTCCGAATGGAGCCGGCCGAAGGCGAGCAGGCTGATCACCGCCAGGCAGCCGGTGGTGATCAGGAGGTAGGACCACAGCTTGTGGGGCAGAAGCCGGGTGACTTGCTGGCGGAGAGGAAGGCGGTCGGGCGGCGGCATGGGTGGGGGTGACGTCGATGGCTGGGCGGGAGTCTGCCAGACTTGCCGAACGCTGACACGGCGGGCGGGGCCGGTCAGCCCGCGCCCGCCATTGTCCGGGGCGCGGCCCCGTCAGTTTCGGCCACGCAGGGCGTTGATGAGGAAGCCTGCGATGGCCAGCACCAGAAAGACGAAGAACAGGATCCTGGCAATCTCGACCGCACCCGCAGCGATCCCGCCAAAGCCGAACAGGGCGGCAATCAGGGCGATCACGAAGAACACGACGGCGTAGTGGAGCATGGGGGTCTCCCGAAATGGTGACGGATCAGCGCGGGGCTTCGTTTGCCTGGTTGGCGATGGCCCGGCGAACCTTGTCGAGCTTTCGGCCGGAGCGCAGCTTGCGCATGTCGGTCTCGTCCTCGATCCATTCGTTCCAGCCGCTGCGGGCTTCACCACGACGGGCGGCACGGACGGGGCGGGTGGGGAACTCGATGCTGACGCGCTTCATGGCCTGCTCCTGTGCTGATCCGGTGGGGCAGTCTGACCGGCTTGCCTGGCCCTCGCTGCATGCTTTCAGTCTAGGCCGGCGTCCTTCGCCGGGCCGTCGGCGCGGGCCGAATGCGATGTGGGAATCGTCTGACGGCGTGGGTGTGGATCGAAGGGCTCGGGGATGAGCCGACGGGCGGCAGCGACCACCGCGCGCATCATCCGCGGTCGGTTGCGACGGGCAGGATCCCGGGCCCCGCCGGCGGCTTCGATGCACACGGAGCGATGCCGGCTGCCCTCGCTCAAGTAGGTCGGATCGCGGTCGGGCAGGTTGGCGTTGTGCCGGCGCATGGCGTCCTGGGCCCGCCCGATGAACGGCGTGCCGGTGCCGAGGGTGCCGGGGGCCGGCGGCTGTGCGTCAGGTGGCCGGCGCGCCCTCCGTCACGGGCGGCCGCCGATCAGTGCGGCGAAGGCGCATGCTTCGAGCGGGTGGCTCATCAGGTAACCCTGGATTTCGTGGCAGCCGATCTCGGCAAGGTAATCCCGCTGGGCGTGGGTCTCGACGCCTTCGGCGATGACCGTCAGCTTGAGCGACTGACCCATCCGCACGATGGCTTCGGCGATGGCCCGGCTTTCGTCGTCGTCGGGGATGTCCTTCACGAAGGAGCGGTCCACCTTGAGCTTGCTCACCTGGAAGCGGCGCAGGTAGGCAAGGCTCGAGTAGCCCGTGCCGAAGTCGTCGATGGCCACCGAGATGCCCAGGGAGCGCACATGGGCGATCAGGTCGGCGAAGCGGGCAGTGTCGGCCATCAGGGTGGATTCGGTGAGCTCCAGCTCGATGAGCTCCGGCGCGGCGCCCGTATCGCGCAGGATCGCCGAGAGGGTGCGCGGGAAATCGCCGCGGTAAAGCTGCACGGCGGAGACGTTGACCCCGATCTTCATCGGCTGGGTGCCGGCAGCCAGCTCGCTCGCCTTGCGGCAGGCGGTGTGCAGCGCCCATTCGCCGATGGGGAGGATCAGCCCGGTTTCCTCGGCGAGGGGGATGAACTCGCCCGGGCTGACGGTGCCGAACTGGGCCGATTGCCAGCGCATGAGCGCCTCTGCGCCGGTGATCCGGTTGTTGCAGAGGGCGAACTGGGGTTGGTAGACGAGCCGCAGCTCGCCATTGGCGAGGGCGTGGCGCAGGGCAGTGGTGCGGTTCAGGCGGTCGGCCGAATCGCGGTTCATCCGTTCGTCGAAGAAGCTGAAGGTGCCGCGACCGACGCCTTTGGCGTGATACATCGCCATGTCGGCCTTCTTCATCAGGGTATCGAAATCGTTGCCGTCGGCAGGGCTCACCGCGATGCCCAGGGTGCCGGTGGAGGTGAGCGAATTGCCGCCGATTTCGAAAGGGACTTCGAGGCTGTTGCAGATCTTCTCGGCGATGGCGGCGAACGGTTGTGATGATTCGTCGCCCTCGACCAGGATGATGAATTCGTCGCCCCCCAGACGGCTGATGGTGTCGCAGCGCCGCAGGCATCTGGACAGACGGTCGGTGACGCGGATCAGCAGTTCGTCGCCGACGGCGTGGCCAAGGGTGTCGTTGATGTGCTTGAAGTGGTCGAGATCGAGAAAGTACATGGCCAGCGCCCCGTGCTGGCGATTGACCCGGTGGTGCATCTGGTCGAAGCGGTCACGCAGCAGCAGCCGATTCGGCAGGCCTGTGAGGGTGTCGTGGTGGGCCATGTACTGGATGCGCTCTTCGGCCGACTTGCGGGCGCTGATGTCGCTGAAGGCGGCGACGTAATGGGCGACGCTGCGGTCCAGGTTGCGGACCACCCGGATTGTCAGCCATGCCGGGTAGGTCTGGCCGTTCTTGCGGCGGTCGAAGAGTTCGCCTTCCCAGTGGTCGTGGGCGTCGAGGGCGGCGTGGATGGCTTCGTAGAACGCGGGCTCGTGCTCTCCGCTGTGAAGGATGGGGGGCGCCAGGCCGACGGTTTCGGCGGCGCTGAAGCCGGTGATGCTGGTGAAGGCGGTGTTGATGCTCTCGACGCAGTGGTCGGCGTCGATCACCATCAGGGCCTCGTTGATGTGGTTGAACACCAGTTGCGCCAGCTCAAGCTGGGCCTGCTGCTCCCGCTCGCCGGTGACGTCGCTGAACACCCAGATCGAGCCTGCGTTGGGTGTCCGGATGTCCACCGGGCGTCCGGAGAGCTGGATCCACAGCAGCCGGCCGTTCTTGCGGCGCATCCGTTCGCTGCGCTCTGCGTAGCCGCCGGCGGCCAGGTCGGCGTAGATGCGCTCGCCGACGGAGACGAAGTCGGTGTGGCTTGGGTAGAGCACCTCGGTGCTCTGGCCGATGAGTTCGTCCGGTGAGGTGTAGCCGAAAATCTCGGCCATGTGGTTGTTCACGTCGATCATGCGCCGCTCGTGCACGAAGGCGATCCCCACGTTGGCGTTGTCGAAGATGGCCCGCTGGCGCTGGAGCAGGTGGTGGATGCGGGCTTCGCGGGTCTTCAGCGAGGTGATGTCGCTGGCGGTGAGCACGCAGCCGTCGTCGGGCATGGGGTAGCGCGCCAGTTCGAGCGATTCTCCGGATTCGGTGTGGAGCTCGAAGCGCAGGCTGCTGCCGGTCGCCGGGGGCAGCCCGAGGCGGGCCACCGGCTGGCTGAGCTCGGTCATCTCCTCCAGCGTCGTGGCGGCCTTGGCGAGCCGGAGTGGCAGCGCCAGCAGCTGGAAGAAGCGCTGGTTCCAGGCGAGCAGCCGGTTGTCCTTGTCGAAGACCGCGATGCCCTGGTCGATGGTGTCGAGGGTTGCCTGGAGCAGCAGCGATCTGCGCGCGATCTCCTGCTGGCGCACGCGGGCTTCCTCGGCCTTCAGGTCGGTGACGTCCGCGTAGATGCCGACAAGGCAGCCGTCTTCCATGCGTCGTTCCCGGATCTGCAGGGACAGGCCGGAGGGCAGGGCCAGCTCGCAGCGGGTCTGGCCGGCCCGGCAGGCGTTCAAGCGCGCCAGCACCGCGTTGCTGGCGCCTGGGCGGGTCGCGCGGGCGAGCAGCTCGGTGAAGTGCTGTCCGGTGATCCGCCCGCGCAGGCCCCACAGCCGCCGGAACGCCTCGTTGCAGAGCAGGATGCGGTCTTCCGGGTCGAACAGGGCGAAGCCGTCGGAGATGCTCTCCACCGCCGCTTCGAGCTGCTCCCGGGCGCTGGTGGCGCGGGCGGTCGCTTCGCTCAGGATGTCGAGCGTCGTGTTCAGTTCCCCGGTGCGCTGGCGGATCTGCTCCTCGAGCATGAAGGTGGTCTGCAGGAGCGCAAAGTCCCGATCCTGGTCATTGAGGTTGTGTTCGACCTGATAGACCAGCGCATCGATCATCTTGTCGCGGCGAGCGATTTCCCCGAGCAGCCCGGTTGCATCGTCGGCGGCGCAGCGCACATCGGATGTGTGGTTCATTCCTCGATCTCCTCCCCGAACGCAATCCCGGTGAAGGTCTGATTGATGTGCATTCCCCGATACTGCTCACCGAAGGTGTTGAAGCCGATCACCCGGTTCTCCTTCAGGAGTTGCCCGACCTCATCCGCGATGCCGGCGCGGCGGCATTCCAGCATGCGCAGCACGCAGTCGCAGCCAAGGACCAGGGCGGGGCGGCCGATCTCCGTCCGCGCACCGTCCAGTGCCGCCTGCAGGTTGCCGATCAGATCGTCGCCCCGGGCGATCTTGAGGACGATGCCGCGGTCGATGGCGCAGAAGAAGGTCAGGCTGCGGTCCGGATTGGCGCGCAGGATCGAGCGCACGAAATCCACGCCACCGATGTGCACCACCAGCGGATGCGCCGCAAACACCTCGGGTGTCAGGGCGTCCACCCCGATGCCCAGAGCCCGGGCGTACTCGTCGGCTGCCGGGCAGCCATTGATCTCGGTGACGACGCGCTTCTCGGGCACTGCGCCGGTGACCACCAGACGGCTGTCGGTGGCGCGGAAGTGCTGGGTCTTGAACACGGTCACGGCGCGGCGCGGGTGGGCGATCAGCAGCACCGCCGCGTCGCGGAGGGCGCGGCCGCCGAAGATCACCCGGGTATCGGTGAAGCGCAGCCCATCCCCGGCCGAGCCGCCTGAGAGCGGGGTGCGTCCCAGGCCGTCGTGGAAGGCCCGCACGACGCTCTCCTCGCGGGTGCACAGGCCGTCCACCAGCATCAGCGCGAAGTAGCGGTCGGTCTGCAGCAAGGGATGGCGGGTTCTCAGGCGGGTGCGCAGGTCGTGGGCGAAGGCCGCCATCCTGCGCCCATCGAGCGTGCTCACGCCTTCGAGCGCCCCGACCTCGAAGGCCAGTTCGCCCGCCGCGAAATGCACGCCGACCACCGAGCCCTCCTGATAGCCGTCAGGGCCGATCTCGCCCGAGGTGGTGCAGCCGATCAGCGGGGCGGCGCCGAGCTGCTCGCCCAGGGCCGCGGCAATCGCGTCCGGGTCGAAGCGGGGCGAACAGAAGACAACCGACAGGCCGCCGGGCTCAGGCTGCAGCCTGGCCGCCAGTTCGGCCGCGGCCGCGCGTGGGTCGGCGTGGCTGCTCGTCCCCGTGCGGATGCCCCTGGCCGGTCTTTCCGTGCTGTGTCTCTCCGTCACCGTACTCCCCGATCATTGGTCTTATTGTGCTGCGTGGGATTGGAACAACGTCTGCGCGCCGAGTCAGTTCATAGTACTAAGCGGCTCCTGTGACCTATTACTTTAGTTAGAGGCGGCGAACTTTCTTTCCCGGCAGGGCGACACGCTCCGGCAGATCTGATTGTCCATTTTCAAGACATACTGTCCAGATGTGATTCACCTTCCGGCAGGCGGTGAATGCCACCAGCCGGCGTCCCGTGCAAGCGCCCAGGGGTGAGCCCTCGGGAAGCCTGCGCCATACCCGCCGGTGCCTCGATGTTGTAAGTTGTCCGCGACGCCGCCCGCGCCTGCCCCGATCAATCCTGGCCCCCCAAGAACTGCCCCGCCATGACCGCCGATACCTTTGAGCCCCTCCCCGCCACCATGCGCGCGATGGTCCTTCACCGCCCCGGCACGCCGCTGGTACCCGAGACCCGCCCCGTCCCGCGGCCCGGCCCCGGGCAGGTGCTGCTGAAGGTCGAGGCCTGCGGCGTGTGCCGCACCGACCTGCATCTGGTGGATGGCGAGCTGCCCGAGCCTGTGCTGCCCATCATCCCCGGCCACGAGATCGTCGGCCGGGTGGCCGGGCTGGGCGAGGGGGTTGCCGGCTTCGCCCCCGGCCAGCGCATCGGCGTGCCCTGGCTGGGCTGGACCTGCGGCAGCTGCCACTTTTGCACCAGCGGCCGTGAGAACCTGTGCGACCACGCCCGCTTTACCGGCTACCAGATCGACGGTGGCTACGCAGAATTCACCGTGGCGGATGCCCGCTACTGTTTTCCGCTGATGGAGAGCGCGGCGCTGCCGTCGGCGCTGGAGCTCGCCCCGTTGCTGTGCGCCGGGCTCATCGGCTACCGGGCGCTGCGGCTGGCGGGCGACACCCGGCGGGTCGGCATCTACGGCTTTGGCGCCGCGGCCCACATCGTGGCCCAGGTGCTGCGCCACCAGCAGCGGCCCTTCTACGCCTTCACCCGTCCGGGCGATGTGGAAAGCCAGGATTTCGCCCGCCAGCTCGGCGCCGCGTGGGTGGGCGACGCCAGCCAGCGGCCGCCCGAGCGCCTCGATTCGGCGCTGATCTTCGCCCCCGCCGGCCCGCTGGTGCCGGCCGCGCTGGGCCATCTGGAGAAGGGCGGCGTGGTGGTGTGCGCCGGCATCCACATGAGCGACATCCCGGCCTTTCCGTACGCCGACCTGTGGGGTGAGCGGATGATCCGCTCGGTGGCCAACCTCACCCGGCAGGATGGGCTGGACTTCCTCGACCTCGCCCCCCGCGTGCCGGTGCATACCGCGGTGACCCGCTTTGCGCTGGCCGACGCCAACCTCGCGCTGGAAACCCTCCGCCGTGGCGCGCTGCAGGGGGCCGCGGTGCTGGCGATGGATTGACTCAGCCGCCGTTCCGGAGCGCCTTGGCCAGACGCTGCAGCGCAGTGCGCAGCCCCTCCTCGATCACCGGGTGGTAGAACGGCGCGGCGAGGGCATCCGCCACCGTGTCGCCCCGCTGGATGGCCCAGGCGAGCAGGTGGGCCAGATGCTCGGCGTCGGGCCCGAAGATCTCCGCCCCCAGCAGCCGGCCGTCTGCCGGCGACCCATAAACCCGTAGCGTGCCCAGGTTGCGCCCCATGGTGCGGGCGCGGCCCTGATCGGCAAACGAGACTTCCCCGTGGGCGAAGGCGGTGCCGTGCCGGGTGAGCTCGGCGTGGCTGGCGCCAGCGATGGCCATCTGGGGATCGGAGAAGACGATGGTCAGCGCGGTACGGCGCGGCTCTGCCCGGACGTCGGGGTAGCGGCCCGCGTTGTGGCCCGCAATGCGCCCGTCGTCGGCGGCTTCATGCAGCACCGGGCGGTCGTTGTCGGCGTCCCCCGCGATGAAGATCGGGGTGTCACCGATCCGGCAGGTGGCCGGGTCGAAGGTCGGCCGGCCCCGCTCGTCGAGGGGAATGCCCGCCTTGTCCAGGTCCAGCCCGGCGATGTCCGGGGCGCGCCCGGCTGCGGCGAGGAGGTAGTCGAAGCGCTCGCTGTGTTCACCATCCGCCCCCTGCCAGGTCACGACCACGCCGTCGCCATCGCGGCGGACATCCGGCTCGCCCACGTTGCCGCTGTAGGGCAGGGTGGCCTCGATCCAATGGGTGACGGCCGCCTGCAGGGCCGGGTCGGTGAGCGGCCCGACCCGGCGGCTGCGCCCGAAGAGCCGCACGCGCACCCCGAGGCGGTGCAGCGCCTGGGCCAGCTCGAGCCCGACCACGCCGGTGCCGACCACGGCGACCGACGCCGGCAGGGTGGTCCAGTCGAAGACGTCGTCGTTCACGATGAGGCGGTCACCCAGGCGGTCCCGCCAGCCGGGGGGCACCGAAGGCACGGCGCCGGTGGCGATGATCACGCGGCCGGCGTGGACGCGGGTGTCGCCGACGGCCAGCACGCCCGGCGCGACGAACCTGGCGCGCCCGGTGAGCGTGTGCGCCGCCGGCCAGCCCTCCACCGTCTCCAGCACAAAACCGACGAAGCGGTCCCGCTCGCGCCGCACGCGGGCCATCACCGCCTCGCCGTCCACCACCATGCCGGCAACCCGAATGCCGAAGGGGGCGCCGTGGGCGATGGCGTGGGCGTGCTCGGCGGCGGCGATGAGCAGCTTGCTGGGCATGCAGCCCACCCGAGCGCAGGTGGTGCCGTAAGGGCCCTGCTCGATCACGAGCACCCGCTCGGTGTGCTGGCGGACTGCCTTGTAGGCGCTCATGCCGGCCGAGCCGGCGCCGATGATGGCCACGTCCACTTCGATGGGCGTCATGGTGTGTTCTCCTCGGGTTTGTGGGCGGCGCCGGGCTGGGTCTGGACGTACATCACGCAGGCGCCATACAGGAAGATCTGGGCCGATGCGTAGCACCACACCAGCACGGCGGCCAGGGAGCCGGCGGCCCCATAGGCCGACGCCACCCCGGCGTGGGTGAGATAGGCCGCGATCAGGTAGCGGCCGGCGGCGAACAGCACGGTGATGAGCAGCGCGGCCGGCATCGCGTCCCGCCAGCGCGTGCCGCCCGGCGCCAGACGGGCCAGGAGCA